>CAZMLI010000008.1:0-28548 GCA_964566865.1 uncultured Planctomycetota bacterium
TGGGGTGAGTCAGGAATAGTGTGGAGAATTCGCTGCGCGAATCTCCACTAGCTAGCGAGCGCTGCGAAAACCCAGGCTGCTGGTTCTGGCTCCTGGGGCGCGACGGCCGCGGTAGGTCACCCGCAGGTGCCCGGCCCCGACGTCGTAGGCGCCGCCGCGGTCGACTCGGTCCGGACGGCCAGCCTTGCCTGTGCCGGGGTCAGCGACCTTCGGACCCCTGGGGTTATTGAGCGACTGCTTGGAGGGATAGTAGTCCACCTGGTAGGCGTCTGCGCACCACTCCCAGACATTGCCGGCCATGTTGAGGCAGCCGTACGGACTGGCGCCCCTGGCAAAGGCGGTCACCGGCGCGCTGTGCGAGTAGCCGTCCGTTGGCTGACGCACCAGCGGGAAGAGCGCCAGCGCTCGCTCCTGCAACGAGCCTGACTTGGGCGCCTTGTCGTCGACGCTGCTCTCGAAGCGGCCGTTGGCCAGCCCGCGCTCATCCGGCGCCTGCCCGCCCCAGGGATAGCGCTGTCCCTTCCCGCCGCGGGCGGCCTTCTCCCACTGCGCCTCGCTCGGCAGCCGTCGCCCGACCCAGCGGCAATACGCCACTGCATCGTCCCAGGTGACGTCGACCACCGGGTGGTCGTCCCTGGCCCAGGCGGGGCGACTGGGTTTGCGTTGCCTGGCCTGGGCCGCCGCGAAGCGTGCCCACTGGCGCCAGCTCACCTCGTGCTTCTGGATGTAGTAGCCGTCGAGCTGGACCTTGCGCTGCGGCCACTCGTCCCGGTAGCCCTCGCCCGCGCGCATGATCTGGACCACGCCCTTGCTGTTCCGCTTGCGCATCGGGCCCTTGCTGCCGCGCAGGAACGCACCGGCCGGCACCCAGATCATCACCGCCGCGTCAGCGGCCGCCTTGAACTCGTGGTGCCCCGACTTGTTGCGCCTCAGGTAAGACCAGCCGGAATGGCAGACAACCTGCACGCCTCGCGAGTCGGCTGCAAGCAGGCTGCGGGCATCCAGTTGCCGGACCAGACGCCAACCTTTGGGTAAGTCCTGGGCCTCGGCAGCGGCCGCGCAGAGCAGCAGCAGCAGCAACGCCCCGAGCAGCCGGTTACAGGCGGGGCAAGACGACCGGCTGGGGCGGTTGCGGCGCATCTTGATATTCTCCCAGATCCCGTACGATCTGACGATCAGAAAGTACGTCCAGCATCGCCAGCGACTGGACCGCGCGGATCGTCAACAGCTGCTGGGTCCAGGTCGTCGGGTTCTTGCAGATCCGCTGGACAATCTGCCGCACCTGCTGCATCGGCGCGTTGCCGTGCCGCCGCGCCTGCATCAAGTCGTGACCGAGTCCCCGGGGGTCGGCCAGCGCGTACTTGCGGCAGAACTGCCGCTCCCGCTCCGGTTGGTCGCCGCAGTTGGCAGCCCAGTAACGATCGAACGCGCGCCGGCGAATGAACGACCGCGGCGTCCAGATCAGCAGCCCGCGAATCAGCCTGCCGCGAATCAGCTGCATCCGTGCCTGCGGCGGCGTGCCGGAGAACATCACGGCCTGCGCCATTCCGGCGCGGATCGAGAGCTCGAGCTGGGTCAGCGTGCTGACCGACTGGTAGTCGATGCCGAAGGCGATCGCACTGGCGCGCAGCGCCTCGCGCGCCCGACGGCCCAGACCGGGACTGCGCGCTTCCAGCCAGCGCTCCAGTCCGTCCCCCTCCCAGTTCTCCGCCCGCAGAAACTCCGCCAGCGTCTGCAGCGCCAGGCGGTGCTCCCGCTTGGTCTGCATGTACCAGTCCAGCTCTTCTTCGAGCGCGCCGATGAAGCGCAGATCCTCCTCGAAGGTGTGGTGCTCCAGTCCCGAGCTGCTCATGCCAGGCAGCGAGAGGTTCATGTACTCCACGTCGAAGCGGGCCCGTAGCTGCGTCGCGGCCATGAACACCGGCTTGCGCATCCGGTTGATCTTGCGTAGCGCCACGGCGTAGCTGGAACTCGCCAGATCGCGCGCGCCCATGCCCGCGGTCGGATTGAGCAGGTCGCCTAGTACCCCGAGCAGACGCCGCAAGAGGTACAGCAGCAGCAGCAGCAGCTTCCAGCCCATCACCAGCGGAAACAATAGCGCCCGCGCACCACCAAGATAGCGCCAGTACAGATCGTAGAGGTTGATCGAGCGGTCCGCCTTGGGCCAGCTGCTGAACGGATAGGTGCCGAACACCTCGCGGATCATCCGCCGCCGCTCGAGCTGTGTCTGCTGCCCCAGCCCCTCGCCGAACTTCTCCGCGATCATCTGATCCCGCTCCGGATCGCGCGTGAGAAAGTCGACCGCGGTGAAGGCGGTGGTGCGGTACAGCTTGTCCAGCTTCTGGGCCCGCCCACTGCGACCGCCGTTGCGGCGTGCCTCGAGCCAGGCGTCCACGGCCGCCAGCTCCTCCGGGTCGTACAGTTCGCGTTCGTCCTGCGCGACGGAGTGGATGTTGAACTCCACCACCAGCCGCGCCGTGCGCTGCGCCACGGCCAGCGTGATGAAGTTGAACCACAGGTACGGTCCGAGGATCGAACGGGAGCGCTCCAGATCCAGCTTCGCCAGGCTCTTCAGCTGCTTGCGCTTGAGCTGCAACCGCTCCTTGAGCACATTGTCCAGCACCAGGTTGCCCAGCAGCTGGTTGGTCGTCGTCGAACCGCTGCGATGCAAGGGCGCGCCGTCCAGGTAGTGACGGTAGAGCAACGCAACGCGCTCGGCCGCCCCGCCTGGCTCGACCTTGCCATCTTCGTCCAGCACCGCGGCCATGCGCTCGGCGAAGTGCATCTTGCGCGCCACCTGGGTCCCGGGCCGACGACGGCCCGTGACGCGCGCCTCGGGCGAGAGGATTCGCCGTTCGAGCAACTTTCCGTGATCCTCCATGCCGGTCCGCTTGACCAGCTTGATCAAGCCGAGGAACTGCGCCTCCGCGGCGCGAGCATAGAAGTCGCCCGCCTGCCCCGCCACCCGCTGGAACCAGCGTCCCAGGACCATCGCCACAAAGCAGACGATGCCGAGCACGATGATCGGCAGACCGACAAACTTGCGCACCGTCCCGAGCAACGTGATCAATTGGCCCCACGCGACCACCTGCACCAGACCGGTCAGCAACGCAACGAGCAGGCCGAGGATCAACAGCCGCTTGGCCGGTCGCTGGGTCGCCTTGGCGATCATCGCGCCCAGGCGATCGACCATCAACGATGCGCTGATCACCCCGTAGAGATCGGCCAGCCAGTACATCGTCGAGAGCGTGCGTTCCATGCCTCGTCCCAGAGCGTGCGCGCTGCGCGTCAGCAGGTCACTCTCGTCCTGCGCCTGCTCGCGGGCGCGCGCGACGTCCCGCAACAGCGGCAGCCGCCGGAGGAAGGGCAGCGACGCGAGCATCGTGACACGCGCCACCCGCCGGGTGAAATCGGTGCCGAACTGCTCCTCCAGGCCGTCGGCATCCAGCCGCATCAGCGCCTCGATCACCTGCTCGACCCGAATGTCGCGGTGGTGCCCCAGCTGGGCCTGGTCCTGCGTCAGCCCGGCGTGGATCTCGAACATCTGAATCCGCGCCTCGACCATCTCCATCCGACGCATGATGAACTGCGTGCGCAGCACCGGATCGAGCTGGCCCGTGACAGAACGCAAGACGCCGCGCACCTTCAACTGCAGCGAGTTGAGTCGGTAGTGCAGGTCGATGTGTTCGCCCTCGGCCGGGGCATCGAAGAAGACGATGTTGCGGTTGATCAGCGAGCCGTAGCGCGCGACGACACGATCCAGTCCACGCAGCCCGAAGATTGCGACCCGCGCCACCCGGATCAGTGGACGGGCCACGCGGATGTAACGCGCGAACCGCGGCAAGCGCGCGATCCGGGCCGCACGCACCGCGCCGGCGCCGCTCGCCTTGCTGCCACCCGCCACGCCGGCCCAGACCGCCACCAGCCCGAATGGCAGCGAGGGCAGGAAGTCGACCAGGAAGTGCCGACGGAAGTAGTTGCCGCGCGCTGGTGAGTGGTAGAGCTTGAGAAAGAACTCGAAGAGGAAGACCAGGCAGATGCCGGCGTCGAGGTAGGCCAGCCGCTTGATCTCCAGACGGTCCCAGCCCCTCATCAGCTCCCCCAGCAGCAGGGCACAGACCGCCAGGATCAGGAACAGCACGGTGTTCTCGAGCAGGCTGACGAAGCGGTGGCCGAACTTGGCCTCCAGGCGGGTGTGAATCGTCTTCTCGACCCACTCGTTGAACAGCCGCTTGCGGCAGCGGGCGAGCATCTTCGGTACCGTCTTGTCACCGCCCGCCGGCCGGTGCGACGCGAGGAATTCGACCCGTTCACGCGCGCGCTCGAGCAGCCCGCTGGCCGCCTCCAGCGGCTTGTCTTCGATCGAGGTCAACACCTCGTCCACCAGATCCCGCTCGTCGACCAGGTCCAGCTCACCGACCGCGATCTTGTCGACCCAGGTCCGGCGCGCTTGCTCCGGCATCGCCTCGAGCAAGACAGACAGGTCGGCGAACAGCTTCTCGCGGCTGCGATCGAGCTGCGCGCCCCGCTCCAGCTCGCCGGCTTGCTCGCACTGCTCGCGCAGCTTGTCCAGGTGAGCCAGATGCCGCCAGAGTGCCGTCTCGCCGTCTTCGGCCTGGATCGGCTCCGCCAGCTGCGCCACCTCGCGCGCCACTTGCTCGCGCAGGATCTGCTCGCCCAGTTCGCGATGGCGCGTCCTGAGCTTGACCGCCTCCCGCGGCGACTCGTCCGAGAAGCGCGAGATCTCGCGGCTCAGCCGCTTGATGTCGCCGCTCATGTGTCCGGCCGCGTCCGAACCCGCCTCGAGCAGCAGCTCCAGTTGCTCCAGGCCGAGCAGGATCGACTGCAGTTTCCCGGCCAGGCTGCGCTTGGGCATCCCGGTGTCGGCCCGCAGCTCCTCGACCTGGTTCTCGAGAAAGACCAGCCGGTCGAACAGCAGCGCATCCACCTCCTCCTGCCCGCGGATCTGCTGGCGAAGGTCATGCAGCCCGCCGAGCAGCAGGCCCAGCTGCGCGACATCCGCGTCGCCGGGATAGGCCATATCGAGCAGCGTCAGACCTGCTTCGTACGCATCCCAGCAAGCTTCGAACCCGGCCTGGTCCGGCAAGCTCGCACCCCAGGCCTCACAGCGGCCTGCGAACGGCACTAGAGCAGTCCGCGAACGACGGTGAGGATCTGCGAGAGATCCGCCAGCCGACCGACGCCGTACTCACCGCAGGCCAGCGCACCATCGTCCGGCGAAACGATGGTGTGGCCGAACTCGACCAGGCGGGCAAGATTGGCCTGCACCGCCGGGTGGTCGTACATCCGGGTATTCATCGCGGGCGCGATCACGACGGGGGCCGTGACGGCCAGCATCGCGGTGCTCAGCAGGTCGTCCGCGATCCCGTGCGCCAGCTTGGCCAGGCAGTTCGCGGTCGCCGGCGCGATCAGCGCCAGGTCGCACTCACGCGCAGCCTCGAGGTGAGCGAAGTAGCTCTCCGCGGCGAACAGCTCGTGGCAGACCGGGTTGCCCGTCAGGTTGTGGAAGGTCAGCGGCCCGACGAGCTTCGTCGCCGCCTGGGTCATCAGCACCTGCACGTCGTCGCCGGCCTTGACCAGCTCGCGCGCCAGTTCGCAGGCGCGATAGGCCGCGATCGAGCCGCTGACGCCCAGCAGGATGCGGCTCACCTGGCCGCTCCCGGACGCCAGCCGATTTCTTTTTCGAGAATGTCGCTGAGCTCCGCGCGGGCCCGCCCCAGATCGTCGTTGGTCAGCACGTGGTCGTAGCGCTCGGCATATTGCATCTCATCCTGCGCGCGGGCGACGCGCAGGGTTATCGTGCGATCACTGTCCGACTTACGCGCGCGCAGGCGTGTCTCGAGTTCCGCCAGGCTGGGCGGTTTGATGAAGATGAACAGGGCTGGCAGATCCTGCTCCATCACCTGTAGGGCCCCCTGCACGTCGATGTCGAGCAGGGGGATCTGGCCCGACGCGAGCGCCTGCTCGATCGGTTCGCGTAGCGTTCCGTAGAAGTTCTGGAACACGGTCGCATGCTCCAGGAAACCGGCGGAGTCCCGCAGCTTCTCGAACGCCTCGACCGAGAGGAAGTGGTAGTGGGTGCCATCCACCTCGCCGGACCGGCTCGCGCGGGTCGTGGCGGAAACTGACCAGAAGACCTGCGGGTCGTCACGCAGTCCCGCGACCAGCGTGCTCTTGCCGACACCCGAAGGCCCCGACAGCACGACCAGCTTGACAGGATGCGACCTGATCATTCGACGTTCTGCAGCTGCTCCTTGACCTTCTCGAGCAGCGACTTCAGCTCGATGCAGGCCCGGCTGACCTCGGCGTCGCCGCTCTTGGCCCCCATCGTGTTCGCCTCGCGAAACAGCTCCTGCGCGAGGAATTCGAGCCGGCGACCAATCTCCCCGTCGGCTTCCAGGGTCTCCTCGAACTGCTCCAGATGACTGCCGATTCGCGAGACTTCTTCCGAGATGTCGATCCGCTCGGAATAGATGGCCACCTCGCGAGCGATATCGGCGGGCGACAGCTCGACGCCTTCGGCCGAGAGCACTTCCTGCAACTTGTTTCGCAGCCGCTCCCGGTAATCGCCCACCATGTGGGGCACCCGCTCGCTGATGCGCCGCATCACGTCGCGTGTCGCGGCCAGGTGGCCCGCCAGATCGTCGTACAGATTCCGCCCCTCGACCGCGCGCATCTCGCAGAGCTGCTTCAGCGCCTCGCGCAGGGCAGTCTCGATCTGGGGCCAGCTGGCTTCCACTGTCTGGTCGGAGATTTCCTTCGACTCGATCACGCCCGGTAGCTGGACCAGCGTGTCCGGGCTGACGCCGCCGCTGATGCTGAGCTCGGCAAACAGCTCGGCGAGGTGGTCGCGATACTGCCGCAGCGTCTGCTTGTCGATCGAGAACTCGCTGGGCCGATCGAACAGCTCGTACAGCAGGCTCAGGCTGACCGTGCCGCGCAGGACGCCGTTCTTGATCGTCTTGGTCACGGCCGTCTCGAAGCAGGTCATGCCGGGCGGCAGGTTGAGCATCACCTTCAGGAAACGGTTATTGAGCGACTTGAGCTCCACCGTGACCCGGGCAGTCTCATCCTCGCGTACAACCTTGGCATAGCCGGTCATGCTCTGCATGAGCGTCTACTTCTTGCCTTCCTTCTCGCTGTCCTTGTCGTCCTTGCCGGGTTTGGCGGGTGCCGACTTCTTGCCTTCCTTGAACTTCTCCAGTCCCGACGGACGCAGCAGCTTGGTGTGCATCAGCGTGCCGACGATCAAGAAGGCCAGCGCGACGCTGGCGATGATCTTGTCCAGGGTCTGCGCCGCCTTGACACCGAAGACCGCCTCGGAGCTGCTGCCGCCGAAGGCGCCGCCCAGCCCACCGCCGCCCTCGGGACGGCGCAGCAAGATCAGCCCGATCAACATCAGGCCGAGGATGATGAACGCCACCTTGAAGATACTCAGTAGTAGTGCCATGAAACTATCCGACGGCGAGGGCGATTTGAACAAAGCTCTCAGCCTGCAGAGCCGCCCCACCGATCAGTCCTCCATCTATGTCTTGTTGTTCGAGCAGGCCGGTTGCATTACCCGGCTTCATGCTGCCCCCGTAGAGTATACGGCTGCGCGCGGCGATACTATCACCATAACGCTCCTGCAGCAGTGTGCGGATATGCCGGTGAATTTCCTGCGCCTGTTCTGGCGTGGCGACCTCACCGGTGCCGATCGCCCAGACTGGTTCGTATGCGATCGTGATCCGCAGCATGTCGTCCGCCGAGACCACGCGCAGGCCCTCGTGGACCTGGCTGGCGACCACCTGCTGTGCGCGACCGGCCTCCCGCTCCGAGAGCGTCTCGCCGACGCAGAGGATCGGGCGCAGCCCATGCGCCAGCGCGCTGCGTACCTTCTGATTGATCTGCTGGTCGGTCTCGCCGGCCGCGCGACGCTCCGAGTGGCCGATAATCACCAGCTGACAGCCCAGATCGCTGAGCATGCCCGGCGAGATCTCACCGGTGTGCGCCCCGTCCTCGGCCCAGTGCATATTCTGCGCACCGACCAGCACGGCGCTGCCGGAAAGCCGCTGACAAACCGCCGCCAGGCAGGTAAAAGGCGGACAGACCACTAGCTCGGCCCTCGCTGGGTCGGTATCCTGCTTGAGGATACCGTCCACCAGATCGAGCGCGGCTGGCACGGTCATGTGCATTTTCCAATTGCCGGCAATCAGCGGTATTCGCTGCATGGGTCAGGGATTCCGCGAGTGCGAAGGATCCAGGAAGGCTGAAGAGTATAACAACACCCCGGTTTTGTGAACTCAAACTTGCTGCTAAAATTGGCCCCAGACCATGAAGGACTTCGCCTGGTGGCTTAACTACAATCGCGAGCGCTCCGGCCTGAATCAGGCCCAGCTGGCGGAGCGTGTCGATCAGTCCGGCTCCTACATCTCGATGCTCGAATCGCGCCGCAAGCCACCCCCGTCCGACGAGGTGGTGCGCAAGATCGCCAGAGCGCTCAACATCGAGGAGAGCAAGCTGCTCGAGGTGGCCCATCTGGAGCGGACTCCGCCCGACATCCAGCGCAAGGTGCTGAGCCTCGACCGGATGCTCAAACGGGAGCGAAAGTCCCACAAGAGCCTTGTCGAGCGACTGTTGCCCGCCGCGCTCTATCCGATCTTCGGCCCCAGCGGACCGAGGGATCTGGACACCCTGCCGTTGCCGGAGGAGGCACTGGCGCAACTGCGCAGCTTCGCCGAGGCGCTCTCGGGTATCCGCGATTTCGAGGTCTTCAGCCAGGTCGCGCTCAACCTGTACGAGGAGCTCGAGGCCAATGACAAGGAGCTGCTGCTGGACCTGCTCGGCCACCTGCCGGGCGAGCAGCGACCTGGCAGCGCAGCCCTGCTGCCTTCGCCCGAAGCCGCCCGGCTGCCGATCTTCCTCGATGTTCCCGAGGGTCTGGTGGCCGAGTCGATGGCGGAGGCGACCGGCCACAAGGAGGTCGAGCCGCGCGAGTACTCGCCCACGCGCTACTGCCTGATCGTCAATGGCAACGAGATGCACCCGCTGATCCAGCACGGGGACTACGTGATCGTCGATCAGGGAATGCTGCCTGAGAACGGCGACCAGGTGGCGATCCTGGTCGGCGGCGAGGGCCGGATCGCGCGCTACCTGGACCTGGGCGACAAGACCGAGCTGGCCCCGCTGAACCCGCAGCACCCGCCGCTGGTCCTGCAGCAGCAGGAGGAGGTCAGCCAGACGATCCGGGGCGTGGTGGTGCGGATCATCCGCGACCTGAAGTAGCATGACGCGACCGTCCGGGTTTCGCCGAGGAATCGTCGCGCTCTGTTGCCTGCTGCTCTGCGCCGCCTTGTTCGGTCAGGGCGGCATGCTGGCCCGGGTCGCGATCGGGCTGATGCTGCTCGGCGCGGCGCTGCTCGCCCCCAGGACCGCTCGCGACGGATTCTCTCCGACCGATACGCCCGAGGATCGCGGTCACTGGCTGGCGCTCGGCGCGGTGCTCTTCCTGGGCGCCTTCCTGCGCTTCTGGCGCCTGGGCGCCTATCCCCGACAGCTCGACTACGACAGCGTGCAGAACGGCTGGATCGGGCTGACGCTGGTCGAACGCCTGCCCCGTTACGAACCGGTGCTGATCGACTGGGCGACCGGCAACGAGACCGCGTTCATCTACCTGCTCGGCTTCTCGCTCGAGCTATTCGGACACTCGATCGAGGCCCTGCGCATGCCGGCCGCGCTGTTCGGCACGCTGACGCTGGTGGCGATCTACCTGCTCGGCCGTGAGCTGTTCTCCCGCCAACTGGGGCTGGCGGCGGCCTTTCTGCTGGCGCTCTCGCCGGCCCACATCCATCTCTCGCGCATGGCCAAGCAGCCGATCCTGGTGCCACTGGTCACCGCACTGGCGCTGCTCTGCCTGGCCCGGGCGCTGCGCAGCCGGAACTCGCGCCAGGCCTGGATCTACTGCGCAGCCTGCGGGCTGCTGGTCGGCGCGGGCCTGCATACTTACGAGGCGGCGCGAATTCTGCCGCTGGTCATCGCGCTGGCGCTGGTCTGGGTTCGCTGGCGCCAGGGCTGCTTCCGTCGTGGTCTGGCCGAGCTCGGCGTGACGGCGCTGGCCGCCACGCTGGTGGCGCTGCCGCTGCTGATCTTCGCCGCGCGCCACCCGGAGCTGTACATGTCGCACGTCTCGATCAACTCGATCTTCCACCTGGTCTCCGAGGAGCGCTCGATCGCACCGCTGCTGGAGAACATGGGCCGCACGCTGTACCACAGCGTCTTCGGCCTGCCCGGGCTGGTCGGGCGGATCGCGGGCACACCGGCCATCATCCTGGGCCTCGTACCGGCGCTGTTCCTGTTCGGCCTGCGCGGCCTGTCCTGCAAGCCGCGCGAAGCCCGGCTCGATCCGCACGGGCGTCAGCTGCTGCTGGTCACGCTCTTGCTGATGACGCTGCCGTTCATGCTGGCGCGTTTCCATGTCTACTCGCCGCGACGCTACACCGGCGTGATGATCCCGTTTTATCTGCTCGGGGCCGGGACCCTGGTCGGACTCTGGCGGGCGCTGGCCTCGGGCCTGCCCAGACGGGCTCTGGGCGGCGGTGTGACCCTCGCGGCGGTCGGCGCATTGATGGTAGTGCCGGCGATCTTCAGCCATCTCGAGCGCTGGTCGCCCGGCGTGCTGGATCCGGCGGAGCAGCAAATCCTGCGCTGGGCGCTCGCCGAGTCGGCCGGGCGTGACGTCTACCTCGCGCCCGAGCTGGTCGGCAGCGGTTATCTGGCGAAGTTCTTCCTGGCCCACCCGTCGCTGCGACAGCTACCGACGGTCTGGCCCTTGCCCGACGGGCCGCTGACTCGCGACCTCGTGCTGATTTCGAATGGAGAGCCCTGGTGGCCGGTGCTCGGCGAGCTGTTCGGCGCGCGCAAGCGCACCATCGAACTCGACCTGCCGCCAGGCGTACACGCACCCAGGCTGGTCGCCTATCACCTGCCGCACGAGGCGGTGCGCGCGCGCCGCCTGGCGCCCGAGCGACTGGCAGAGGATTTCGACGCGCTGCTGCTGATTTCACGCCCTGGGGCCTATCGCTTTCGACCGCCAGCCAACATCGAGGCGCGGATCCGCGTGGCCGGGACCGTGAAGGAGATCGACCGCGGGGGAGACGCGATGCGCGTCAGCCTGGCCGCGGGGCTGCACCGGATCAGCTATCGGCCCGAGAAGCCAGGCCACCCATTGCGCTGGATTCCACCTGGAGCCAGAAGCTGGGCCCCGCTGCCAGCCGGCAACTGCTGGCTGCTGAAACCGGGCCAGCTGCCGGACGCACCGCCGACACGCGCGCTGAAGTCCAGTTTTCTGCGGCCGGTGTCGACCCGGGTACCGGCCCGCCCGGCCTACGAGCCCAACCGCGCACTGCAAGATCTGGCCCCCGGCCGCGGCGGTTACTACATGCTGGATCTGGACCGCTTCCCGCTCAAACACTGGATCCTCGACAAACCGATCACCCAGGCTCCGATCCTCTTCGCCGCGGACGGCCAGCCGGTCGTTTACGAGCAGCGTTACGAGATCGATCTGCCCAAGGAGATGAGCCTGGCCGTCGCCGACCGGATCTACCTGCTCGACCGACGACGCTCGACGATCCACCGTTTCGACCTGGACGGCCGAATGCTCGGCCCGCTGCGCGGCCGCTTCACCCAGCCGTTCGACATCGCCGCGACCGACGAGGCGGTGTATGTCGCCGACCTGGCCGGCGAGACCCTCTATCGCTGCGACCCCAGCGGCCGCCGCCCCCCCGAGGCGTTGGTGCGCGGCATCCGGCCGGTGGCCGTCGCCGTTCGCGGCAACCGCCTGGCTTACCTGGACCGTCAACGCCACCAGCTCGTCGTCTGCGATAAGGACGGCAAGCAGCTGCGCACGATCCAGCTCGGACGCGTCGCGCTGCGGATGCGCCTCTCACTGGCGGAGGACGGGCGGATGGTGATCTGCGACCCACCGCGCCAGGAGGTGCTGCTGTTCGGCGCCGACGGCGCGCTGCTGGCGCTGGACGGCGACCCGCTGGCGATCTCAGCCCGGCTGCTGCAAATGGACGACCAGCCGGTCGCCGCGCATCTCGATTCCCGGGGCAAGCAACTGGTGATTCTCGGCATTCACTGGATGCTGCTGCGGCTGACCGAGACGATCACGCCGGACCACTTGCCGGGCCTCACCCTGCGCGGCATCGACGGCAAGGGCAACCTCAATCGAGCCGCCACCGAGGACTTCGGCCTGGGCCTGGTGATCGACGGCGGCCTGCACCCTGCGCGCTGCGCCTGGCGTTTCAAGATCCAGCGACCCGCCGCCTACGAGGTCTGGGCCTACTACGCGGTCAACGATGAGCGCCCGCTGACGCTGACGGTCGACCAGACGGTCAGAGGGCGCAACCTGAAGCAGCTGACCGGCGGATACACGACAGACAACCTGCGCTGGCAAAAACTGGCGGTGGTGACCCTGTCTGAGGGAGACCACTCGCTCGAGCTGTCGACCGAGGGTCTTTTTCCGCACCTCGCGCGGGTGCGCCTGGTGCGCAAGCAAGACTGACCGTTAAAGCAGGCCCTGCTCGCGGAAGAAGTCCTTGAACGGACTGGGCGGACCGTCTTCATCCGGCTGGCTGCAGCTGCACTCATCGCCGGGCCCGCCGCAGCGGGGGCAGATTCCCGGGCAGTCGGCCCGGCAGATCTGCTTCATCGGCACCTCGAGCAGGACCGCGTCGTGGATGCTCGGACCCAGGTCGATCAGCTCTCCGTCGTAGTAGGACATGCCGAGCTCCGCCTCGTCCAGGTCCGCCATCTGGGCGTAAGCTTCCCGCTCCGGCCGCGGCAGGAAGTAGTGCTCGAACTGGCTTTGCACCGCGAGATCATACGGCTCCAGGCAGCGATGACAGCTCAACTGGACCACGGTGCTGAGCTGGCCCCTGACGGTGATCTGACGTCCGGATTGCGACAGCTCGATGCGGACCGCGATCGGGCATTGAAAGCCCAGCTCATCTGGAAAGTCCAGCGTCTCGCACGGAATGCTGTCTTCGATCAGCTTTCCGTCGGGCGGAAGGTCCTTGATGGTGACTTTCATCAGGACAGACCGGTCCCCGGGCGGTGAACGACGGGGTCCCGCAGACGCAAACTAGAAACGCGTTTGCTGGTACTTACGAATCGCCTTGAGGCGTTGCTTTTCCTGACGGCGGCGCTTTTCGCTGGGCTTGTCATAAAACGTATGCCGCTTCAGCTCGCTGAAGATGCCTTCGTTATTACACATGCGCTTGAAGCGGCGCAGGGCCTTGTCGAGCGATTCGTTCTGTGCGATCTTGATCTTTGCCATGCCTCTCCTTGGGGAAGGCGTAGATCTTAGGGAGCAACCATTGGTTTTGCAACCTTCTTTCTGGCAACAGAAAAACAGTCCACAAAAACCGTTCGCGGACTCCGCGCCATGGGTCGCACAGTGCGACGTGGCCGTGGTCGGTGGCGGGCTGACCGGGCTCTCGGCGGCTTACTGGCTGGCCCGCGAGGGGGTCGACGTTTGCCTGCTCGAGCGCGCGCCACACCCCGGATGCGGCGCGACCGGCCGCAGCGCTGGTCAGATCAACCCGATCGGTCCGGAGCTGCCGGATCAGCTGACTCTTTCGCTGGGCACCGAAGCAACCCAGGCGCTGTTCCGGATGCTCTGGCACAGCAAGGAGCTGGTCTGCGAGGTGGTCTCGCGCGAAGCGATCGACTGCGAGCTGCAGCGCGTGCCGTTCGCGCACCTGGCCCGGCGCCCGGCCGAATGGGCGCAACTGCAGCGCGCGCTGCCCGACTATCGAGCGCTGGGTCGCGAACCCCGGGCGCTGCCCGCGCAGGCTCCCTTTCTGGGTGGCATCGAGCTGCCAGGCCACCTGCGGCTGGATCCCTGGCTGCTGGCCCAGGGCATGGCCGAGGCCATCTCGCGACTCGGTGGACGGCTGCAGCTCGGCGTCAGCATGCTCGGGGTGAGCAATGCCGACGGCGGCGGTCTGCAGATCTCGACCAGCGCCGGTCGGCTCTGCTGCGAGTTCGTGATCCACGCCACCGGGCAGGCCCTGACCGACGAGGCGGTCTTCCCGGTGCGGGGCCAGATGCTCTGGACGCAGCCTGCGCCTGTCGGGATCCTGGCCAATTGCATCAGCAACGGCGGATATGACTACTGGCATCAGCGCAGCGACGGCCGCCTGCTGATCGGCGGGATGCGCTACCTGGAGCCGGAGATGGAGTGCGGCCTGACCGATACCACCCTCAACCCGAAGATCGGCGCGGCGCTGCTGGATTTTCTCCACTCGGCATATCCCGAGCTGGGGCCGCTGGAACAGGCCGGGAGCTGGTGCGGCATCATGGCCCACACCGCGGACGACCTGCCGCTGATCGGCAGTCTGCCCGGCCACGCGCGTCAACTGGTGGCGGCCGGCATGTGCGGCCACGGGCTGGCCTACGGCATGGCGACGGGTCAGGCGCTGGCCGCGCGCATCACCGGGCGCGACGTCGACTACCCCTGGGCGCTATTCAGTCCCCGGCGCTTTCTGTAGAATGCGCAACATGCACAAAGGACTGCTGGTTCTGCTCCTGGCGCTGACGGCCTGGCCCGCGGCCGCCCAGGAGAAGCCGTTCAAGAAGCGCGTCAACGACGCGATCGACAAGGGCGTGGCCCACCTCAAGCGCGAACAAGATGCCAAGGGCGCGTGGAACGAGCGCGGTGGCATGAAAGGCGGCGGTACGGCGCTGAGCCTGCTGGCGCTGTGCAAGTCCGGCCTGCACAGCGACGACCCCGTGATCAAGAAAGGGTTCGCGCATCTCAAGACGATCCCATTCAAAAAGACCTACGTGGTGGCGGTGACGGTGCTGGCGATCGAAGCCGCGTTCTGCCACAAGCGCAAGGAGAAGTTCTACACGCGCACGCTGGTCTCGGGCAATCCGCAGCTGAAGTGGATGGCCGACGCGGTCAAGTGGCTGGTGAGCAAGTACCAGCAGGAACTCAAGGGCTGGCGCTACCCCGACAGCGGCGTCGACAACTCGCACATCCAGTATGTGCTGCTCGCGCTCAAGGCAGCCTGCCGCTGCGGACTGTCCCGGCTGATCCCCAACCACATCTGGCGCGACGTGCTCGGCGGATTGCTGCAGCGCCAGGAGAAGACCGGCCCGCTGGTCAAGCTGCTCGGACACAAGAAGCGCAAGAAGAGCAAGCGCGGCTCCAGCGATCTCAAGCCGTTCTACGGCAGCCGCGGCCGCACACGCGCGCGCGGCTGGGCCTACGACCCGCAGGTCCAGGGCGACCCGGCCACCGGCAGCATGACCACCGCCGGCGTCGCCTCGGTGCTGCTCTGCCAGTCAGAGTTGATGCGCCGCCGCGACCGGAAGTACACCAAGCGCATGCACTACGCCGCACGCTCAGCGATCGAGAGCGGACTGGCCTGGCTGGCCCACAACTGGAGCGTCGAGAAGAACCCGAAGCATCCGCAGGGAGAGTGGCACTACTACTACCTGTTCGGCATCGAAAGAACCGGCGTCTTCCTCGAGCTGGAGAAGATCGGCACGCACGACTGGTACCGTGAGGGCGCCGACGTGCTGCTCAAGAAAGTGCGCGACAACGCCTGGGGCGACCACGAGAAAACCAGCTACGCGCTGCTGTTCCTCAAGCGCGCCAGCGTGCCACCGATCAGCGGCAAGTAAGAGCCGCTAACCGAAAGGCGGCGGCTCGCCCGGCGCCTTCATTCGGCCGCTGAGCATCCTGCGGATCGGCATGCCGGTGGGACTGCGCGGGATCGATTCGACGAACTGCACCACGCGCGGCACCTTGTGCGCGGCCAGCCGTTGACGGGCGAAGCCGATCACCTCGTTCTCCGAGAGCTGGCTGGGCGACACGACCAGCGCCTTGATCGTCTCGCCCAGATCGGGATCCGGCTCGCCGACCACCGCCACGTCGTCGATCTTCGGATGGCAGAGCAGCACCGCCTCGACCTCACGCGGACTGACCGAGACCCCGCCGGGGTTGATCATCTCCTTCAGTCGGCCCACCAGAAACAGGTAGCCCTGATCGTCGAAGTAGCCCAGGTCGCCGCTGAGAAACCAGCCGTCCTGCATCACCTGCGCGGTTGCCTCCGCGTCGCCGAAATAGCCCTTCATCACGTTGGGACCCTTGATCAGGATCTCACCGCGGTCACCCGGCGGCAGCGCATCGCCGGTCGTCGGGTGCACGACCTTGATCTCGACGCCTTCGATCGCCTGCCCCACCGAGCCCTCGCGCCAGGCGCTGACGTGATTGTAGCTGGCCAGCGGGCTGGTCTCGGTCAGGCCGTAGCCCTCCTGGATCGGCAGGCCGTAACGCTCGCGCCAGCCCCGGCTGGTCTCGACAGGCAGCGTGGCGGCGGCGCTGAAGTAGTAGCGCACCGAGGCCAGACGCTCCACCGGCACGTTGGCCTGGAGCATCCGGTAGTACATCGTCGGCACGCCGAAGAACATCGTCACCTGCTCGGTCTCGATCACCTCGAGGATCTTCTCCAGCTCGAACCGCGGCTGCAGGATCAACTCGGCGCCCGCCAGGATCGTGGCATTCATGATGAAGTTCTGGCCGAAGCAGTGGTAGAGCGGGACGCAGCAGAGCGCGCGATCGTCGACGCCGATGCCCGTACAGCGCACCGACGCGCGGGCGTTGCTGCAGACGTTGCCATGCGTCAGCGTCGTGCCCTTCGGCGTGGCCAGCGTGCCGCTGGTGTAGAGGATCACGGCGGGATTGCCCGGCTCCATCTGAGCGTTGGCCGGCAGCTCGACCGCCATCTCCGGCACCACGAACGACTCCTTGAACGGCTGCAGCACGTCCAGCAGCACCACCGCCTCGACCGTCAGCAGCTCCTCTTCTCGCGGCAGGTTGCGCTGGAGACTGGTGGTCGTGATCAGCAGTCGACCGCCGGCGTGGTTGACCTCGTGGGCAATCTCGGGCCGGGTCAGCAGCGCGTTGAGCGTCACCCCCACCGCACCCAGTTTCTGGATCGCGTAATACAGGATGACGAACTTCGGATGGTTGGGCAGGTAGAGCACCACCCGATCGCCGCGTTCGATGCCCAGTTCGACCAGCTTGCAGGCCGCACGGTGGGCCTTGTCCTCGAGCTCCGAGAAACTGAGCTGGCATCCGTCGTAGCGGATGGCGGGCAAATCCGGCGTCTGGGCGGCCGCGTCAGTCAGAAAATCCGCGATGTTCATCGAATGCCATTGATCCTTACCACAGGCCGGGATTGAATGCAACGTGCCCTGACATCTCAGCCGAGGAGAGCCCGATGAGCGATCGAATCCCCACCATTCAAGTGATGCTGCTGCCCCGCGACACCAACCAGCACGGGACCATCTTCGGCGGCATCCTGCTCTCCCACCTCGACCTCGCGGGCGGCGCCGAGTGCCGCAAGCACGCAAACCAGAACTTCGTCACCGTCGGCATGAAAGAGGTCGATTTCATCGCCCCCGTCTACGTCGGCGACATCGTCAGCTTCTACACCGAGACGCTGCGAGTCGGCCGCACCTCCGTCACCGTCCAGATCAAGGTCGAGGCGATGCGAATCGAAAATCGCGAGGTGGTGCCGGTGACCGAGGCGATCGTGACCTACGTCGCCGTCGACGGCGATCGCAACCCAACCCCGGTGCTGGAAGCCTAGCAAGCGGACGAACCCACAGTCCCGGGCAGCCCCACGACGGTCACAGTCATGGTCACGGTCACGGCCCACGACAGCCTGACCGTGACCGTAACTGCTAGCGGGCTGCCGCCTCACAAAAACGCACGAACACGGGGTCCGGCGCCTCCGCCTCGCGGTGCGTGAGCCACTCCGGATGCCACTGAACCCCCAGCACCAGGCTGCCCGGTAGCTCGACGGCTTCGATTGTACCGTCCTCGGCCCAGCCCACGGCGGCCAGGCCGTCGCCCAGCCGGTCCACGGCCTGGTGATGCACGCTGGTCACGCTGATCCGATCGCTGCCGTACCATTGGCGCAGGGTCGAATCGGGCGCCAGCCGGATCTCATGCCCCAGCCGGTCGTAAATCTCGGCGTCCCGATGACCGTCGAGGTGGCGGATCAGCGTGCCGCCGAACGCGACGTTGAGCAGTTGCGCGCCGCGACAGACGCCAAGGATTGGTAGCTCGCGCGCGAGCGCGGCCTCGGTCAGCAACAGTTCGCTGCGGTCGCGCTCCGGCTCGGTCTTGACCGCGTCGCCGCTGGCGCCGTAAGCCGACGGATGGATGTCGGGGCCGCCGGCCAGCACCAGACCGTCGACCAGCCCGATCAGCCGGCGCGCGCGCTGCGCGCTGTCGATCAAGGGGAAGAAGATCAGCTCCGCGCCGGCCAGCCGCAGCGCGCTGGAGAGTTCCTGCTCGAAGACCTGTAGCGGCTTGCCGCGGAACAGCAGGCGGCCATCCGGATCGGCGCCGAGCAGGGTGGCCCCAATTCCCAGCAAGGGTCTGTCATGTGGCATCAAGTGCGCCTGATTAACAGGGCAGCCGGACCAAGTCAAGGTTGACGCTCCAGCACACCTGTCATATATTTTCGCAGACGCAATATTTCATCACCATTAACTACCCAGCAGCGGAGAGTCCGGATGCTCGAAGAAGTCAAAATGCGCGTGGAAAAGGCCCTACCAGGGGCGCAGGTCCATATCACCGACTTCACCGGGACAGGCGACCATCTGGAAGCGAACGTGATCTGGGCCGGGTTCGAGGGGCTCTCGAGACTGCAGCAACACCGCAAGATCTACGAAGCCCTCGATGGCCTGGTCGGGGGCGGCGCCCCCGTACATGCCCTCTCGATCAAGACCTGGTCCAGCCCGCCCGAAGAGCTGGGAAACCCCTCACAGGCATACGGAGGCTAACGATGGACCGTGACGTGCAGGAAGAGATCAAGACCGAGATCGCCGACAACAAGATCATGCTCTACATGAAGGGCACGCCCGAGACACCGCGTTGCGGATTCTCCGCCGCGATGGTCGAGATCTTCAACGAGATCGGCAAGCCGTTCGGCGCCGTCAATGTGCTGGACGACCCGGACAAGTGGAACGCCATCCGGCAGTCGCAGAACTGGCCGACCATCCCGATGATCTTCGTCGATGGCGAGTTCGTCGGTGGCTGTGACATCACCCGTGAGATGCATGCCAGCGGCGAATTGCAGCCACTGGTCGAAAAGGCGTTCGCCTAGCAGCCTGACGGGCGATCCACTGGAGCTTGAAGCTGCACGAACATCGTGTACACTATGTTCGTGCAGAATCTCAAGAACATCACCTTCTCGGCTGAAGAGCGGCTGATCAGGGTTGCCAGGGAGAAGGCGCAGACCGAGCATACTACGCTGAACCAGCTGTTCCGGGACTGGCTGGCTCGCTATGTCAGCCAGACGCGGGTCGCTGGAGAGTATGAGGGTTTGATGGAGCGGCTCAGCCAGTACGAGCCGGGGCGCAAGTTCTCACGTGACGAGCTGAATGAGTAGCTTCTTCCTCGACACGAACGTCTTGATCTACACTTTCGATGACCGCGCGCCGGACAAGCGGGATCGCGCCAGGACGCTGGTGAGTCAGGCGCTGAGCACGCGGCAGGGCCTGATCAGCTACCAGGTCGTGCAGGAATTCCTCAATGTCGCGACCCGCAAGTTCGAGCGGCCAATGACCCGACGGGACGCCGCAGAGTATCTCGATCGGGTGCTCGCCCCGCTCTGCGAGGTCCATTCCAGCATCGACTCGTACCGCACAGCCCTGGAGTTGCAGGAGCGCTGGGGATACTCGTTCTACGATTCCCGGATCGTCGGGGCTGCGCTGGCGGCCGGTTGCGAGAGGCTCTACAGCGAGGAGCTACAGGACGGCCAGCAGATAGGCGAGCTGACCATCGAGAATCCGTTCAGCTAGCAGCTTAGGCGAAAATCTCGACCTTGCGGGCCCAGAGGCTCGACCCGTAGGTCTCGACGACTCTGCCCCAGCTGCGGTTGGCTTCTGACAGCTCGCCGCTGCTGCGGTAACGCGTGACGCCTTGCCAGTAGAGCGCTTCCGGAGCGCGTTCGCTCTCCGGCGCGCTCTCGACCAGGGCCTCGAACAGCTCGATCGCCTGATCGAGCTGCTTGTTGCCGAAGGCGGACATCGCGCGGCCGAAGGCCAGCTCGACGGCGTACAGTTCGGGCGGCAGGAAGCCGACCCAGTGATGGTGCACGCGCTGCTTGGCGTCGACGATCGCGGCGCCGGGCAGCCAGCGCAGCCCTAGCTGACGCATCAGCTTGAACTGCTCCCCCGAGTCCAGCTTGACCGGGGTGAAGTGTTCGTTGACCAGGCTACTGACGGTCGGGTCCGGATACGTCACGGTATCCAGGCGCGCACAGCCGCCTCACTGGGGGCTGTGGAAGGCGACCAGCATCAGGCCGCCATTGGTCTGTTCTCTGGCCTTGTCGAAATCGTCGAGCCAGTCGATCTGAGCGGTGCTGGTCATGTCGCTACTCACTTGGGCTTGGCCAGGCAGACGGCGACGTTGTGGCCGCCGAAGCCGAAGGAATTGCTCAGGGTCGCGCGCACGGGCATCTCGCGCGGCCCACCCGGTACGCAGTCCAGGTCGCACTCGGGATCCTGGTCCTCCAGGTTGGCAGTCGGATGCACGACGTCGTTCTTGATCGAGAGGGCGCAGACGATCGTCTCCACGCCGCCGGAAGCGCCCAGCAGGTGTCCGATCATGCTCTTGGTCGAGGAGACCACCAGCTTGTCGGCGTGGTCGCCGAACGCGCGGCGGATGGCCTTGGTCTCCATCACGTCATTGAGCGGCGTGGAGGTACCGTGGGCGTTGATGTAGTCGATGTCCTCGGGCGCCAGGCCCGACTCCTCGAGGGCCGCGGTCATGGCCCAGGCCGCGCCGGAGCCGTCAGGCTTGGGCGCGGTGATGTGATGCGCCTCGCTGTTGAATCCGGCCCCCATCACCTCGGCGTAGATCGTCGCCCCGCGGGCTCTGGCCGCCTCCAGCTCCTCGAGGATCAGGATACCGGCCCCCTCGCCCATCACGAAGCCATCGCGACCGACATCGAACGGCCGGGAAGCGTGCTCCGGATCGTCGTTGCGCGTCGAGAGCGCCTTCATCGAGGCGAAGCCGGACATGCCGATGCGCACGATGGCCGCCTCGGAGCCGCCGGTGATCGCCACCTCGCAGCTACCGTCGGACACGGCGCGCGCCGCCAGTGCGATGGCGTGTCCGCCGCTGGCGCAAGCCGAGACGGTGGTGTAGTTGGGGCCCTGGGTGCCGAAGCGCAGCGAGACCTCGCCGGAGATGGCGTTGGCCATCATCTTGGGCACCAGCATTGGGCTGACGCGGCGCGGCCCCTTCTCGAACATCTTCATGCACTGGGACTCGATCTCGCCCAGTCCGCCGACGCCCGTGCCGAGGATGCAACCGACCGTACGCGAATCGATAGCCTCGAAGTCGAGGCCGCAATCCGCGACTGCCGACTCTGCAGCGACGAGCGCAAACTGCGCCACCAGATCCAGCCGACGGATCGTGCGCGTATCAAAATGGGCCTTGGCATCCCAGTCGCTGACCTCGCCCGCGATGGACACGCGCATCCCGTCCAGATCCATGCGCTGGATCGGTCTGATGCCGCTGCGTCCCTCGAGCAGCCCGCCCCATAATGCGTCCAGCGTTGACCCCAGGCTGGTAACCACACCCATCCCGGTGATCGCGACCCTTCGTCCCTTCATCGTTTTACCGAAGCGAAGAGACTAGAGATGTTCTTCGATGAAGTTGATCGCGTCCTTGACGGACTGGATCTTCTCCGCCTCCTCATCAGGGATGTTGAGGTCGAAGGCATCTTCGAATTCCATGACCAGCTCGACGGTATCGAGCGAGTCGGCCTTCAGGTCGTTGACAAACGTCGTCTCGGGGCCGACCTTCTCTTTGTCGACACCCATCTGCTCGCAGACGATGTTGACAACCTTATCGGTGATTTCTTCCCGCGTCACACCAACTCCTCCAGACTTGCTCATTGTTTGATTCTCAGGAAGCTCTGACGGTCTCTTTACGCCATAGTCATGCCGCCGTCAACCACCAGCACGCTTCCTGTGATATAGCTTGACTGGTCGCTGGCCAGGAAAAGCACTGCCCCGGCGACCTCCTCGGACCTGCCAAAACGCGCCAGAGCAATGCTCTTGGCCAAACTACCCCTCGTCTCGTCATCCAGCACTGCGGTCATATCGGTCTCTACAAACCCCGGACAGACCGCATTGACCCGGATTCCTCGTGAACCCAGCTCGCGTGCCACCGAGCGTGTCAGGGCCAAGACACCTGCTTTGCTCGCGGCATAGTTAACCTGCCCAGCGTTGCCAGTCAAGCCCACCACGGAGCTTACGTTGACGATTACGCCAGATTTTTTCTTCAGCATTGGCCGCGCAACGGCCCGACACCAGACAAAAGTGCCTGTCAGGTTGACGTCCAGCACCCGCTGCCAGTCCTCGTCTTTCATCCGCAACAGCAGGTTGTCGCGCGTGATACCGGCGTTGTTGACCAGGCAGTCGAGCTGCCCGAAGCGCTCGATGAACTGCTTGACGACCTCGCCCGCGCGGTCCGAATCGCTGACATCGGCCAGAAAAAACTCGGCCTCCGCGCCCGTCTCCCTCACGGCTCGGGCGGCCGCCTCGGCATTCTGCTGATTGGTCGCGACGATGCCCACGCGCGCGCCGGCCGCGCCGAAGGCGACCGCGATCGCGCGGCCGATCCCGCGTGAGCCGCCGGTGATCAACACCGCCTTACCGTCGAAGTCGAATGCCATGGCCGTTACTCTTTCTCGACCAGATCAATCGACTTGCCGGTCTTGCTCCGATCGATTCGTTTGAGCAGCCCCGTCAGTACACGGCCCGGTCCGAACTCGACGAAGGTCTCGACGCCGGCCGCGATCATCGCCTCGACCCCGCGCACCCACTCGACCGGATGGGTCAACTGGTCGAGCAACAGCTGGCGAATCTGCGCCGGGTCGGTCGTCGGCCTGGCCGTGACGTTGCAGACCACCGGAATGCAGGGCGCCTTGATCTCGGTCTCATCGAGCGCACGCGCGAGCATGTCCGCGGCTGGTGCCATCAGCGGTGAGTGGAACGCGCCCGCAACGGTCAGCGGGATCACCTTCTTGGCGCCCTTGGCCTGTGCCAGTTCGCCCGCCAGGGCCAGCGCAGTCAGGTCGCCGGTCAGCACGATCTGCTGAGGACTGTTGATGTTGGCCAGACAGATCACGCCCAGCGTTGGGGACTGCGTGCGAACCTCTTCGCAGATCTCTTCGAGCAGTTCGCGCGCCATGCCGATCACAGAGGTCATGCCGGACGGCGCCACGTCACAAGCGGCCTGCATCGCCTCGCCGCGCGCGCGCACCAGCTTCAGGCCGTCGGCGAAACTCAGCGCACCGGCGTGGTGTAGCGCCGTGTACTCGCCGAGGGACAAACCCGCCGTCAGCGCGCAATCCGGCAGCTTGCCATGCCGCTCCTTGTAGGCGGCGAGCGCGGCCACGCTGGTGGTGAAGATTGCGGGCTGGCTGATGTCGGTCCGGTCGAGCTGCTCGGCCGGACCCTCGAAGCAGACCTGCGACAACGGCAGCCCGAGGATCGCGTCGGCTTCTTCGAAGACCTTGCGAGCGCAGTCCCAGTTCTCGGCATTGGCCTGGCCCATGCCGACATACTGGGCGCCCTGGCCCGGAAAGACGATCGCAGTGGTTTGTTCTGTCATGGTCATCTGCGCCCTACCAACGCAGGGCGACACAACCCCAGGTCAGACCGGCGCCGAAGGCCGGCATGACAACCAGGTCGCCGCGTTTGATCCGGCCTTCCCTGACCGATTCGTCCAGCGCCATCGGCACCGAGGCCGCGGAGGTATTGCCGTACCTATCGATGTTCAACACCACCTTCTCGAGCGGATAACCGAGCTTCTCGATCGCGCTCTCGATGATGCGCCGGTTGACCTGATGCGGCACGATGAAGTCGATCTCGTTGACCTCGATCTCGAGCTTGCGCGCGGCGTTCTCGATCAGGTGGACGAACTTCTTGACCGCGAACTTGTAGATCGCGCGGCCGTCGAGCCCGATCGTGTGCTGCTTGGACGCGACCGTCTCCTGCGTGGCCGGAAAGCGGGTGCCGCCGGCTGGAATCCAGAGCACCTCGGCTTGATCCCCGTCGGAGCCCATCTCGACATGCAGAATGTCGCTGGCCTGGCCCTCGGCGGTCGGCTGCACGATCACCGCCCCGGCGCCATCGCCGAAGAGGATGCAGCTGCCGCGGTCCTCGAAGTTGAGGAACTTGGTCAGGATCTCCGCCCCGACCACCAGCGCGCAGTTCATCACCCCGGTGGCGACCGACTGCGAGGCCATGATCAGGCCGTAGACGAATCCGCTGCAGGCCGCCGAGATGTCGAACGCGCCCGCGTTGGCGGCGCCGAGCTTGCTCTGCAGGTAACAGGCGGTGGACGGCATCGGCATGTCGCCGCTGATCGTGCCGACGATGATCAGGTCCAGGTCCTTGGGCGTGATGCCGGCATCCTCGATCGCCTGCATCGCCGCCTCGTAGCAGAGGTCGGAGGTCATCACCTCCGGCGCCGCCTGCCGACGCTCCTTGATTCCGGTTCGCTGGACGATCCAGTCGTCGGTGGTATCCACCAGCTTCTCGAGATCCTGATTGCTCAGCACGCCCGGCGGCGCAAATGCGCCCGTCCCGGTGATCGCCACTGCTCGTCTGTCTGTCATAAGGTGAATCTCCCCGCGCGAAAGTGCTCCAGATCGCTGCGCATTGCCTGCGGCAGTTCGGCCAGTCGAGAGGCCGCGCCGATCGCCCGCGCGATCGCCCGCGCATCGCTTTTGCCGTGACAGATCACGCAGAGTGTCTTCACACCCAGCAGCGGTGCGCCGCCCAGCTCCGCGTAGTCCGTCAACTCCCTGAAACGCTGTAGCACCGGCCGTAGCTGTTCGCTCGACCCGTTTCGCTCCGATTCGCTGGTCAGAAAGCGATGGGTGCTCTCGACCAACCCTTCCGACACCTTTAGTAGCACGTTCCCGACGAAACCCTCGCAAATTGCGACATCCACGCCGCCCGAAAATATCGTCTCGCCCTCGACGAAGCCGGCATAACCGATGTCGGCGTTCTCCAGCAAGTGGGCCGTCTTCTGCACCACTTCGTTACCCTTGCTCGCCTCGCGACCGATGTTCAGCAAGCCGATGCGCGGCTGATCGATGCCCTTCAGCGCCCGCACGTAAGCCCGCCCCATCACCGCAAACTGCAGCAGATGCACGGGGCGGCAGTTGACCGTCGCGCCGATGTCCAGCACCGTGCAGGATCTGCCGTCCATCGTTGGCAGGTTGACCGCCAGCGCCGTGCGCTTGAGCCCGCGAATGCGCTTGAGATACAGACTGGCGGCGGCCACCATCGCACCGGTCGATCCGGCCGTCAGCACCGCATCCACCTCGCCGCGTCGCGCCAGTTCGGCCGCCACGCGAATCGAGGCGTCGGGCCGTTTCTTGAGCGTCGTCACCGGCTGATCCGACATGCCCAGCGCATCGCCGGAGGGCTGGATGCGGATGTTGTCCGGCAGGTCCGGATGCGCGGCCAGCAGCGGTTCGAGCAGTTCGGGCTTGCCGACCAGCACGAGCTGTTCGACCTCCGAGGCGGCTTCCAAGGCGCCCGCTACAATTGCTTCGGGCGCGTGGTCGCCGCCCATCGCATCGACGGCGATCTTCACAGGTTGTCCGCACGGGAGTGCTCTCGAGCGCTCCCTACTCCTCTTCCATGTTGATCACGACCCGGCCGCGATATTCGCCGCAACGGGGACATGCGCGATGCGGCATCACCGCGTTCTCGCACTTCGGGCAACGGGACAAACTGGGCATCGACATGCCGTCGTGAGAGCGACGGATGCGCTTGCGCTGCTTGGAGGTACGTCTCTTGGGGACTGCCATCGGTACTTCCCTTCTCGGGATGGGATCTTCGCTTTGTCTGTTAACTCCCGCGCAGGCCAACACTTCAAGCTGAGGGCGCGCCGGTCTGCGAGAGGGATTTGTACCGTCCAGCCCGGGCGATGTCAAGCATGGAGTGAGGGGGGCGCCTCGCGGCGACGCCACCCATCAGAGCCCGGCAAGATCGACTTCTACTTCTTCTTCTCGCTGGTCCGGCTAAGCTGAACCTGAACCAGCAGATAGCGCCCGCTCGAGAGAGCCAGCAGGTAGCTCCCCCCATGGGACATCAGCAGGCTGGTCCGCCGCGAGGAGAGACGAATCTCGGGCAGCTGGAGCCTGATCTTGGGCGTCACATTCACCACCCGCATCTTGATCAGCTCCGCCAGGGAGGCCCGCAGCTCGACCAGTACCCGGTTGCTGCTGCCGACAAGTACCGAGCGCACGTGCAGCACCGCGCCGGTCTTGAACCGCTTCACTTCCGGATCCATCGCGCTGGCCTTCTCCGCGATCTCGACGTCGTAGTCCGCCACATACGGTGCCTCGCGATAGGAACTGGCGCTGACCTGCTGTTGTGGCAGTCCGGTGATGGTCAGGCCGGCCAGCTCGGTCACGTCCTCAGCCTCGGCCAGCTTCTTGCGCAAGGCCTCGAGGCCCGCCGCATCGAGCGACCCACCGCTGTGCTCCAGGAACCAGTCCTGCTTGCCCGTCACCGAGATGAAGCGTGTGCGCACCATCACCGAGACCTGACGCGCCCGCTCCAGATCGGCCGTCAGCGCAGCGATCTTGGCCAGGGTCCCGGGGGTCTGCTGCACCAGCAGACGACCGAACTGCAGCGAGATCCGGTTGCGCGTATTGTGCCACGAGTCCTCGTCGACCGAGCTCTGGATCATCTCGACCAGCTCCTCGGGGGTCCACTGCACGCCTTCCTCGGCCTCCGAGGAAAAAGTGATTGCCGCCGGCACAGCGACCCTGGTCGGCTCAAGCGGTCGCAGGTCCGGGGCAGAAAAGTCCGGGCCTTGGTAGGTCGCGAATCTGACGTCGATAATCTTCAGTCGCCGCTTCGAGTTCGACTTCGGCGGCGCTGGCAGATGTGCCTGCGCGCGCGCGTGGTGTCGCAGCACGAGCACCTCCGTGCGCCCTTGCACGCCAGGTTGTGTCCCGATCACCGACGCCCCGCCAGCCGGCAGGTAGACGGTGCAGTGGATGCTGCGCTGCCAGACACTCGGCTGGTCGAGCGCGGTGAACTGCCCGCCGCCCCCGGGCTTGAGGTTGTGCACCTCGATGCCCGTGACGAAGATCGGCATCTTCTTCGCGCTCTCGGCGGAATGGATCCGGCATTCCACCAGCAGCGCCTTGCCGTCAGCCGACAGCGTCGGGCGCAGGTCATCGACTCGACCGAGCACCAACCGGCCGATTTCTGGATCCGCGATGCCGCTCTCCGTCGCCACCTCCACCTCGAAGTCAAGCAGGTAAGACACGCGTCGGCTGCTGGCAAGGTGAATGCGGCGACCCGAGAAGGCGCTCAGGCGCGCTGAGCGAACCCGGCGCCAGGGGGCGCGAGTCAGGCTAGTCAGCGCCTTGGTGGACAGCAGTGGTCCGCCGGAAAGCAGCTTGTCCAGTGCCGCAGCCGGGCCACTGTAGACCACGACTTGTAGCTGCACCGGGCGGGCGTGCATCGCTCTGGACCTGGCCAGCAAGCGCCGGATCTTGGCCTGGGTCGCGGGTCTGGCGTGGATCAGCAGGGTCGAACCGCGCAGTCGAATATAATGCGGCTTCTTCCAGCTGCCGGGGTCGATGTTGTCACTAATCCGGTTGATCAGGATCGGCGCCAGGTCCTCTTGCTCCTCCAGCACCTCGGTGGACCCGACGCGCGAGGCGAAGCCCAGGATGGGACCCGGACTGTCTGGAATCATCCGCGTCAGGAAGCCGACGCCGTAGGCCTTGGTCACCGGCTCCTGAGCCAGCGCAGGCATGCCTGCGCAGACCGCGACGAGCCCCATCAAAATCAGTTTCTTCAGTGCCATCTCTCACTCCTGTTCTTTCATTTCCTGGAGGGGAATTGACTGGTTCAGACCGACGTGCCCGATGCCTTGCGATACCAGCGCAACCACTGACGCGGATCGCGCGACAGGCGCTGCCCCGTGCGTCGCAGCAGGTGCCGGTGCGCGCGGCCGCGCAGCTTCGGGATCGACAGCGCTTTGATCAGATAGCCCACCGCCCGCGCATCGTCGATCCGCGCGATCGTCTCCAGCGCGCGCCGGGCGTATTTCGGATGAGTCAGCACCTGGCCCAGCGTCGGCAACAGTCGCGCGTCGCGCTGCCGCACCAGGACCGAGAGCGCCGCGCAGGCCCGGCCCGGCTTGTGGATCTCGCCGGCGAGCAGCTGCTTGGCCTGGGCCAAGCGGCTCGCAGCCAGCTCGCCATATATCTGCTTGCGATAACGCCGGTGCGCCGCGGCGCTCACCAGCGCACGCAGCGCGGCGGGCGTTCCGTGCCTGGCCAGCGCCTCCAACGCTCGGCGCGCGCGCACCACCCGGCTGCGTCGCACGGTCTCTCGCAGCACCGCGATTCCCCGATCTCCCGACCGGGCCAATGCCGCCATCGCCTCTGCGGA
>CAZMLI010000009.1:0-14397 GCA_964566865.1 uncultured Planctomycetota bacterium
GGACCAGCGCTGCGGCTCGACGGCTGCCAGCGCATAATCCAGCTCGAACGATCCGGCGAGCGCGCGGTCGAGCCCACTGGCCACACGCAGATAGGCCTGATCGTGGGCCGTCGTCGGATCGGCAGCTCGCACGCGTGGCTCGTAGTCGAACAGGCCGAGCCGAATCCCCGTGGGCGTCGATGCTGCCGGTGGCGCGTCCGGCGCCTCGCAGCCAAACCCACCGGTATGTCGCCGCATCGCATAACCGGAGAGCAAGGAGTCATCGCCGTCGCTCAGGTGGGCGAGGTAGCGCGCCCCGCCGATTCGTTCGAGTGACGCGTAGGATCCGTCGGTCATCAAGCTCAGCCTGGCGGGTCCGAGATGTCCCATAGCAGCACGGTCCCGCTGCGCTGCGAGGTGGCCAGCACCGCGCAGTCCGGCGCCAGCGCGGAATAGGCGCAGGCCAGCTCCAGCGGCAGCTGCTTGACCGTCAGCTCGTCGTTGCCGATGACCGCCCGCAGACAGCGCCGCCCGTCTCGACCGGCCGCCGTGGAGAGAACAGATTCCTCGTCGGGGGCGAATCGGATGCCGGACCCTCCCCAGTTCCGGTAGGTACCCAGCAGTGTGCCGGAGCCCACCTCCCAGATATTCAGCACGGCTTCGGCCGCGCCATCGCCGGGATAGGGATCGTCGACAAAACCGACCGCCGCGATGCGATCGCCAGACGGAGAGAAGGCCAGCTGATGATGGCTCATCTCGATGCCATCGGCGCGAAACAGCCCCTGCTGCTGGCCGCTGGCCAGATCCCAGAGACGCACGGTCTGATCGTACGACGCCGAGGCCAGCCAGCGGCCATCCCCGGAGTAGGCCAGGCCATAGACCGTATGCGCGTGTCCGACCAGGCTCCACTGCGGTTGATCCTCCCCAACATTCCAGACACGGATCTCCGTGCTGTCCATCTCGGCGACCGAAACAGAGCGCCAGTCGACCGAGATCGCCGCGGCGGAAAGCACCAGCCTCAGCGGATCCGGATCGCACACCAGCGCCACTGGACGGGTGGGCTCCGGCTCGCCCAGGCGCAACAACGACAGCGCTCCACCAGCTGACAGAATTGCCAGCTGTTCGCCTTCGGGACCCAGCCAGACGAACTGTACATTCCTGCCATCGGCGGTCAACCAGTGCTGGAATCTGGCCGCCGGCTCAATCTGCCAGAGCGCAGCCTTCGCACCATCGGCCAGCAATAGGCGACCGCCATCCGCGGACAGGGCCAGCACTCCTGCTCCGCACGGGTCGCAGGCAGCAGCGGCACGAGCGTCGCCGGTTTCACTGTCCCACAGCATCACCCGACTGCCTGCAATCCCGATCAGCCCGGCCCCATCGGGCGCGAAGGCGCGATAGCGTTCGGGCGTCTCGATCGGGATGACGAACTGCTCGGCCCAGCTCTGGGTTTGCCAGATGCGGGTGTGCGTCGATGATCCGGCCGCCATCAGACTGCCATCGGGCGAGAAGGCGACACCACCCTGAAACGACCCGGCCAGGTCGCCGGCCACGCGCACCCCGGCCTGCAGATCCCAGAGCTCGCCGGCCGGCAAAAGGGATTCGTGAGGCAGTACCGCCAGCAGCGACCGCGAGGGGCAGAAGACCAGCGTGCGGGGCTCCAGCCCCGACTGCAGCGGTGCACGCTCCTCCTTCGTCTCCAGCGAAACCAGATAGATGCGGCCATTGGTTCCGCCCCACGCGAGCTGCAAACCATCCGGCGAGATGGCCACCGCGCGGTTGTCGTTGACATCTGCTTCGGTGTAGACGTTGTGACGTTTTCGATAGATGACCTGGCCGGTGTCGGCATCCCAGACCCGCACCTCCTGGCCACCGGTGGCGGCGGCATGGCGGCCGTCAGCCGACAGCACCACCGCGTACCAGATCGCGCTGCCATCGCTGTCCTCCAGCGACTGCGTCTCGAGCTGGCCCTCCCGGTAGGTCTCGATCTCGAAGCAAGACGAGATGATCCGGATCGCTCCATCCGCCGTGTAGGCGATCGCGTCAGGGCTGCGATCCATCGGCGGCAAGAGGGTCGCCGCTCCATCCTCCAGGCTGATGCGATAGACCTGCTCGCCGATGACGGCCACCTCGGCGCCGTCGGAGCGGATGGCGAAATGGAAGATCTCGCCGCTGGGGCAAGCAAATCGTTTGGAGCCCAGACGGGCGATGGCACCGTCGGGGAGCGGATCGCTTGCAACAGCGGTCATCGGGACTCCGGGTTGGCCGCGTTGCCCAGCGCAAGGCCGGCGGGTTCGCGGATCACCAGCTCGCAGGCGTCGCTCAGCGGCGTCTCGTCGGGGTTGATCTCCACCAGCGTGGCCCCCAGGTCCTGCGCCGATCGCGCTGCCTGCTGGATGTAGGGAAACAGTGCGGTGGTACCGATCACCAGGCAGAGGTCTACCGGGGTCTCGATCGCCCGCGTATAGCGTTCGATGGTCGCCGGATCGAGTTGCTCGCCGAACAGCACGACGTCGTGTCGCAAGGCGGCGTTCCCGCAGGCGGGACAGCGATCCTGCTCGGGCAGTCGTTTCCCGCGGGCGAGAGTCTGACTGTGGCGACAACGCGGGCATCTGAGTCGCAGGATGTTGCCATGCATCTCGATCGGCTCTTTCGAGCCCGCCTCCTGGTGCAGGCCGTCGACATTCTGAGTCAGCAGCGTCACGCACGACATTCGTTGCTCGTAGCGCGCCAGCTCCGTGTGGGCCGTGTTCGGCCGGGCATGCTGACAGTTGGCCAGCATCCCGTTGAGCAGCGCAAAGGTGGCGGCCGGATCGCGGCGGTAGCTGTCGTAGCTCAGCTGCTCCATGATCTCCACGCCGTCGTCGGCGTTGTACAGCCCGGCGACGCCGCGGTAGGTCGGGATGCCCGACTCGGCGGAGACACCGGCGCCCGTGATGGCCAGCAGGCTGTCGGCCTCGCCCAGCAGTGCGCCTAGTGACACCGGCCGCAATCTCGCTGTAGACGACCGTGGGTAGCTGTGTCGATCATCTCGCAATTCTACCAAAACGTTTCCCCCGCGGAGAATTCTCAGATTCCGCGTGAAGGTTGCACGCCCCGCGCATCTCTAACTGATGCAGCAGCAGGCTCTGGAACCCAACCGCTGGATTGAGTAAGCTTTGCACTGATGAAAGCCAAGACGACAGACCCGACGACCCAGTTGATCGAGCGCGTGGCCCGGCGTCAGCGGATCGATGCCTTCGTCCACCTCGCCCATCGCTGGTTGATGCTGACCACCGCCCTGATGGCCACGCTGCTGCTGGTCGCGCGACTGACCGCCTGGCTGCCGCCGGTATTCGGCTGGCCCACGCTGTTCGCGCCGCCAGTGCTGGCGCTGCTGCTCGCGACGCTGCTGCGCCGCGTATCTTCGACCGAGCAAGCTGCGCGGGCCATCGACCGACAGGTCGGCGACGAGGATCTGTTCCTGACCGTCTGCTGCCTGGACAGCGCGCCCGGTGAGTACCAGTCGGTGGTCCTGGCGCAGGCCGAGCGACGCGCCGAACAGATCTCTGCCACCAGCGTGCGGCCCTTCGACTGGGGCCGACCGCTCGGCTCGGCGGCGGTCTTGATGCTGATGCTGATCGCGGGCCTGCTGTTCCTACCGCAGCTCGATCCCTTCGGCGCGCAGCAGGCGCGGGAGAAGCAGGAGAACCGCCGAAAATTGTTCGCCGCGCAGGACAAGGCGACCCAGGCGCGCCTCGCGTTGCTGAAGAAGAAGAACGTCGACGCGACCCAGTCCAAGGAGGTGGCGCAGGCGATCGAGCAGCTGAAGAACACGCTGCGAATGATGAAAACCGACCAGCAGCGCAAGAACGTCAAGCAGCTCAACCAGAACCAACGACAGCTGGGCAAGATGTGGCGGGCCAAGCAGGCCCTTGCGCTCAAGCGCGCGTTGACCCGCGTTCCGGCGGCGCAGCGCTTCGGCAAGAAGTCGGACCAGCAGTTCAAGGGCGGGCTGGACGGCCTCAAGTCGGGCAACGCCTCGGCCCTGCGCAAGCGACTGAAGAAGCTGCAGCAGACACTCAAGCGGCTGAAGAAGAAGGACCCCAACGCGCGCAAGAAGGCCAGGAAACAGCTGCGCAAGAAGATCCAGCAGATGAAAGAGGCGCTCTCCCAGCTCAACAGCGACGCGCTCAACTCCGCGCTGAAGAAAGCGCTCGAGCGGTTGGCGAATAACACCCAGGGCATGTCCTCGGAGGACCTGCGCGCGATCGAGCAGGCACTGCAGCAATCGGAACTCGAGCTGGAGAAGCTGGCGCAAAACATGCGCGACCTGAAGAAGCTGGAGAAGGCGCTGCGCACGCTGCAACTAGCCAAGTTACTCAACGGCAAGAAAGGGCTCGACGGCTCGCTGGTCCAGGGGCTCCGGGCACTGAAGGAGTACGAGCAGCTCTACCGTCGCCTGACCCAGGGGCCGAAGCCAGGCCAGGGCAAGGGCACGGGCGGCAAGAAGGGCGGCGGCGGTAAGGTCGCGGAGAAGCCCGAGACGAAGTCGGACTTCATCACCGAGATGTCGAAATCGACGATCACCGCGGGCAAGATGCTGATGCAACTGAAGGGCAGTCAGCGCAGCCTCAAGGCGGGCAAGGCGCGGGAGAACTACACGCGATCGATGAAGCAGGTCAAGCAGGGCGTCAGCGAGGCGATCCTGCAGGAGCAGGTCCCACCGGGTTACCACGACAGCATCAAGAAGTACTTCGACACTCTCGGCAAGACCAAGCCCACCGGCAAGAAGTAGCGAGTGAGGCATCCCCCCCACCCGGCGCGACGGCTGCTGTTTGCCCTGGGGTTGATCGGAGCCACCCTGCTGGCCTATCGACTGGCCTGGCATCCGACCCGCCCGCCGCTGGTGGTCTACTGCGCGCATGACGCCGTGCATGCCGAACAGCTGCTGCGCCAGTTCGAGCGCGAGACCGGCATCCCGCTCGAAATCCATTACGACACGGAGGCCACCAAGTCGCTCGGCCTGGTCGAGCTGATTCGCAAGCAATCCCGCAGCCCGCGCTGTGACGTGTTCTGGAACAACGAGCTGCTGGGCAGCGTGGATCTGGCGGACCGAGGCCTGCTGCAGCCCTACAAGGGCCCCGGCCATGCGAGGATCCCGACGGCCTACAAGGACCCCGCGGGCCGCTGGACCGGGTTCGGCGCGCGGCTGCGTGTCTATATCCTGCACGACACGCAGACGCGGCCGGACCTGAACCAACCCGACCTGAGCCGGATGGCGATCGCCAAGCCACTCTACGGGACGACCTTGACCCACTACACCGTGCTCTGGAAGCTGTGGGGTCCCGAGCGACTCAAGCAGTGGCATCGAGACTGGCGGCGACGGGGCGTCAAGGAACTGCCCGGCAACGCGGCGGTGAAGAACCTGGTCGCGACGGGCGCCTGCCGTGCCGGGCTGACCGATACCGACGATTACTTCGCGGCGCGCGACGCCGGCCAGCCGGTGGCGATGCGCCCGTTCACGCTGCGGGACGGCCGCGCGATCCTGATCCCCAATACCGTCTCGATCCTGCGCGGGACGCGTCGCGGGCCCGAGGCGCAGCGGCTGGTCGACTACCTGCTCTCCCGCCGAACCGAGCTGGCGCTGGCGCGGGGTCGCGCGCGCCAGCTTCCACTGGGACCCGTCGACGACGCGCCCCTGCCGCCCGAGGTGCGAGCGCTGCTGCCCTGGGTGCGCAAGAGCGTGCCGCTGGCGCAGCTCGGCCCGGCGCGCAGTGCGTGCCTGGCCTGGCTCAAACAGGAGTACGCTCGGTGAACCCCGCCCTGACTGTCGCGCGAGCAGCCGTCGTCGCCCTGGTCGCACTCGCGATCGCGCGGCAACTCCAGCGGCTGCTGCGACGACGCGGTCGCTGGACGCTGGCGCTCTTGCTGGCGCCATTCCTGACCCCGCTCGGCCTGGTCGGTTACGCCTACGCCAACTTCTCGCTCTCGCTGATCCAGCAGCCCTCGCTCTGCGAAGCGCTCTACCTGACGTTACTCTGCTGCCATCTGGTTCCGCTGGCAGCGCTGACGCTCGCCTTCAGCGGCCCCATGCTGGAGCAGCCGGCGCAGCATTGTTACCGGCTGCTGGGGCAGCGCCGCCTGTCCTTTCTGCTGCGCGGCCCGCTGGCACCCGCGCTGGCAGCCCTCGGCCTGGTCGCGCTGCTGGCCTTCGGAGAGTTCGAGCTGGCCGCGCTGCTCGGCATCGACAGCTGGACCGTGCGGCTGTTCGACGCCCAGGCCGGCGGGCTGCCAATCGGCGATGCCTTGCGACTGACGCTGATCCCGGCCGCGATCCAGGCGCTCGGACTGGGCGCGCTGCTGGCACTGCTCTGGCGTTGCCGAATGACCGCCCCGCGGCAAGTCGCTGCTGCGCGCCAATCGAACTGGCTGGCGCGCGGCTACCTGGCCTTCGCGCTGCTGCTGGTCACCTGCCTGCCACTGTCGATCGTCCTGCGTGGCACGCTGGATGGCATGCGGTTGTTGCTGGATCAGTTCGTCATCGGCAAGGAGCTCGCCGCGAGCTGCTTGCTGGCCGGCTGCTCGGCGGGACTGGCCTACCTGCTGGCCTGCACGCTGGCCGAAGCAGAGCGCTGGTGGCTGGCGGCGCTGCTGACAATCCCCGGCTTGCTGGGATCGTTGCTGCTGTCGCTCTGCCTGCTGTCGCTGTTTCAGTTGCCGCTGCTGCAGACGCTCCAGGCCTCACCGGCGCCGTTGATTCTCTGCCTGACGCTGTTGTTGCTGCCCTATGCACTGGTTCTGCGGCTGCTCACGGGCAGCCTGCGACCGACCAGCGCGCTGCACCTGGCGCGCATGCTGCCCTGCCGATCGGCCGGCCGCGGGCTGCGCTGGCGCCTGGATCTCAGACCTCAGTTCTGGGTCGTCGTGCTGCTGTTCTGCATGGCCTATTTCGAGCTGACGGCGGCCGCGATCCTGCAGTCGTCGATGACGCCGGTCACCGTGCGACTCTACAACCAGATGCACTACGGCCAGAGCGCAGGGCTGTCGGCGATGCTCTGTGTCAGCCTCGCGCTGCCGGGCTTGCTCACGGCGCTGGCCTACAATACGCGCAGGGTCTGGCTCCGTGTCTGATGCCAACGCGCTGTTCAGGCTGGACCAGGCATCGCTCGGCGAGCGACTGTCCCGGATCAGCCTGACGATCGGGCGCGGAACCACGGCGCTGGTCGGGCGCTCCGGTGCGGGCAAGAGCAGTCTGCTCAACCTGCTGGTGGGGCTCGAACGCCCGGACGCTGGCAGCCTGCGCAGCAGCGGCGCCTCGCTGTTCTGGGTCCCGCAGGACTTCGGCCTGTGGCACCATCTGACCGTGGCCGAGCACCTGACCCTGGTCGGCTGCGCGGCGCCGGCTGCCTTGCTCGAGTCCTTCGACATCGGCGCGCTGGCCGACCGGCAGCCCGCGCAGCTCTCGCTGGGCGAGCAAGCCCGCCTGGCCGTCGCCCGTGCGCTCGCGGCACGTCCGCAGGTGCTGGTGATGGACGAACCGCTGGCGCAGATCGACCCGGCGAGAGCTGGCGGTTACTGGGATCTGGTGCTGGAACAGGTGGCCGAGCGCGGCGTCTCGTTGATCTTCGCCTCACACGAACCCCAGTGGGTCATCGGCGTGGCCGATCAACTGATCTGCCTGGAGCGCGGGCAGTTGCAGTATGCGGGGGATCCGCAGCGGCTGTATCACGATCCTCCGACCGAACAGCTGGCCTGGTGTCTGGGAGAGAGCAACTGGCTGGCGCCGGAGGAGCTGCAGCTCTGGCTCGGCGAGCGGGAGAGCAAGGCGCGCTGCTACCGACCCGAGCAGCTCCGCGTCGAGGCCGACGCCGCCGGTCCGCTGGTGGTGCAGTCCTCTCGATTCAAGGGATCGGTGGCCGAGATCACCGTGCGGCACACGGCCAGCGGGGCCACGCGCACGTTCTACCATCGGCCGGCAGCGGGTGGCCTGCATCATGGCCAGCGCGTGCTGTTGCGCCTGGCCCTCGTCCTGCTCGCCTTTTTCGGCACGATCGCCTGTGGCGGTCCCGATGCGCCCGCGCTGGTCCCCAGGACCACACGCGCCTACCAGCTTCCCCCGGTAGGCCCGCGCATGCCCGCGCCGCGCAGCCTGGCGATCGGCCGCAACGGCGAGCTGCTGGTGCTCGACACCGAGGGACGGGTCCTGCTTTATGACCGGTCGGGCGCGCTGCGCCGGCAGTGGCCGATGCCGGACAGCAAGGTGGGCAAGCCGGAGGGGATCTGCATGCTGCGCGACGGACGCATCGTCGTGGCGGACACGCATTACAGCCGGCTGGTCTACTTCGACGACCGCGGGCGGGTGCTGAAGATACAGGGCAGCGCGGGCAAGGGACCGGGGCAGTTCCTCTTTCCGGTGGCGCTCGTCGAGGACGACCAGCGCAACCTCTATGTCTGCGAGTATGGCGGCGGCGACCGGATACAGAAGTTCGATTCCAGGGGTCGCTTCATCAAGGCCTTCGGCAGCTTCGGCACCGCGCCGGGTCAGTTCCAGCGCCCCTCCGGAATGGTCTGGCACGCGGGCCGACTGTATGTCGCCGATGCGATCAACAACCGGATCCAGATCTTCAGCGACGGCGGCGAGTTCATCGGCATCTACACCGCCGGGCTCAAGTTTCCTTACGACATTGCCCTCGGTCCGCAGGCCACGCTCTACATCGTCGAATATGGCAGCGGACGCGTGACCCGGATGAGCCTCGCCGGCCGCCTGCTCGGCCGCTACGGCACGACCGGCAGCCAGACCGGGCAGCTGCGCACACCCTGGGGTCTGGCGATCGACGCGCGGCGGCGCCTGCACATCGCCGACACCGGCAATCGGCGGATCGTGGAGCTCGATCTGTGATCCGCCGGGCGAAGCAGCTGCTGTCGAGCATCTTCCCGCCGGCGCGCAAGCCGGTCACGCTGCGCAGCGCCCTGCCGCTGCTGATCTTCCTGCTGCTCTATGGCGCGATCTGCGCCCTGCTGGAGTTCCGCGACATCCTGCTGTTCGCCTACCCCCGTGCTTTCGTGTTGATGCTGGTGACACCCTGGATCTGGTGGGCCCACCTGGCGGGCCGGACCGGATTCAGCGGCGCCCGCTCCACGATCACGCTCGGCGTTCGGCTGGCGCTCTGCGGCGTCTTCGTGATGCTGCTGGCCGAGCCGCGCGCGGTGCGCAAGAGCGACGTGCTGTCGCTGGTTTACGTGGTGGATCTTTCCGACTCGATGGGCGAGACCGCAACCGAGAGTGCGCTGACCTATGCGGTGCGCACGGCGGCCGAGAAGCCGGAAAAGGATCAGGCCGGACTGGTGGTCTTCGGCCGTGACGCCGCCGTCGAGTTGCCGCCGCGAGTCAGCTTCCCGTTCGAGGCGATCAATACCCGGGTCGCCAGAGACGCCACCGATCTGTCCAAGAGCCTGTCGGTCGCCGCGGCGATCCTGCCGGAAGAACACCAGGGCCGGATCGTGCTGATCAGCGACGGCACCGAGACGATGGGTAGCCTGTCGCGCGTGCTGGACGAGCTGAAATCGCGCAATATTGCGGTCGATGTCTTGCCGGTCGAATATGCCTACGCGCACGAGGTCTGGCTCGAGCGGCTCGAGCTGCCGCGCCGAGTCAAGAGCAACGAGACCTACAACGCCGCGGTGATCCTCAACTCCCGACAGGCTGGCAGCGGGCGCCTGATCCTGCGCGAAAACGGCAAGCAGATCCACCAGCGCCAGATCAGCTGGCAAGCCGGCAAGAAGCGCATCGTGCTACCGATCTACCTGCGCGAGCCGGGCTACTACGAGTACATCGCGACGATCGAGGTTCCGCGCGGCAAGGACGGCTGGAAAGAGAACAACATCGCAATCAACTACCTTTTCCTGCGCGGCAAGGGCAAGGTGCTGCTGGTGACCGACCCCGAAGGCCAGCCGCTGGACGTGACGGCGCTGGCAACGGCGCTGCGTCAGGCCAAGCGTTCGGTCGAGCTGCGCAGCGCCTATGCCATGCCGCGGGACGCGATGTCGCTGCTGCCCTACGACTGCATCGTCTTCGTCAACGTTCCGCGCGAGATGCTGGATCAGGTGCAACTGCAGGCGGTGCACGACGCGGTCTATAACCAGGGCGTCGGCTTCCTGATGGTCGGCGGCAAGAACAGCTTCGGCCCCGGCGGCTGGCATCGCTCGGTGATCGAGCAGATCCTGCCGGTGAAGATGGACATCTCGACCAAGAAGGTGATGCCCAAGGGCGCGCTGGTGATCGTCCTGCACACCTGCGAGTTTCCCCAGGGCAATACCTGGGGCAAGCGCATCACCAAGCAGGCGATCCGGGTGCTCAGCGCGCAGGACGAGGTCGGGGTGCTGATCTACGACTTCAACGGCGCCGATCGCTGGTTGTTCGATCTGACGCCGGCGGGCGATCTGAAGAAGCTGCACCCGCTGATCAACAAGGCGCAGATCGGCGACATGCCGGCCTTCACGCCGACGATGACGCTGGGTCTGGCCAGCCTGAAGAAGAGCGACGCGGCCGCCAAGCACATGATCATCATCACCGATGGCGACCCCTCGCCCCCGCCGGGCAAGCTGCTGGCCGCCTTTCGCGCGGCCAACATCAGCATCTCGACCGTCTCGGTCTTTCCCCACGGCGGCCAGGACATCCAGATCATGAAGCTGATCGCGCGCGCCACCGGCGGGCGCTACTACTCGGTCAAGAACGCCAACCGACTGCCATCGATCTTCATCAAGGAGGCCAAGACCCTGCGGCGCAGCTTGATCCAGAACAAGCTGTTCACCCCGCGAGTCGCGGGACCTTCCGCCGTCTTGAACGGTCTCGGCAAGCTGCCGCCGCTGCGGGGCTACGTGCTGACGAGCCCCAAGCCGCGGTCCGAGATGATCCTGCAGGGGCCCGAAACGGAGGAGGCCGATCCGCTGCTCATCAGCTGGCATTACGGGCTGGGCAAGACCGCCGCCTTCACCTCCGATCTGGGCAGCAACTGGGGCCGCGACTGGGTCAGCTGGGCGCAATACCGGGCCTTCGTCTCGCAGCTGATCGTCGACATCTCGCGGGTCGAGCGGCCGACCCACTTGCAGACGCATGTCAGCGCCCAGGGCAATCGCGGCGTGGTGCTGATCGAGGATCACTACTCCCAGCCGACCTTGCTCGACATCCAGGCCGCCGTCTCGGGCCCGCGCAACCGCCGCGTGAAGGTCAAGCTGAAGCAGATCGGCCTGCGCCGCTACCGCGGCACGTTTGCGCTGTGGGGCAAGGGCCGCTACCAGCTGATGGCGATGGCCAAGGGCGGCGGCCGTACCGAACATACGCTCGGCGGCATCGTCATCCCCTACTCTCCGGAGTACCTGCGCTTTCGCTCCAGCCCGATCATGCTCGAACGCATTGCCGAGAAGACTGGCGGCCGGCTGCTCGCAGGCAAGGAGACAGGCAAGACGCTGTTCAAGCGGGACGACAAACCACGGCGCAGCTCGCGCTCGGTGGCGGTCTACTTCCTGCTGCTGCTCGCCTGCCTGGTGCCGCTGGATGTCGGCGTGCGCCGGATTCAGCTCGACCGCAGTGTGCTGCTGGGCTGGTTCGGGCTGGGGCGCAAGCGCTCGACCGAAACGCTCAGCGCGCTGCTCGCGCGCAAGCAGCAGATCACTTTTCAGAGCGCGCAGACCGACCGCCCGCTGCCAGCCGCGCCTCCACCTCGGACCGGCAGCCCGCAGCCAGGCGCCCCACCGCCGCAGGTCAAACAGGACCGTCCTGTGGCCGACAATCAAACGGAAGAGCCGCTGTCCACGACGGCCCAGCTACTGGCGATGAAACGCAAACGCGCCCAGCAGGAGAACGAGACCCATGAGTGACCCGGAAGCCCTCAAGGCCCAGGCCGACCAGTTCATCGAGCAATACTCGCGTATCCTGCAGGAGGTCGGCAAGCTGATCGTCGGCCAGCAGCGCGTGGTGGAGGGCACGTTGACCGCGCTGATCGCCGGCGGCAACGTGCTGCTCGAGGGCGTGCCGGGACTGGGCAAGACCGAGCTGGTCAAGGCGCTGTCGAAGACGCTGGCGCTCGACTTCAAGCGCATCCAGTTCACCCCCGATCTGATGCCGGCCGATATCGTTGGCACCAACATCATCGCCAGCGGTGCGGATGGCAGCTACCGGATGGAGTTTCGCGAAGGACCGATCTTCACCCAGCTGCTGCTGGCCGACGAGATCAACCGCGCGACGCCCAAGACCCAGTCGGCCCTGCTCGAGACGATGCAGGAGGGCACCGTCACCACCGGTGGCGTGACCCATACGCTGAAGCAGCCGTTCTTCGTGCTGGCCACGCAAAACCCGATCGAACAGGAGGGCACCTACCCGCTGCCCGAAGCCCAGCTCGACCGCTTCATGTTCAAGCTACACGTGCCGTTCCTCAGTCGGGAGGAGCTGGGCGAGGTGGTCGGCCGCACCATCCTGCGCCCGGCGGTGGAGGTCGAGACGGTGATCGACGGCAGCCAGATCCTGGCGCTGCGCGAGACGCTGGCCAAGGTGGTGGTCGCCGATCCGGTGCGCGACTATGCGGTCCGCCTGGTGCTGGCGACCCATCCCGATTCGGAGTTCTCCGGCGAAACGGTCAAGCGCTTCGTGCGCTGGGGTGCGAGCCCACGCGCCAGTCAGGGGCTGATCAAGGCCGGCCGCGTGCGCGCGCTGGTCAGCGGCCGGGCGCACGTCTCCTGCGCCGACGTGCGCTACTTCGCCCGGGAGGTACTCGGTCACCGGGTGCTGCTGAACTACGATGGGCAGGCCGAGAATCTGGACATCGGCGGGCTGGTCGACAGCCTGGTCGACGAGATTCCGGAACAGGCTGATGCCCGCTAGCACCACCCAGCTGACCACGCTGTTCCCAAACAGCACCCTTAGCCGCCTCGAGCGGCTGCGGATCAACGCCGCGCGTTTCACCAACAAGCGCCGCGGGGAACACCGCGCCGGACGCGGCGGCAGCAGCACCGATTTCTCGGACTATCGCGACTACGTTCCAGGCGACGACGTGCGTTACGTCGACTGGAACATCTTCGCCCGCCTGCGCCGGCCCTACCTCAAGCTCTACCACCAGGAGGAGGAGCGGCACGTGGTGGTCTTGATCGACGCCTCGAGCTCGATGATCTTCGAGGACAAGCTGGCGCGCGCGCAACAGCTCGCCGCGGCCTTCGGCGTGATGGGCCTGATCGGCGGGGAGCGCGTCAGCATGCTGACCTTCCGCGAGGCGCAAGGCCGCCCCGCCCAACTACATCCCTGCCGCGGCCGCGCCAGCCTGCGCAAGATGCTGCACTACGTCGAAGGCATCGAGGGCGGCGGCGACGCCCCGATCGAGGACGGGATCGAGGCGCTGCTCGGACGCCACTCCGGACGCGGCGTGGCCGTGCTGCTCTCCGACTTCCTCACCATGGGCGAGATGAAGCGCACCTTCAACATGCTCTTCAGCGCCGGGCTCGAGATCTGGGGCGTGCAGATCCTCGGGCCGTCCGAGCTGGAGCCGGAGGTCTCGGGCGACATGCGGCTGGTGGACAGCGAGAGCGGGATGACGCTCGACATCTCCTCCGCCGCCGATCTGCTGGCCATCTACCAGGAGTACCGCGAGGCGCACGAGCGGGAGCTCTCGCTGATGTGCTCGAAACGCGGCGGCCGCTTCCTCTCGAGCGCCTCGACGGCGCCGCTGGAGTTCGTGCTGTTCGATCTGATGCGTCGTAACGGCTGGGTCCAATGAGCTGGTTGCCTGGATTCTCCGCGCTGGCCAACGCCTGGTACTTCCTGCTGCTGTTGCCGCTGATCCTGTTCTACTTTCTCAAGCTGAAGCGGCCGCGACGCGAGATCCCCTCGCTGGCGCTCTGGCGTCAGGTGATCAACGACAGCCGGGTCAACTCTCCTTTTCAGCGCTTCAAGCGGCACCTGCTGCTGCTGCTGCAGGTCCTGTTGCTGCTCTTGCTGGTGACCGCCGCGATGCAGCCCTATCGCCGGGGCACGACCGACCGCAGCGAAGCGCTGCCGGTGCTGATCGACGTCTCGGCCAGCATGGCGGCGATCGACAAACCAGGCGGCAAGACCCGGCTGGCGCTGGCAGTCCAGCAGGTCGAGCAGCTGATCGACGGCCTGCTGCCGGACCAGCGCCTCTGCCTGATCAGCTTCGGCCAGACGGCGCGCAAGCGCACGCCGTTCACCAGCAACAAGCGCCTGCTGCGACGGGCGCTGGCGGAGCTCGAGATCGAACAGACGCCGAGCGATCTCGAGGACGCCCTGCGGCTGACGCGCGCCTTGCTGCGCACGGCCCACTTCGACGAGGTACTGCTGATCTCCGACGGCAACTTCCCGACCCGGGCCCACTTCGAGTTGCCGTTCAGCCTGGACTATCGCAAGCTCGCGCCCGCCGGCGCCAACATCGGCAT
>CAZMLI010000009.1:14497-21759 GCA_964566865.1 uncultured Planctomycetota bacterium
TGCCGTTCAGCCTGGACTATCGCAAGCTCGCGCCCGCCGGCGCCAACATCGGCATCACCGCGGTCAACGCGCGCCTCTCGCCCAAGGGCGGCTGGCAGATCTTCGTCCAGATCGAAGGCTCGCAAGAGGCCGACGTCAACGCCAGCGTGCGCTTGACCGACGGCGGCAAGCTGCTGGCCAGCGAGCGAGTGGCGCTGGTCAAGGGCGGATCGGGGCGGCTGGTCTTCGAGACCGACGGCAAGCGGGCGGCCCTGTTACAGATCGAGCTGACGCCCGACGGTTTTGATGCGCTGGCTTCGGACAATACGGTCCATCTCTCCTTGCCCGCGGCCCGAACGCTGCTGATCTACCTCTCGCCCGAGCTGCCGGCATTCAAGATGGCGCTCGAACAGATGCCCGGCATCTCGCTGACCGATGACCCGGGCGACGATCCGGACCTGGCCATCACCGATGATGAGGCACAGTTCGCGATCGCCGCGCCCACACGCTTGTTCGTCGGACTGGTGCCGCCGCCGCTGCGCCCGCTGATCAGCCTGGAGAACAAGGCGGGCCAGGTGGTCGACTGGGACCGCAGCGCGCCGCTACTGCAGCACGTCACGCTGCGCGATCTGGTGCTGTTGCAGCGACCGATCGTGGCCTCCGGCGTGCAGCCGGGCGACTACGAGTCCCGCGGTTATGAAGTGCTGATCGACGGCGAACGCGGGCCGCTGCTGCTGCGCCATCAGCAAGGCGAAAGGCTGACGTACCATCTGCTGTTTCATAGCAGCAAGTCGACCCTGCCCTACCGGGTCGGTTTTCCGATCATGATCGCGAACCTGGTCGCGCTGGCGCGACAGCAAGCCGGCCTGAGCGAGGCCACACCGACACGCACGGGTATCCTGCCGGGGCGAGCGGCGACGCCAAACGCGACCTATCAGGTCATCGCGCCCGACGGGGGGCGCAGTGAAGCACAAGCCAGTCCTGAGGGGCTGCTCTCTGGCATCCCGGCGCCAGACACGGGTGTCTACCGCATCCGCGGAGCTGGCCTCGATTTGCGGGAGGGCGTCAGCCTGCTCTCGGCCCACGAGACGACGCTCGTCCGGGTCGACAAGATCGAGTTCAACGACGAGCTGTCGGTGACCTCCAGCGCCGGCCCGATCGCGACGGACCAGCCGCTCTGGGACTGGCTGGCCCGGATCGCCTTCGCGCTGATGCTGTTCGAGTGGTGGTACTTTCAGCGGCGGCCCCGTACATGACGCGCGCCACGCTGCTCGGCTCGCTGCTGCTCGCCCTCTGCTGCGGGACCGCACAGGCGCAACACCTGAGTGCCAGCGTGCGCGCGCTGGTGCTGCGCCCGCGCCCCCATGCGCCACAGCCGGTGGAGATCACCTTGACCTGGCGCGGGCCGGGCCTGCTCGAGGGACGGTTGGAGTTGCGTGTCTCGGCTTTCAACGAGTTGCTCCTGCACTATCGCTCCAGCGAGATCGCGCAACCACCGGGGCAGCAGACCACCCGCTGGCTGCTGCCGCCGAGAAAACCCGGCAACGAGGGCCAGCAGTTCGTCAAGCTGCGTTTCCTGGGCCAGGGCCAGTCCATCGACCTGGGGCGCTTTCCGATCTCAGCCCCACGACGTCAGACCGGGCGCACCTTCGTCATCGCGGCCGCGCGCTCCGCTGCGAGGCGCCCCCGCGGACGGGATGCGTTGTTACCCAACCTGCAGATCGAGCGCTTTTTTCCCAAGCAAGCGAAGCGGCCCGAGTCGGCCTACGACGGCAAAACTCGACTCGAGCCGTTCAACAGCTATGTCAGGCTGCTGGAGCAGGACGCCTTCCCCACGAGCCCGCTGCACTATTGCAGCTACGACCTGGTGCTGTTGCAGGGAAAGAGCTTCGCCGCTCTCGGCCGCAAGCAACGCGCCGCGCTGGGCGCCTGGATCCGCGCCGGCGGCAGCGCCTGCATCGTCCCGACGGGTCGTCTCGAGCAGCCGCACGTTCGCTGGCTGAACGAACTGACCGGCGGCGCGCGATTCTCGCTCGACTTCGAGGGACGGCTCGAACCCGCCGGAATCCAGCGTCATCGCGTCGAGCTCGGACGTCTGGTGCTGGTCGCCGGGGTCGACGCTGATGACCGCTGGGACTCGAGCGAGTGGATGCAAAGCGTTGCCTTTCTCTGGAAGGTGCGCACGAGGATCCAGCGCAGGCTGAATCGGCCAGGCGGGACCTTTCCACAAGATCGGCTGGTCTACGAAGAGGACTACCAGTACTACACAGGTTCCTGGGACAGCCTGTTCAGCAACGTCCAGTCCGCACTTGCGCCCGAAGGAGTCCAGCCGGTGCCGATCTGGATGATCATGCTCTTGCTGATCTGTTTCGTGGCCGCGATCGGACCGCTGGACTACCTGATCCTGGGCCGCTTGAACCGGCGCAAGTGGACCTGGCTCACCTTCCCGCTCTGCTCGATCGGCTTCGCGCTGCTGATGGTGGGCATGTCGGAGGCTTACCTGGGCCACAACGACCACCTGCGCGCTCTGGTCGTGACGGACATCGGCAAGGGCGGCGTCGTCCTGCGCCAGAACCGCATCGAGATGCTGATGCTGGCCAGGCCGGCCAGCCGGGTCTATCGGGGCAAGGCTCAGATCATCAGCGCATTGGACACCGACGAGGAGCAACGCTCACTACCGGTCTATCAGGGGCGCCTGCCGGTCAGCTATAACATGACCCGCCAGATCGGGCAGTGGTCGCCGCAGATCACGCGATACTTCTCGATCGGCGGCGACAAACCGGCGCTCCGCTTGAACTGGGATCGCGTGACCGTGGCGATGCTCGAGGATCGAAAGCGCTGGCCCGAGCTGGCCCGGACGCTGACTGGCGGAAGCCAGTTCGACGGGCGGATCGTGCTGCACCACCTCGACAACTCATATCCACTGACTCGCGGGGTCGGGCACCCGATCAGCGACGAGCTCGCCCGCATGCTGGCGGTCTGCGAGGTGGATGAATACCGGGTTCTTTCACAGCTCTCGCCCCATGGCGGACCGAACCTGGAGGATCTGGCCACCCTGGACCCCAGCGACGCGCGCCAGTGGCTGATCGTCGCGATGGTTCGAGAGGGGGACGATCTGCTGCTGTACCAACGGCTCTATAATGGAGATCGCAAGTGAGTTTTGTCTGCGTCGAGAATCTCTGGGTCCGCTACGGTCAGTTCGTCGCGGTGCGTGACCTCTCATTCGAGATCCCCCAGGGTGAAGTGTTCGGCTTCATCGGACCCAACGGGGCGGGCAAGACCTCGACGATCAAGGTGCTGGCCACGCTGCTGACCCCCTGCGGCGGCCACGCGCAGATCGGCAAGCTGGATTGCGCGCGCCAGCCGCAGGCGGTCCGCAGAGTGATCGGCTACGTGCCCGATTTCTTCGGCGTCTACGAGGATCTGACGGTCAATGAATACCTGCACTTCTTCGCCGCCGCCTACCGTCTCGACCGCGCACAGCGCCACTCGGTCGTCGGCGACGTGCTGGCGCTGACCGATCTGACCGGCAAGCGCGACAGCCCGGTCGACGCGCTCTCGCGCGGGATGAAACAGCGGCTGGGCCTGGCGCGCGTGCTGGTCCACGATCCGCAGCTGTTGCTGCTCGACGAGCCCGCCAGCGGCCTCGATCCACGCGCGCGAATCGAGATTCGCGAGCTGCTCAAGGAGCTGCAGTCGATGGGCAAGACGATCCTGATCTCGAGCCATATCCTGCACGAGCTGTCCCAGCTCTGCACCCAGATCGGCATCGTCGAACAGGGCCGGATGGTGGCCACCGGCTCGCTCGACGAGATCTATCAGCAGCTGTCCCTGCGCCGCTGCGTGCATGTGCGGATCACCAATCTGAGCGAGCCGATGCTGGCCCAGATCGGCGCGATCGAGGGGGTGCACGGGGTCGAGCAGGAGGTCGATCGCCTGGCGCTGCAGCTCGACGAGCGCAAGCTCGAGCCGGAAGATCTGCTGGTCAGCTTGCACGGCCTGGGCGCGCGGATCCAGATGTTCCAGCCCGAAGCGATGGACATGGAGACCGCCTTCATGAAGTTGACCGAGGGCCGGACCGCATGAGGCTCAACCTGGCGCGCTTCAACCTGCCACTGCTGCGCAAGGAGCTGGTCGAGCAGGCCTCCCGCCGTCGGACCTACATCATCCGCGCGACCTATGCGACGCTGATGTTCGGCACATTCGGCCTGTACTACCTCGCCATCTCCGAAAGATTCAGTGGCGGAACGTACGCGCTGCTCGGCCTCGGCCGACAGCTCTTCGAGTTCCTGATCACGCTGCAGTTCGTTGGAATCTACCTGTTCCTGCCCGCGATGATGTCGGCCGTGGTGACCCAGGAGAAGGAGCGAGACTCCCTGGGGTTGCTGTTGCTGACAGATCTCTCGCCCTGGGAAATCCTGCTCGAGAAATATTTCGGCCGATTGCTGGCGATGTTCGGCTTCCTGCTGCTCGGGCTGCCCCTGCTGGCGGTCTGCTACTCGCTCGGCGGAGTCACCCGGGAGTACCTGATCGCGGGGGTCTGGCTGCTGTTCGTGGCCTGTCTGCAGGTCGGCGCGATCGCGTTGATGTTCAGCGCCTGGTGCCGAACCTCGATCTCCGCCTTCCTCAGCACATACGCGTTCGGGTTCCTGTTCTACTGCTGCCCCGTCATCGCCTACGAATTCTTCAGGGCCTGGTTCGGCAGCTACGGCGGCTTTAATGAGTGGGTCATCCTGCACTTCCCTCCCGCCGTGTTCTCCAGCATGGAGAGCGCAAATACACTGGGGAGCGGGTCTCAGCTGCTGGACATACTGACAAAGAGCAGCGTGGCAATCGTCTCCGTGTTCGTCTTCCTGCTACTGGCCCGCTGGTCGATCGTGCGCCGCGCGTTCATCGCACCACGCAACCACCTGTTGCGGATGTTCGGACGCGTGGACGGGATGATGACCTGGGCCAACCAGTTTGTTGGCGGATACGTGCTGATCAAGAGCAAGGATCCGCTGCCGCTCGACGACCCGGTCGCCTGGCGTGAAGTGACCAAGAAAGCGCTGGGACAGACCCGCTATCTGCTGCGCCTGCTATTGCTGCTGCAGTTACCGACGGTGTTCATACTGCTGATGGTGTTCACCTTCGATCACGGGGCTGCCCTCGGGGTGATGTACTCGATGAGTTGCCTGCTCTGGGCCGTCGCCACGCTGACACTGACCGCCAAGGCCGTCAATACGATCGCGAGCGAACGCATCCATCAGACGCTCGAGGTGCTGCTGACGACGCCGATGAGCGGGGCCGAGATCGTCTTGCAGAAGATGCAGGGCCTCAAGCGCGTGGTGGCCTTGTTCTGGGTCCCGCTGGTCAGCGTGATCCTGATCAAGGCCTGGTGGTTGACCTCCGCGTCGCCCTACAGCTGGAATCGCTTGAACCTGGAGGATACGCTGCTCTACCTGTTTGCCGCCGGCATCAATCTGCTGATCTTCCCACCGCTACTCTGCTGGTTCGCGGTCGCCATCGGACTGCGGGTCAAGAGTCGTTCGCGGGCGGTGATGGTCATGTTCGCGGCCTTGCTCGCCTGGTTCATCATCCCACTGATCGCCGCAGTCATCCTCGGACTGACCTTCGGTTTCCACGAGGAGGTCTCGGGCTACATGATACTCTTCAGCCCCGCGGCCTGCGTGGCCATCACCGAGTCGGTGGTCTGGGCCAGCGTCGCAGATACCCCGCTGCTGCCGATCCTGATCAGCCTGTTCTGGCACGGGTACCTCTGGTACAGGCTGCGCGGCTGGTGCCTGAACAATGCGGATCGCTTGCTGGGCCGCGTGCAGCGGCCGGTGTTTGGCTGAGATGCGCAGCGGCCTGCTGATCCTGCTGCTCTGCCTGACGGCGGCCATGCCGCTGTGCGCGCTGGAGGTGGCCGAGGTGCGCTGGGGCTTCGAGGGCAAGGTCACACCCGCGCGGTTCAACCTGCTCTCGCTGCGCCTGGTCAACCGCGACGACCGACTGTTTGACGGGACGCTGACGCTGCAACTGACCAACGCCATGGGCGGCCCGGAGGGGGCGCGGCTGATCGCGCCTTGTTATGTCGCCCCGCTGGGCGAACGCTGGGTCCAGTTCTATCCGTATGTCAGCGATAGCGAACAGACCTGGACGGTCCGCTGGCGCGAGGGTTCGCGAGCGCGCAAGGCGGCGCTGCCGAAGCCCCAGGTCGGCGGTCTGCAGCAGGTCCTGCTGGTCGATCCATCCGCGGCCTTTGCCGGCCGATCGCGGCTGCGCCAGTTCCAGGTCAGCTTGTTTCCGCCGCTGTCGACGGCCACCGACAGCCTGCACAGCGTGGCTCTCGACAGCACACCGCGCTGGGACGCGGCCCGCCGTCAGGCGTTTCTCGACTGGCTGCGGCGTGGCGGCACCGTCCACCTGCTGCGCGACGACGCGGGCCGGTTTCCTCGATTCAGCGGCGCGCTGGCGTTACTCAATGCCCCGCTGCCTCGGACCCGTGTCGGCGCCGGGCTGGTCGTGCGCCACGACGCGACGCGCGCGGTGGTCGACAGGATCTGGCTGAACCAGGCAGGCTATGCGCTGCCTCAGCTGAGGCTGGAGGATTACAATCACAACCCGAGCCGGCTCGACGAACCGCTGTTCGCGCGCATGCGACGGATCATCCAGCCGGATCACGACTGGGACCTGATCTTTCTGATGGGCTGGATCTACCTGCTGCTGCTCGGTCCGATCCACTGGTTGCTGGCGCGCAAGCGTCGGATCGGCCGGACGCTGATCTTCTTCGCGATCTGCGTCGGCGGCTTCACCTGGGCCTACCGGGTCATCGGTCAGCGCGGCTACGGCGAGCAGAGCTCGATTCACGCCGTCAGTGTGGCCCGCTCGCTGGGCGACGGAACCTATGACGTGACCCAGTGGGGCAACGCCTTCGTCACCCGCGGCGGCGAGTACCGGATCGCCCACCCGGGCGCGCAGCATCTGTACAGCACGCCCGAGCAGACCCGCGGGCAGGCCTCCAGCGGCAAGCAAGGTGAGCTGATCGCGCAGATTCCCCAGTTCTCCTCACAGGCCTACCTCTACCGCGGCCGCATCGCCGGGCCGGACCACGGTCTGCGTCTGTTGCACTGGCGCCCTGGCAAGCCGATGCAACTCGAAATCGGCGTTGGCCCGGCCTTCCCCAGGTCGAGTCAAATCTACCTGGCCCACGGCGACACGCTGTACCAGATGCGCCTGGACGACAACCGGCTGACGCCGACGGGCGAGCCGCAAAAGCTGAATGCGCTGTCCCATGACGA
>CAZMLI010000009.1:21859-27870 GCA_964566865.1 uncultured Planctomycetota bacterium
CTCTACCATCATATCCTCTACCTGCGGGAGAAGTGACGTGGCCGAGACCCAGCCGGACGCGATCGTCGTTTGCGGGCTGCATCACGCCTACAAGGGCCATCGGGCGCTCGACGGCGCCAGTTTTGTCGTCGAGTGCGGGACGATTCATGGATTCGTCGGACCCAACGGCGCCGGCAAGACAACCACGCTGAAGGTGATCGCGACGCTGATGAAGCCGCAGCATGGTTCGGTGACGGTCCTGGGCTACCCGGTGAAGTCAGCCCGCAAGCAGGTGCGCAGGCGGATCGGCTACATGCCCGACCACTTCAGTTCCTATCGGCTGATGACCGTTCACGAGTACCTCGACTTCTTCGCGGCGGCCTACGGCCTGGGTTTGGCCGCGCGCAACCGCACGATCGCCGATGTGCTGGCGCTGACCGACATGACCGGCCGCAAGGACGATCTGGTCCAGAGCTTGTCTCGCGGGATGCAGCAGCGCGTGGCCCTGGCGCGCGTGCTGGTCCACGACCCGGAGTTGCTGCTGCTGGACGAGCCGGCATCCGGTCTCGACCCGCGCGCCCGGATCGAGCTGATGGAGATCCTCAAGGAGCTCTGCAGGCTGGGCAAGACGATCTTCATCAGCTCGCACATCCTCAGCGAGCTGGCCGACCTGTGCGATAGCTGCACGATCCTCGATCGGGGCAAGGTACTCTATTCTGGGGCGATGCGTGAGTTGCTGGTGACGCGCGGCGCGGCCGCTCAGTACAAGCTCCGGCTCGAGGCAGCCACGGACGGTCTGCGAGAGGCACTGCTCGCGCTGGACGGCGTCAGCGAGATCACCCTCGAGCAGGAGGGCACGGCGCTGCGGATCGACATCGACCCCTCGCTGACCAGCGCCAACGCGCTGCTGCAGACTGCGCTCCAGTCGGGTGCCCGGATCGTGGCCTTCGAAGAAGGCGCCCGCGAACTGGATCAGGTCTTCATGGAACTCACCGAGCCGGGCGTGCGCCCGTGAGACTGCCGGTCTTCGCCCTCTTTTCCTATTCCGTGCGCCTCGACTCACGGTTGAAGGTGACCTACCTGGCCCGCATGGCGCTGATCGGAATGATGCTGTTCTTGATGATGGTCATCAGGCACACCCTGGCCTTCTCGGGCGCTAGCGGCCTGGAGTTCTTTTCCTTCATCATGATGATCAACGTCTGCTTCATCTCGATGCTGGGGCTGAGCAGCTTTTCATCCGCGATCACCGAGGAGAAGGAGGAACAGACCCTCGGGCTGCTACGGCTGACCAGCCTGGGCGGCCTCTCGATCCTGCTCGGCAAATCGACCAGCCGGCTGTTCGGTGCGCTGCTGTTGCTGCTGGTCCAGCTGCCGTTCACCCTGCTGGCGATCACGCTGGGCGGCATCACCATCCATCAGATAGCAGCCAGCTACCTGACCCTGCTCTGCTACACGGTCTTGCTCTCGACCGTCGCCCTGCTCGCCTCCGTCTGTTGCAAGCGACACACAGGTGCCGCGGCGCTGACACTGCTCTTCCTGTTCGCCTTCTTCGGCGGGCCAGCGCTGATGGACGGACTGGTCCATCTCGGGGAACAGCAGGAGCTGCTGGAGATCGACGGAACGCTCGCCACGCGGATCGGGCTGATGGCCCAGACAGTGCGAGACATCCGCCCGGACAGCGCCATGCAGCAGATTTTTGCAGTCGGCTACAGCGAGCCGCTGTTCTCGTTCCAGGTCAGCAGCAACCTGGCGCTGGCGCTGCTCTGCTTCGGTGCGGCCTGGTTCTGGTTCCACTTCTGGGGACATCACGACACCCAGGGAGAGACCAGGCGCCTCCCGCGCTTCTGGAAGGCCATGCGCGGCAAGCGAGCGAAGCGTGCCTGGCCCGCCGCGCTGGCCTGGAAGGAGTTCACTTTCCTGGCCCAGGGCCGCGTGGCGCTGCTGATCAAGTGTCTCTTGCTGACGGCGCTCTGCTGGTTGTTCCACTACGTCCTGGGCCGCATCGGACAGATCTCCCCGGCCGAGCACAGGGAAAAGCTCGGCATCCTGCTGATGAGTATCTACAGCGTATTGCTGCTCACCGAGCTGGCCTACCTCGGCAGCCATGTCTTCCATCAGGAGGTGCAGCAGCGCACCTTGTCCAGCCTGGTCCTGCTGCCGATCTCGATACCGCAGCTGGCCTATCGCAAGCTCGCCGGCTGCCTGCTCGCGGTCCTGCCGACCGTCGCTTTTCTCTGCTTCGCCTGCTGGCTGGCGCCGACGGCGCTACGTGAGTTCGTCAGCGACGAACCGGCGAAATTCGGCTACCTGCTCTCGTTGGCGGTCTTCTTCATCCACCTGTCGACAATGCTCTCGCTGACGGTCAAGAACGGTGCGATAGCGCTGGCGTTCTTCGGCACCCTGATCGGCCGCGTCATGCTGGCTGCATTCCTCGATACATTCGTCTTCGAAAACCTGTCCGACGGGCAAGATCTGAGGATGATCACAGAGTGCTGGATGCTGGCCTGGGCGAGCTTGTTTTTACATGTCGGCGTGGGTCTGCGCTTGAAAACCCTAGCCGCAAGGTGACCCCGCGCGCCCTTGGGTTATAATCTGGCCCATGAAGATACTCGTCAGCGACAAGCTCGACTCGGATGCGGTGCAGCTGCTCCGGGATCGCGGCTTCGAAGTCATAGAAAAACTCAAGCTCACGCCGGAGCAACTGGCCGAAGAAGTGCCCGAGATCCACGGCTGGATCGTGCGCAGCGGCACCCAGGTCACCGGCGACCTGATCGAAAAGGCACCCTTGCTGCGGGCCGTCGGCCGAGCCGGCGTCGGGGTCGACAACGTCGACATTCCGGCGGCCACCCGCCAGGGCGTCGCGGTGTTGAACACGCCGACCGGCAATACGATGGCCGCGGTCGAGCACGCGATGGCGCTGCTGCTCTCGATGGTGCGTCAGGTGCCGCTGGCACATCATTCGATGATGACCGAGCGCAAGTGGGAGCGCTCCAAGTTCATGGGCGTCGAGCTCTACGGCAAGACGATCGGCATCCTCGGGCTGGGCAAGATCGGTTCGCGCGTCGCCACCCGCTGCCGTGGGTTCGAGATGACCGTGCTGGCCTACGACCCTTACCTGTCGTCGGAACGGGCCCAGGAACTCGGCGTGGAGCGTGTCACCGAGCTGGAGGCGCTGCTCGCCCGCTGCGACTACCTCTCGATCCACCTGCCCAAGACCGAGGAGACGCACAACCTGCTCAACGCGGAGCGGCTGGCCCTCTGCCCCGCCGGCGTGCGCATCGTCAACTGCGCGCGCGGCGGGCTGATCGACGAGCAGGCGCTGACCGACGCGCTGATCAGCGGCCATGTCGGCGGCGCCGCGCTCGACGTCTTCGAGAACGAGCCGCCGTTCGAGTCCCCGCTGATGGATGCGCCCAACCTGGTCGCCACCCCCCACCTCGGCGCGAGCACCGTCGAGAGCCAGCGCAAGGTGGGCATGCTGATCGCAGAGCAGATCGCCGACGCGCTGGACCACGGCGTCTTTCGCGAGGCGCTCAACATCCCCGTGCGCGACTGGGCCACCTTCGCCAAGCTGCAGCCCCAGCTGCAACTGGCCGAGCGCATGGGCATGCTGGCGCAGCAGTTCGTCGATGGCAGCATCACCCGAGTCGAGGTCGAGTATCAGGGCCAGCCCTTCGACGAGATCCCGGCCACCAACAACTCGCTGCTCAAGGGCTTGCTGATGCCGATCGTCGGCGACAGCGTCAACGCGGTCAACGCCCCGCTGCTGGCACACGAGCGCGGCATCGAGCTGGTCCACACCCAGCGAGACAATTGCGCCAACTACAATACCCTGCTGCGGCTGAAGATCCTGGCCGATGGCCAGGAGCGCACCTTCTCGGCCACCAGCTTCGCCGACAACCTGCCGCGCATCGTCGAGCTGGACGGTTTCGAGCTGGAGTTCATTCCCCAGGGCACGCTGCTGGTCTTCGTCAACCTGGATCGGCCAGGGCTGATCGGCAACGTGGGCACGGTCCTCGGCAAGCACGGCGTCAACATCGGCAGCTTCACCCTCGGACGCACCACCCGCGGCGGCGATGCGCTGGCCGTGCTACATCTGGACGACAGCCTCAGCAAAGAGGTACAGGATGAGCTGGCGGAGCTCGAGGCCATGAAATGGATCAAGCAGATCAGCTTCCAGAGCTGACTCCGGCCCCGGAGCCGAAGAGCGGCTTCCCGGCGTTGCTGGCGACGCTACTGGCGATCGTCGCCGTGCTCGGCCTCGGCGTCGGCCTGACGGCGTACGGGCTGTACCAGCTCTCGTCACGCAGGTCGAAGGCGGACAGCAAGAGCCGCACCCAGAAGACAGGTAGCGGGCGAACTCAGCCTCGACCTGCCGCGCGACCCAAGCCGGCGCAAATTGCCACACCCGCCCAGCGCAAGGAGATCGCGCGCTTGATCGACCAGCTCGGCAGCGCCCACTACACCGAGCGCAGCGCCGCCCACCAGCGGTTGCTGCAGATCGGCCCCCCGGCCCGCGATCAGCTCGAAGCGGCCCGGGACCATGAGGATCAAGAGGTGCGTTGGCGGGTGATTTCGATTCTCGAAAAGATCAAGCGCTGACCGCGGTGGACGATCTGAGCCAGCTACTCACCGAGTCGCTCCATCCGGAGGCGGATGGGCTCTCGGCCACTGACAGCCTGGCCCTGGTAGAGTCCCTGCACGCCGCGAATCTGGATGTGCTGCCGGCCGTCGAGCGCGCGCTCGCGGATGTCGCCCTGGCCGTCGACCTCGTCGTCGCGACCTTTCGGGCGGGTGGCCATCTGCTGTATCTCGGCGCCGGCACCAGCGGCCGGCTGGGCGCGCTGGATGCCGCCGAGTGCCCGCCGACTTTCGGCGCCTCGCCGGAGCTGTTCCAGTTCGCGATCGCCGGCGGGCAAGCCGCCTTGACCAGCTCGGTCGAGCAGGCCGAGGACGATCCCGCCGCGGGGGCCGCCGCGGTCGCGGCACAGACCGCAGCCGGCGACACCGTGATCGGCATCGCCGCCTCGGGTCGCACACCCTACGTCATCGGCGGCCTCGAGGCTGCGCGCGCGACCGGACGCAAGACCGTCTTCTTGACCTGCAATCCATCCGGCGGCGAGGGGCTGGCCGAGGTGCTGATCCGCGCCGTCGTGGGCCCCGAGATCATCGCCGGCTCGACGCGGATGAAGGCCGGCACCGCGACCAAGCTGATCCTCAACATGATCTCGAGCGCCACGATGATCCGCCTGGGCAAGGTCTATCGCGGACGCATGGTCGATCTGCAGACGCGCTGCGGCAAGCTGGTCGACCGCGCCGAGCGCATGGTCATCGATCTGGGCCAGTGCGACCCGCAGACGGCCCGGCGGCTGCTCGGCGAGGCCAGCGGCAGCGCCAAGCTCGCAATCGTGATGGCCCGCCGCGGCGTCGACGCCCGCGCGGCAGAGCAGTTGCTCCGCGATGGCGACGGCCAGCTCGCCGCGGTGCTCGACCGTGCTTGAGCGGCTGGATCCGGGCGCGGACTGGATCGGACTCGGCCTCTCCGGCGGCACCTCGATGGACGGCATCGACTGTGCCCTGGTCCGCTTCCCGGGCGGCGCCGAGGGCCCGCCAGTCCCGGAGCTGCTGGCCTGGCAAACCGCGCCCATGGGTCAACTCGATCGCGAACGCATCGATTTGCTGGGTCAAGGCGACCTGGGCCTGGTGGCCGCCGGCAACCTCTGGCTGGGCACGATGTTCGGCATGGCCGGCCGCCAGTTATTGCAGGCCCATCCCCAGTTCAGCGCCCAGTTCGCCGCCTGCGGCGGGCAGACGGTGGCCCACCTGGGCAAGCAGGGCACGTTGCAGCTCGGCGCCGGCGCCGCGATCGCCGAGCTGGTCAAGCTGCCTGTCGTCTGCGACTTCCGCAGCGGCGACGTGGCCGCCGGCGGCGAAGGCGCACCGCTTGCGCCCTTTCTGGACTGGGTGCTGTTCCGCGACCAGCCCGGGACCGCCGCGCTCAACATCGGCGGCATGTCCAACCTGACCCTGGT
>CAZMLI010000010.1:0-27162 GCA_964566865.1 uncultured Planctomycetota bacterium
GGCGATGCAGTCGGTGGCCAGAGTCACACTCTCGGCCAAGCGTACGCCTAGCCCGGATTATTCATGATCTCACCTCATTTGCGGGGCGCTTTTCCGCCGGCCAGGCTCCGCTGGCCGCTCAGGGACCAGGCAGGTCGACTTCGGGCCAGCGGAGCCAGGCCGACGAAAAATCACTCCCGCAAATCGTCGACTCATCCCAAGCAGCTTGCGCTGCTTGGGATGAGACGACTTTGAGGTGATCTCATGAATAATCCGGGCCCGTTGAACTAGAGATCCGCTTCGACTAGGATGCCCCTGTCATGACCAGAGAGATCAACCGCCCTTCAGAAGGCTTCGAGACCCTCGCCGCGCAGTTCACCAAGCAAGACGTCGAGCGGATCATCACGACCGTCAACCAGTTGCGCGAGAGTGGGCGCTCGGAAGACGAGATCCTGACCATCATGAAGCAGGAGCTGGCGCACTACTCGCTGCATACGATCAGCCTGCTCTATGCGATGTCCACCGGCAAGACGATCCCCGACGACATCGAGCCCGAGTTCATCAAGCATGAGACCGAGCCCAAGCAGGGCACCATCGAGCTGACGCTCACCGGCAAAAACCCGCATCTGCAACCGGGCGAGCTGATCCGCCACAAGGGCGCCACCTGGTATGTCGCCACGGTCAATGGGCAGATGGCGCTGTTGAAGAACCTGTCGGTTTAGGCAGCGCGTGAGAAGCTCAAAGGGAGGGCGAGGCTCCCGCCGAGCCGCTGCACAAGGCACTCCTAATTCTCGGCTCGGCAGAGCCTCGCCCTCCCAGGGAATTTCGTGTCAGGAACTATCTAGTTGCGCGAAATCCACTGCGCTATCAGGGGCAGGATCTCGTCTCGTCGGTCGAAGAACAGGAAGTGATCCTGCCCTGTGAAGACCCGTCGGGTCAGCCGGGCGCCGGCCTGTTCGATCAGCCGTATGCGGTCGCGGGTCGCTCGGAGCGGAATCCTGCGGTCCTCGGCGCCGTGAATCCAGAGCACCGGTAGGTCGCGCCAGGCGCGCTGGCCTTCGCGCAGCGGTTGGCGTTCGAGCACCGGGCTGATCAGCACCACGCGGCGGAACATGCCGGGGTGGCGGGCGACCAGCCGCGTGGCGCCGCGGCCACCGTTCGAGAGCACCATCAAGGTCAGGTTTTCGGGGTCGATGGCGAAGCGTTGGCAGGCATCGAGCACGGCCTGTCTGACCGCCTCCGTACCCCCGGGACGTTGCCAGTTGCCCAGGCCAAAGCTGGGGCAGATCAGCGCCAGTCGATGGCGGCGTGCGAGCGGGGCCAGGGCGTGCCAGAGGCAGGCGAAATTGCCGGCGGATCCGTGGAGAAAGACGACGCCGGGCAGTTTGCCGGTCTGCTTTCGCGGCACCATTGCCAGGTAGTGGCGGACATCGAACAGCCCACCGCGGAGCTCGGCATAGGCGAAGCCCATCACCGAACCGATCTCGGCGAAGGCCGGGTCTGCGGCCATCTCGCGGTAGATCGTTCGGGTCAGCCCGCGGATCCGCGCCGACTGTGCGCGATCGATGAACGGATCGCCCAGCGGCGCGAGCCCGATGCCCAGGCCCACCTGATCCGCTTCCGGTAAGATGTTGAACAGGCTGTAGCGACCGAACGAGGCTCGCTCGTCGCCGAAGACATGCGTCACGCGCAGGTCCGCGTCTCCACCCCGACCGGAGGGCGCTCTGACGACTGACGGGGCGATCAGCGCCAGCCCGATCAGCCATCCGGCCAGCCAGATGCGTCGCCAGCCGAGCGCGAGCCAGAGGAAGGCCGTCGTCGACAGCAGGGCGATGGAGAGCGCGAATCCCCTGCCGGTCGGGGTCATGCAGTGCCAGAGCAGCAGCAGCGAGAGGCCGGTTAAGGCGGCCCACCAGGGACTGACCAGTAACGTGAGGGTCCGGCGGCTCGTCAGCGCTCGACGTCGGCCCGTCGCCGGAGGACTGTCGGAATCCCGTCGCTCCGTCGGCGCCTCTTGGGGCGGCTGGGCATCCGCATCTCCATTCATGATGGTAGGTTGTATCAAATTCTTACCATCCGGGCAAAACTCTGCTGTCCGGCGTGCAAAGTGCATACTCAGATACGGATGAGCACTGTGGGGGAGCTGACCGAGCGGATCGCCTGTCTCAAGCAGGCTGGGGACAGCGGTGAAATACAGCCGTTGCTGGCCCGCTCCCAGCCGCTGCGGGTTCGCCGGGTGGCGGCCCTGGCGCTGGTCGAGCTGGCGGACGGCCCGGCGTTCGACTCGCTCGGTCGGTTGATGGCGCGGCCCGAGCCGGGTCTCAGTGAAGAGATCCTGCTCTTGCTGGCCCGGTTGCCGGGCGCCAACGGCGCGAAGGTGGTGGCGCGAGGGCTCGCGGCCGAGGATCCGTTCTGGCGCTATCGGGTGATCGGGCTGCTCGCGTCGCGTTCAGATCCGGAGGCGCTGGCGTTGCTGTTGCCCGCCTGCCGTGACGCGAACCTGCCGGTCAAGCGATATGCCGCGCGAGCGATCCAGAAGATCCTGGATCATGATCCGGAGCGAGTGGCGGGACTGGCGCCGGCCAAGCTGGACCGCTTGCTGGAGCTGCTGGAGTTCGACCTGAGCCGTTGTTGCGCTCGAATACAGGGCGGTCCGCTGGCGCTACGCTGCGCCGCCGTACGCCGCCTGGGCCGGCTCGGGGGCGCTGCGGCTCACGCGGAACTGGCGCGGACCTGCCAGGACTCTGAGCCGGCACTGGTCGATGCGGCGCTGTCGGTGCTGGAGTCGACCGCTTGCGCTGCGCAGCTATTCGCGTCGCTGGTCAGCCACGCCGATCCGGACCTGCGACGCCGCGCGCTCTGCGCGATCGCGCAACGCGACGAGGCGCTGGCGCGCATCGTGCTCGAGCCGGCGCTCGGCGATTGCGATCCGGGCGTGCGTCTGGCGGCGGCGCGGGCCTTCTGTCAGTGCGTCGGCGAGGAGGCGCTGTCGGCCGTCTCCGGGCTGCTGGCGGACAGCGAACCGGCCATTCGCCAGCTGGCGATCCGGACCCTGGCCGGCTGGACAGCGGAACGCATCCGGCCCTTGCTGCGCCAGGCGATCGAGGATCCTGACGAGGTGGTGGCGCGTCGGGCGCTGGTGGGTCTCGCGCGGGCGGAGGTCTTCGACGCGGACCTGGTCGAACGCTATGCCATCCTCTTGCACGAACTGGCAGGCCGGGCGGAGCTCGACCGCGAGGCGATCGACGACTTTTGCCAGCTGGCCGACTGCTTCGGTCGCCAGGGCGGACTGCAGGCGAGCGCCGCGCTGGAGGTCTATGTCACGGCGGGCCACTCCTCGGCCCTGCGTCTGCGCCGCGTCGCGGTGGAGGCGATCGCTCGCTTTCCGGCGGGGTTGATGATCGAGGGCTTGTGTCGTCTGGCGAATTCGCGCGACCGGGTGATCCTGCGCTCAGTGGCCCTCAAGCTGGGGGAAGCGGGGCATCCCGAGGGGCTGGTGCCGTTGATCCGGCTGCATCACGAGGTCAGCGGCCGCACGGCGGACCGTGCGCTGGCGCTGCTCAAGCAGTACTATCAGCTGGGGCAGATCGATTTCCTGCTCGAGTTGCTGACCAACGAGTGGAGCGCGGTCAAACGCTTCGTGGCAGAGCGGCTGTGCCAGATCGACGACGAGCGGATGATCGATCCGCTGCTGCGCGCGATGGACGACGACGACATGGAGCTGCAGTTTCTCGCCGTGCTCGCGCTGGGCAAGTATACGATGCACGAGAAGGTGACCGACAAGATGACGGCCAAGGTCGAGCTGGGCGACCTGCCGGTGCGGCAGATGGCGGTGGATGCGCTGGGAGCGGCGAAGGCGACGAAGGCTGTGCCGGTGCTGATCCGCTCGATGGGCAATCCGTTCCTGCGGCCGCGGGTGGAGAAGGCGCTGGCCGCGATCGGCGACCGGCGTGGAAAGCTGGCGGTCAAGCGGCGCAAGCTGCGCGACGCCTACATCGCCCAGCATCGGCCGAGTCCGGCCAGAGGAACAAGCGTTCGTTAGTGAGGAGGGCCTGTGGCAAAACTGGGAGAGATGCTGGTCAGCGAAGGTTTGTTGACAGCCGAACAACTCGACGAAGCGCTGAGTCATCAACGCCAGAACAACGGGTTTCTGGGAGACATCCTGGTCGAGCGCGGCCTGTTGCCAGAGCGCACGCTGGTCGAGGTGCTGGTGCGCCAGACCGGTTCGCCGTCGATCGAGCTGGCGGGTGTCGAACTGGACATGGCGCTGGCGGAAAAGGTGCCGGAGAAGACGGCGCGTCGCTATCGCTGCATTCCGGTCAAGCAGACCGCGAACGTGCTGCACGTGGCGATGGCCAACCCCGGCGACGATCGCGCGGTCGACTCGCTGGCCTTCCAGTCGGGCTGTACGATCAAGACCTTCGTCACCGGATCCGCGGCGCTCGAGCCGGCCTGGGTGAAGCTCTACGGCAATGGCAGCAGCGTCGAGCTGGCGCAGGACACGGCCGGCGCGGCCCCACCGAGCGGGTCGGGCGAGCAGGCGCCGGAGAAACTGCCCGAGCTGGCCGAGATCACCGAGATCATCGAGGATGCGATCGACCAGTTCCCCGATCTCGATAGTCGCCGGGACGAGGGCTCGACCGGCCTGCAGCTCGAGCTGGGTTCGTCCGAGCCGCCGGTGATCCGGCTGGTCAACGGGATGCTGGTGCAGGCGGTGCAGATGGGGGCCAGCGACATCCACATCGAGCCGATGGAGGATGTCGTGCGTGTTCGGTTCCGCATCGATGGGTCGATGGTGGCGGTCCTCAGCCTGCCCGGTCACATCAAGCAGCCGCTGGCCTCGCGGATCAAGATCCTCGCGGGCATGGATATTTCCGAGAAGCGTATCCCGCAGGACGGTCGGTTCAAGCTGCACCTGACCCAGGCGGAGTCGGTCGACTTTCGCGTCAATGCGCTGCCCGGAATCCACGGCGAGAAGGTGGTGATCCGAATTCTGGGCCAGGGTGACCTGCTGCTGTCGATCGATCAGCTGGGCTTCGTCGGTCGCAATCTCGAGATCATGCGGGAAGCGATTCGCACGCCGATCGGGATGATCCTGGTCACCGGACCGACCGGCAGCGGCAAGACGACGACGCTTTACACCATTCTCAGCAGTCTCAACCAGGAGGACGTCAACATCGTCACGGCCGAGGATCCGGTCGAGTACCACCTGTCCGGCATCACGCAGGTCAACGTTCGACCGTCGATTGGCTTCACCTTCGACGTCGCGCTGCGGGCCTTCCTGCGGCAGGATCCGGACATCATCCTGGTGGGTGAGATTCGCGACTTCGAGACCGCGCATATCGCCACCAAGGCCGCGTTGACCGGGCACCTGGTGCTGTCCACGCTGCACACCAACGACTGTCCGTCGACGGTGGTGCGGATGGCTGACATGGGGATCGAGCCCTACCTCGTCGCGTCCGCCGTCAAGGTGGTGGTCGCGCAGCGGTTGCTGCGTCGGCTGTGTCAGGTCTGTCGGGTCGAGCAGCCGATCGGGCCCGAGGAGGAGGACGAGCTGGGCCAGTCCAGTCTGGGTCTGCTCGAGAAGCAGTACGTCGGAAAGGGCTGCGAACAGTGCAACGGCCTCGGCTACAAGGGGCGCGCGCCCGTCTTCGAGGTGATGGCGGTCCGGACCAAGGACATGAAACGCATCATCACCGAGGGGGCGACCGAGATCCATGTGGCCCAGGTCGCGCGCCGCGAGGGCATGCGCACGCTGCGCGACGAAGCGCTGCGGATGGTCAACGAGGGGCAGACCTCTCTGGCCGAAGCGCTGAAGATCATCATGTCCGAGTAGTAATCCGCATTTGCAGCGGCCCGGGCTCTAGCGGATAATGATGCGGCCCATGAGAGAACTTCTCCAGCAGTGTACTCGTCTCTACGAGACGCACAGGTCCCAGACAGCGCTTGTTGCGCTCGACGATGTCGAATGGTCGCCCGAGAGCGGAAAGCCCGGGGAGACCTACATCGACGCGCTCCTGCTCAAGGCGCGCTGTTTGATGCGCGTGGAGCGTTTTGGCGAGGCATTCAGCCTGGTCGATACCCTGTCGACGCCCGAACCGCCGACTTATCGCGCGGGCGATCTTTTCAAGCTGAAGGGCATTCTGTGGCGTCTGGCGCGCAGGCGGCCCGACATGGCGATCCTGGATCTGGAGCATGCCCTCACGCTGGTCTCGGACGAACGCGAGCAGTCGCTGATCCAGGCCGAACTGGCCTATAGCTGGGCCTGCAAGAACTGCTTCAACGCCGCCTTCGAGGTGATCGAGCGCTCCTATCCCAAGCAGGATCGTGCCCCTGCGGTGAGCTGTGTCTATCGCCACGGACAGATCGCCTTGCTCTATCGCGACCTGTTTCGGGCGCGCGCCTGTTTCGAGGATCTGCGGCAGTTGCCCGATGGCGAGCGCCTGGCGCGCGACGGGCTGGCCTTCGTCGATCTGGCCGAGGGCAACCTGGAGCGGGCGGCGGCGCATCTGGATTCAATCGGACCGGCCTATCCCGACGAGCTCTGGTTGCGTCGACGTCGTATACGCGTCCTGGCGGCCATCGATCCAGAGGCGGAGCTCGCGCTGCTCGAAGAAATCGCCGAGATCAGTCCAGAGCGCGACTATGCGCTCGAGGACGAGTATCGCGTCGCGGAACTGCACTATCTCTATGGTCGTCGCGAGGAGGCGTTGACGCGGCTGGCTGCGCTGGAGTCGGCGGCTGACCCGTCCGTCGCCGAACGCGCCGTCTGGATGCGCCAGCGACTGGCCGAAGGCGGCGGTCCGAAGATGGTCCAGCTCAAGGGCGTGCCTTTTCTGTCTCGCTCCCGCGAGTCGGGGACCGCGGCCATCGAACTGGTGCTACGGACGCTCCAGCGCGAGGTCGAGCCGGAGTGGATCGGAGACGTGGCCTCGCTGGGGCATGCCGCCGAATTCTTCGCGCTGGCCGGCCTGACCACTGTGCGTTGCCTGGGCCATGCGCAGGAGCTGGACCAGCTGCTCGAGGCGGGTGCGCCGATCTTGATCGAGAAGGACGAGGCGCTGGCGCTGATCGTGGGGCTCGACCGCACGCGTCAGGCCGTCCTGTTGCGCGATCCGACGCTGTTCGGCGAGACCTTTGTCTCGATGGAGGCGCTCTGGCCCCTGCTGGACTGCGGCTGCCTGGCCGTCATGCCACCGGGGGTCGATCCCCCGGTCGAGACCCATCCGGGCCTGCTCGCGCTCGATCGCGCGCCGCGGCTGATGGTCGAGGGGCAGGCAGCGAATGCGGCCCAGGCCCGCGCTGAACTCGAGCAGGCGACCGAGACGCTGGAGGACCGGCGCGCGCCCTGGGCGCTGCTGCTCGAACACGATCTGGAGCAACTGGAGTGGCGCATCGGACTGGCCGACGAGCTGGGGCCGAAGCTCGAGGGCCTGCTCGATCGCGCGGAGATCGCCCACCCGGACGAGGCCTGGGTCAAGGGCTACCGGGGGCGATTGCGTGAGCTGCAGAACGATCTGCCCGAAGCCGTCTCGCTCTACGAGTCGGCGCTCGGCCAGGCACCGAAAGACATCGGGCTGTTGCTGCGCTGTGGCGAGGCCTGTCGTCAGATCAACCGCTACGAGGCGGGCGAGCGCTACTTCTGGGAGCTGCTGGAGCTGGTGCCGCCGCATGTCGGCGCCAACATGTCGATCGCGGGCCTGTACTGCGACATGGAAGACAACAAGATGGCCAGCCACTTCGTGCGCGTCGCGATGGAGCTGGCGCCGCGCGAGCCCTACAACCTGCTCAATCAAGGGCGCTTGCGCGAGATGCGCGGGCAATTCGAAGCCGCGGCCGATGCCTACGAACAGGCGCTGCTCCAGCGGCGTGGGGATCCATATCTGCTCGAACGGCTCGGCGTCGTGCTCAGCCATCAGGGGCGCTTTCCCGAAGGTGTCGAGTATCTCAAGCGTGCGCTGGACGAGGGTCCCGGTCATCCGTCCGCGAACATCTCGCTGGCCGATCTGTATCTGCGCTGGGGCTACTTTCAGAAATCCGCCGACATCGCCAATGAACTGCTCGAGCAAGATCCCGAACACCCAGCCGGTCTGGCGATTCTGGGTGCCGCCCTGTTCTATCTGGGGCAGGAGGATGAAGGCATCGAGCAGATGCAGGCCAGCCTGGAAGTCGACGACGAGTATCCATGGGTGCGGCGTCAGCTCGCGATGGCCTATCAGCAAAAGGGCAACCATGACCTCGCCGCCATCTTGCTGGGTGAATCGGTACGGCTGGATTCAGCGGACCTCTGGTCGCAGCATCAGCTGGCCCTCAGCCTGCGAGAGACCGGTCAGGTCGAGCAGGCCGTCGAGGAGCTGGTTCAGGCCTGCCGGCTGACCGGCTTCGGCGACGAGCACCTGCTGTCGGCGCTGGTCTCGACGCTCAAGGAGCAGGGCCGCAGCCAGGAGGCGCTGCAGCACGCCAAGCAGGGGCTCGTGCAGGAGGAGGGCGAGGTTGGCTTCGCGCGGCGCATGGTGATCCGTCTGCTGGCCGACGAGGACGACTGGGACGAGATGGGACCGCATGTCGAGGCGCTGCTCGAGCGCTTTCCCAACGATCCCGAGATGCTGCTCTACCAGGCGACGCTGGCCAAGCGCACCGATGACATCGATACCATGCGGGAACTCGTCAGGCGGGCCGTGCGCGAGGACACCGCCGACGAGGATATTCACTACCGGATGACGCGGCTGCTGGTCGAGCTCGAGCTCTGGCAGGAGGCGCAGCAGGTGTTCGAGCGCGTCCATAGCTGGGACGATCCCTACCTCTGTTTCCAGGGACTGAAGATCTACTCCCAGCATCCCCGCTACAGCGAGATCTGCATCGAGCTGGCCAAGGCCGGCAACCAGTCCGTCGGCGGACGCGACTACTACTATCTGACCCAGGTGGCCTCCTATGCCAGCGCCCTGGGGCGTCGAGAAGAAGCCCAGCAGGCGATTGCCCAGGCCATCGCCGTTCACCCCTACGATCCCTGGGCCTACCTGCTCTTGGCGCAGACGCTCTATCCAATCGGGCAGTTCGACCAGGCGCTGGCCGCGATCGACCGCGCGCTCGCCCTCGGCGAGTCGTCCTCATACTGCAACTGGGGTCGGATCGACGTGCTGGCCGAAGCCGAGCGCTGGCAGGAGCTGGTCGATGTGGCCGTCGAACTGGCCGAGGAGGATGACGGAGAGCATCTGTTGCTGGCCAGCGTCTGCGAGGCCGGAGCCAAGCTACAGCTCGAGGGCGAGGCGCCCTTCGAGGCGGTGGTGGCCCGCATCGAGACCGAGCAGGCCTTCGGCGCCGAGGAGCTGGCCAGACTCGCCGGCAAGGCCTACGACGCCGAACACTGGAAGCTGGCCCGCCGCTACGTCGAGCGCGCCCTGGCCGTAGACCCCGAAGGCGAGCTCGGACTGTACTACCTGGGGTTGCTGCGAGAACGTGGCGGAGACATCGCCGCCGCACAGGATGCCTACGAACAGCTGGTCGCCTGCCAGCCGGACAGTCACATCGGCCACGAGAACCACGGCCGTCTGCTCTGCCGTCAAGGCCGCGTGACCGAGGCCGAGTCCTTCGTCCGCCAGGGCGTCGAGCTCGAACCACGCTGCAGCTCCGCCTGGAGCGCGATGGCCCACTGGCACCTGGCCAGCGGCGATTGCCCCGGCGCGCTGCCCGCATTGACCCGCGCCGACCAGCTCCAACCCCGGCGCGTCAACGCCCAGATCGACCGCGCTCTGCGCGCCTGGCTCGAGGGCAACCGTCGGCGCGCCGACGCCCTGATCGTCGAGGCGCAAAAGCGCTCCGATGCGCTCGGTCCGCTCTGGGAAGAGGAAGTCTCCTGGGCCTGCGAGCTGATGGAGAGCACCGACCTCGATCCGCCGCCGCTGGACGAAGAAGAGCTGGTCTAGTTTATCTCTGCTGTTAGTTGAGTTTTTTCCAAGGCACCAGGCGCTCAGTCACGACCAACTGGAGTCCGCGCTTCTTGTTCTTGCTCCAGCAGACCTTCAGTCGCGCGGGGTGAACCTTCTTGCGGCTGTTTGGTATTGCTGATCAACGGCTTGTGGATCATCGGCGCCATCAACCCGCCAGTTCTTCGAGGGCACGTCCTAGATCGTCGAACCCCACGGTAGCCTCTAAGATAAAACATTGACCAATCGGTCTATGTATCCTATGCTTCGGACATGAACAGAGGACCCGACAAGCAGTTCGACCCCAAGCAGGCGCTGGGTAAGGCAATGGAGCTCTTCTGGGCCAAGGGCTACTCAGCGACGGGATTGACTGAGTTGCAGGCGCAGATGGGCATTGGCCGAAAGAGCCTCTACGACACCTTCGGGAACAAGCGGCAGCTCTTCATCCAAGCCTTGCAGCTCTACTCGGAGGTCGCGCTACAAGAGATTCTCGGTGAGCTGGACAAGCAGGGTTCGCCGCTCGGAAATGTGCGCCGGTTGATGCGAGCACTTCAGCGGACACATTCGAGTTCGGAGAGCAGGGGCTGCCTGTTCGGCGTGAGCATGGCCCAATGCGACACGAATGATGCGGAGATGGCCGAGATTCTTCGCCACCACATCATGGGAATCGAAGGAGCCTTCTACAGGACGTTCAGACGGGCCCAGGAGATGGGCGAGTTGGACGGAGATACGAACATCCGTGACCTCGCCAGGTTGTTTGTGGGAATCGGTCAGGGCTTGGCTCTGATTGGACGGGTGCAGGATGCCCCAGCGGTGCCGCGTAGCATTGTGAACGCGGCGTTGGCGATGCTGGGCACAGCCTGAATTTTTTTGCTAAAACATTGACCGATCGGTCAAGGATGAAGGGAAGACCATGAACAAGTTGCATAAGAAAGTCGCAGTCGTCACCGGGGGAAGCAGCGGAATCGGGCTGGCCACCGCCCAGCGGTTCATCGCGGACGGTGCAGAAGTTGTGATCACCGGCCGCGGCCGGGAAGGGCTGGATGCCGCCGTTGCAGAACTCGGTGACCGGGCTACGGGTATCCGCGGTGATGTCTCGAATCTCGAGGATCTGGACCGCCTGTTCGCTCAGGTCCAGGCGCAGTTCGGCCGGATAGACGTGCTCTTTGCAAACGCGGGTATTGCACCGTTCGTTCCAATCGAGGCGGTGACGGAAGCACACTTCGACACGCTGTTCGACATCAACGTTCGAGGTCTCTTCTTCACGGTTCAGAAGGCCCTGCCGCTGCTCTCGGAAGGTGCGTCGATCATACTCAATGCCTCCGTCGTGGCCCAGTCCGGGCTACCGAAGACGAGCATCTACTCGGCAACGAAAGCAGCGGTGCGTTCGCTGGGCCGTACGCTTGCGGCGGAACTCTCGCCTCGCGGCATCCGAGTCAACGTCGTCAGTCCGGGGCTCATCGAAACCCCGCTCGTGGGCAAACTCGGCCTGGGCCCGGAAGAACTCGACGCGTTCGCAGAGCAGCTCGCCCAACGGACCCCGCTCGGTCGCGCGGGCCGGCCCGAGGAAATCGCGACGACCGTGGCGTTTCTAGCCTCCGATGATGCGAGCTACTTCACCGGCGCCGACCTCGTCGCTGATGGCGGGATGATCCAGGTCTAGTTCCGACAACCACCAACTGTGTACAACACCACGGAGTAAGAACCATGATCAATGCATGTACGAGCGTGAGCGAGCATGACGCAATCACCAAGGTTATCCAGCACTACATCGATGGTGCCAGGTCCGGCAGAGGCGAGGACATGAAACCCGCCTTCCACAAGGACGCGACTGTTTTCGGGTATGTCGGTACGGACCTGTTCGCCGGACCCATCCGGCATCTCTTTGCCTGGAATGACGACAACGGTGCAGCGACCGGGCTGAAAGCACGCATCGCCAATATCGACTTCGTTGACACGGTGGCCAACGTGCGGCTGGAACTCGACGACTGGAGCGGTCGCCGCTACACCGACCTGTTCACGCTGCTAAAGGTCGCCGGCGAGTGGAAGATCATGAACAAGGTCTTCCATCTCCATCCGGCGCTCGAGGAAGGTGCGAGTTCTTGAAGGACCTGAGGCGTGGGCAATCTGGGGTTGCGGGCGATTATGGTCCAAGGCAGCCGAGCAAGTAAAGCGTAGGTAGACGAACGGATTGTTCGCCTGCGAGCAGAACAGACTCCCTGGCGTGGATCCGCTGAGCGGGATCGTGGCCGAGACCCGATTTGTTGCCAGCGGGATGACGCTGACCTGCCAGCCCTGCTTGTTCGCGGAGATCACGATCAGCCGGCGGCGCTTGAGCGCCATCCAGAGCGCCCGCTTGCCGACCTTGATCCGGCGCAGTTCGGCACCCGTCTTCGGGTCGTACTCGATCACCTCTCCGCCGCGTCCGGTCGAGGCGAAGACCCGCCCACTCGCCGGATCCATCAGCCAGTCGGCAGCCCGCTTCGGCAGAAACTCCGCAATCCGGCCGGGCACAGCGGCGGCGGCTTTCGTTGGTTTGACCAGCTGACTCAGATTCCAGAGCTTGATCTGGCCGCGGATGTCGCCCGCTGCCAGCCAGACGCCATCTCGGCTGAACGCAATCCGCGCCGGTTCGTCCAGCCTGTGTGGCAGCGTGGCGAGGCGCTTTCCCGTCCTCGAATCCCACAGCAGCAGCGCCTTGTCGGTGACGCCTGCTACCAGACGCCCCTTGCCGCCAAACTCGAACCACAGCGGGGCCTCCTTGGGCGCCTGCTGAGCCAGCTTCGCTGCGCCTGTTGCAGCTCCGTCAGGCCCATGCCAGGAATGTGGACGTGTCCGCCTGGCCGTTTATCTGGATCCAGTTTGTTGTTAGGCAGCGGATACGAATGGTAGACACTTTGTCCAGTCGTCGTAAGCCGGGGGCGGGTGGCGGATATCCTCTCAGCTTCCTTGGAGGGCTTCGCTTGGCCTGTTAGATTACAGGTAGGAGGACGCCGATGGATTTAGAACTTGCCAGTCCAGGATTGCGAACACTCGTCATGCTGCAGATGGGCCTTGGAGCATTGGCTGTCTTCCTGGCAGCCGTCACGGCAGCAGGCACTGCATATCCCTCATCGATGGGCGGTCGCGTGGCCCATCCTACTGGCGCAAGTGGGGAGAGATCGTTCAATTCCCGTCACGCGCTGAAGGTCACGGCGGTTATGCCTGACGGAATGTCCGTGCTTCTCGGACGGCCCCCCGCAGTCGGGGGCAAGGGTATTTCCATCCCGGAGTGCCACGGGACCTCAGGCGTTCTCTCCCGTTTTCTGCTCGGCCCAGCCTTGGCTGAGCGGCACCATGTAGTGCATCGTCAGTTTGCGGGAGCGGAACTTCCACGACTCTCCGACTCTGGCATACTCGTCGTCGTACCAGCCGGCGCCGATCCAGCTCTTTCCCTCGCGGGTGGCGCGTAGCTCCAGGTAGCAGGTGCCGGTGGCCCGGTCCGCTCCCTGAAGATCGATCACGTGGCTGTGCACGAACGGCCGGGGCGCCAGGTCCCCCAGCGCCAGCTTGTAGCCCGCGCGAAGGTTCTCGCGACCCTGGGTCCCTCCCGGCAGATTCGGATCGCTGGTGGTCATCGAACCGTCTTCGGTGAAGAGGTCGACGATGCCATCGACGTCGTTGGTCCAGACGCAGTGGCAGTAACGATCGGGTAGTTCACGGATCGCCTCTCGGTCGAGCAACTCGCGTAGCAGTGTTTCGCTGTTCTTGGTCGTCATGACGTGCTCCCGATTCCCAATACCTCGTCTACCATCTGCGAAGAGAGCGCCGCGGCCCGCAGCGGCACCTTGAGTTCGTGCGCCACCTCCAGCGCCAGCGCGAGGTCCTTGTACATCACCTCACCCAGCCCCTCGAGGCCCGTGGTGTATTCGCGCCGCAGCTTCTCGAACCAGGCCCAGTGCTGCACGACCCAGCTATCGCCCGTGCTGACTTTCACCATCTGCAGCAGCGTCTCGGGATCGATGCCCGCGGCCACGCCGAAGCGCATACCCTCGTAAGTGCTGACGTAGTTGACCAGGCACATCAGGTTGTTGGCCAGCTTGCCGGCCTGCCCCATGCCCAGGCCCCCCAGGTGAAAGACGTGCTCGGCGACCACCTCGAATACCGGCTGGCAGGCCGCGAGCACCTGCGCATCCGCGCCCACCATCAGGGTCAGGGAGCCAGCCATGGCGCCCTCCTCTCCGCCGCTGAGCGCCGCGTCCAGCAAGTCGACCTCGTGCTTCGCCGCCTGCTCGGCGAGATTTCGGCAGGTGCGAGGATGGACCGTGCTGTGGATCACGATGATCGAGCCGGGTTTGGCTGACTCGAGAAGTCCCCCCGGTCCAGCGATCACCGCTTCGACCTGCGCATCGTCCACCACCACGACACAGGTGATGTCGCAGCGCTGGCCGATCTCCGCCGGTGCGCTGGCCACCGAAGCGCCGAGCTGCTCGAGCTCATCCAGCGGCGCCTGGCGCAGGTCGTGGACCGTCAGGTCGAATCCCGCCGTCAGCAGATTCTTCGCCATCGGCTTGCCGATGTTGCCCAGGCCGATGAAACCGATTCGTTTCGCTTCCATGTCTCCCCCTTTTGGCCGCAAGAGTCTCGCATGGGCCAACGAATCTCACAAGCGATCGCGCCGAACTTCATCTGGCGGGATTGCATGGCGCTATGGCACCATAGTAGGCGCGACTGTAGTGCTTCTTTGATCAACGAGGAGGGGGAAGATGGTTCGATTTGGCTTGCTGCAACTGTTCGAAGCGCCCGGCGATCGCACGATGAAGCAGTACTTCGAAGAGAACATTGCCCTGGTGGACCATGCCGAGGCGGTCGGGCTGGATGAGATCTGGCTGGCCGAGCACCACTTCAGCGAATACGGCGTCATGCCGTCGACCCAGGTGTTCGCCTCGTACATCGCCGCGCGGACAGAGCGGATCCGTATCGGCAGCGCCGTCGTCGTCCTGCCGTTCCATAACCCGATCCGCGTGGCGGAGGAGTTTGGCCTGATCGACGTGCTCTCCGGCGGCCGCCTCGATTTCGGCATCGGCAGGGGTTATCAGCCGGCTGAGTTCCGGGGCTACGGGATCCCGATCGAAAGTAGCCGCGACCGCTTCAACGAAGCGGAGGCGATCATCAAGCAGGCCTGGACGCAAGAGAGCGTGAACTTCGAAGGAAAGTACTACCAGTTCGAGAATGTCAAACCACGTCCCAAGCCGCTGCAGCAGCCGCACCCACCGCTCTTCGGGGCGTCGCTCAATCCCGAGACGATCAAGTACCAGGCGATGAAGAAGATGAACCTGCTCTTCAGTCCGCTTTTCGCACCACCCGCGGCGCTCTCCGAGTACTGGTCGATCCTCGAGCAGCAAGGGGAGGATAGGGCTTCCTATCGCGTCGGCGGGTTGGTCTTTTGTTACCTGGACGAGGACCGGGAGAAAGCGCTGCATGACTTCGAGCAGCCGTGCATGTGGTACTTCCGCACGATCGCAAAACACATCCCAGCCAAGGCCTACCCGGCTGGTGAGGACTTCTTCAAGAATTATCACGGATCGCTGACGGCGATGCTGGAGGCCTACGACCGCAAGCAACTGTCGTTCGCGGAGATCGTGGAGAACGAACCGTTCGGCCAGGGTTTTCTGGTGGGGGATCCCGAGCAGGTATCAGCCAAACTGGAGACGCTCTTGGCGCGCTATCGGGGGATCTCCGACATTCTCTGCTGGACCCGCCTGGGCGGGCTCGACCACCACAAGGTGATGCATTCCATGGAGCTGTTGGTCGACAAGGTGGCCCGCCCGCTCCGGGAGAAGGGAGGCAGTAGCCTTGCCTGAGATCGAAGCCAACGGCATTCAGCTGCACTACGAAGAGGCCGGCAGCGGCGTGCCGCTCGTCTTGACCCACTCGCTCGTGCTGGATGGTCAGATGTACGAGCCCGCCATCGCCCTGCTCGCCGAGCGCTACCGCGTGATCAATCTGGATTTGCGCGGCCACGGCAAATCGTCCAAGCCCCACAGCGAAACCACCCTCGACGAGATGACCGAAGACGTCTACCAGGCGATCCAGAACCTCGACCTCGGTCCGGTCCTTTACGCCGGCCTCTCCCTGGGCGGTATGCTGGGTATGCGCCTGGCTCTGCGACATCGCCAGACCCTCAGGGCACTGGTGCTGCTCGACACCTCCGCCGAGCAGGATCCAAACGCGATCCAGTATGAGGCGTTGGCGCAGGCCGCTCGCGCCAGCGGACCCGACGAGGCGACAGCTACGATGATCCTGGGTATCCTCTTTTCCCCGGCGTTCCTGACCGACAACCCCGAAGCCGCCCGTCAGGCCAAGCAGAAGATCAGCGAAAATGACGGCGAAGGCCTCTTCCAGGCGACGATGGCCGTGATTCGGCGGGAGAACATACTCGAACAGTTGCGCACACTCAGCCTGCCCACCCTCGTGGTGGTGGGCGATCAGGATCAGTCCACCCCACCATCCTGCGCCGAGGCGATCCATCAGGCGATTCCCCAGAGCGAACTGATGGTCGTGCCTGGTGCCGGACATATCAGCATCGCGGAGCAGCCAACCGCGGTCACCCAGCGGATGATCCGCTTCTTCGATGCCGCGCTAGTGGGGTGAGGCCTTCAAGTTTCGCTTGAAGCCGGACTACGATGCGTTCTTAAAGTCGAACAAGAGGAAGTAGGAGTGCAGTATGAGTGGAAACGGTGTGGGTGAACTAGAAGCGGAAATTGGCGAACTCTATGCGGGACTGGAGGACGCCAGCTGTGTGTTGTCAGCACATCTCGATCTTGCGGTGGCATTAGAACGGTTGGGCTACCTGCATTGTCGCAACCAGGACTTCGGGCTGGCCGCCAATACGATTTCTCTTTCGGCTAGCCAAATAGTGATCGCGCTAACGCTGCACGCGAACATCGTCGCGACGGCCCATGATCAGGGCGATGAAAGGGTCGATACGCCTGTTTGGTACAACACCTACAATGATGCTCTGGAGTTGGCCTACCTGGGTAGTGACATCTCTCAATTCGGCAGCGTCGTCTGGATGTCCCCCGAGGTGTATCGACCGGCCACTCCCGGAGACGTTACGGAGGAGGGAGAGTTTTCGGTCCATCAGGGCCGCTTGTTTTTTCGGGGAAGACATGCGGAGTTGGAGCGAGTGTCGAAAACGGTTGGGGCGTACCTGGCAATCATCCGAAAGGATGAGGAGGTCTTTGCGTCATACATGAAGCAGCACCTCTCGTGGGCCGAAAGTGAAGACTTGGAGTATGCGAGGTTCCCAACCTACTTCGCCAAACTTGCCATGCAGTATGCACCAGAGTTCAGCCTTCCGACCGATGACCCCCGAATTGCTTGGGGGCTCCTGAGTTGAAGATCGCCAAGCCCCTTGCCGTGATCTTGACGGCGGTCTTGGTGGCTTACCATCCTACTGGGGCAAGTGGTGAGAGCTGCGTGCTAAGCAGGACAGACCTCTCGGTCTTGGTCTGAACTGCACGACATGATGCCCTCCATTCGCCCAGCGCTCTCACGGTGGCATCGCCCCAGTGTACTCCGACGGGAACTCGCGACCGGTCACAGATTCGTCTAGCCAGACCACTGGTGCATAGACTACGGAGAATGACTGCTGGAGTCTTCGGTTGACGCCGACGCTCGACGCAAAAGCGTGCTTCTCCAACAGGCAGCCCCGTGCCTTCGCAACGTAGAACCCCCCGTAGCACGCAAGCAGTAGCATCAGGGCTAGAACGCGGCGGATAGGCAGTCGTGGTTGCTCGGCCTCAGGAACCTCCCGCACTTCAGCAATTCCATCTCAACATTGAAACGGTGACCCCATTCCCAGCCAAGGAGCCATGTTAGCTCGAACTGTTTCCCGACTGATCGTAGCTCCGCCTTGTTGGCGGCGTGGGTAATCTGGTATTGTGGGCGATTATGGCGGGCAATGCGCCAGCAACCAAGGAGGAAAGTACTCCGATCAGCAGCGCATCAATTCGGCCGCGCCGATAATCTAGCTTCTGTTAGAGGCTTATTCTTCCTACCCGCCTGGCAGCCGTCGAAACGGGTTTCACAGAGGCACAGATGAGACACTTGCTGATTCCGCTGATCTTGCTGGTCCTACCCCACTCCCTCCACGCCCAGCTCGAACTCGACGCCGAGAAACGCCAGGCTGCCTGGGAGAAGATCTCCGCTCCAAAGGTCGGTCTGCGACGCGTCCTGGAGGCCAGCGAAAACGTCGCCTTCTGGCTGCCGCTGGGGCTGACCGAGGTCGAGAAATCGAAGGGGCTGTGGATCTACGACTCGGCTCGGCCGAGGCTCCGTATGGTGCTGGCCCGCGAACCGCTCGACGCGGGCACGGGTCTGGTTCAGCTGTATCAGATGTACCGGCGTCAGATTAAGCAACAAGGACCGCTGAAGGTGACCAGCGTTCGACGCATGCGCGTCGCCGGGCAGCCCGCACTGGAGATGGTCACCGAGAGGCAGGTTCGCACCACGAAGTTCATCTCGACGATCGTGTTCTGGTCCGAACCGGACGGTGGACATGCATGGCGGGCCGTCGTGAGCAATCCTCCTGGCGCGGCACAGGAGGCCTGGCAGCTGCTCAAGCTCTTCCTGCGGGACTGGACCCTGCTCTCCGGGACGGTCTGGGACAAGCGCTTCGAGGCGCTGAGGACTGCGCGTTTGGCCGGCCTCCAGCGTGCCGACTGGTCTGCGCGCAACGCGCTCCTCGAGCGCATCGAGCAGCCGACGGCCATCGGCGCGCCCTGGGTCAGCTCGACGCTCGCTCGGCTCGTGAAACGTCATCCCGGGCTGCTGGTCGACGGCCTGATCCACCGTCACCCGCGTGTGCGGCTGGCCTGTATGGCCGCGCTGGCGCCTTCGCTCGAGCAGACTGCGCGTGAGGTGGTGTTCTCTCGAATGCTGTGGGATACCGACCCGATCGTGCGCTTCCGCGCCGCGCAGCAGTTGATGGCGCTGCCGAAGGCCGGACTCCGCATCGCGCGCTCGGCGCTTGACGGTGAGGGCAAGCATGCGCTCGCCGGCGCATACCAGTTGATCTCCCTGCTCGATGGACCCGTGCGACGCAAGTTGCTGCTCGCCGCTCTGGAGGACGGAAAGCTGGGGCCCCCGGCGCTGCGTCTGGTCGTCGCCTTGCTCGGCGAGGACGGTAGCAAGGAGGTGGGTGCACTGCTATCGGTTATCGAAGGGCGCACGCAAGATGCGGGTGTGCGCGCGGCCGCGCTGGACGGGCTGATCGCGCGTGGCGGCGCCGGCGCACTGAAACGACTGCAAACGATCCTCGATCGGCCGCTGAACAAGAGCGCGCTGACAGTCGTCGAGGCCGTGCGACGCCTGCTGGTTCACCATACGGTTGCCGATCGCAAGCCGCTCGAAAAGCTGAAAGCAGCGCTGGAGAAGATCGCCGAACGGAAGGACCTCCCGGACTATCAAGAGCGTCGACTCGAGAACGCGATCGAGAGCATCGATCTGTTTCTCGGTTTCATCGAGAAGCTGCCGGAGAAGCCCAGTGCCGTGCAGATACGGCATGCACTCTGGAGCTTCCTCGAGCGCAACCCCGGGAGCATGTGGGCCCGAGATCGGCTTGTGCGCATCGATGACGGGCAGACCACGGCTGCTCCGGTCTCGGTACTGCGCCTGCGCCTGGACCGACCGGGCAGCACGATGCTCCGACTGGCCGGAATCCCGCGGCGACTGCGTCTGACGGACCGCCGCTCCGAGCAGCTATTCCACAGCATCCTCTCGGGCTTCCCCAAGCGAATCGAGCGTGTGGTGCCCGACCCGCTGTTCAGCCGATCGGACATGTCGCGGACCAGCGGGCTCGACCTGAGCCGTCCCTGGCAGATGGTCGCCTGGCTCCCGGCGTCAGCCACCGGCTGGCGGCTCCCTCGCAACAGCCGCAAACCCGTGCCGACGGCGCTCCAGCTGACCACACGTGACCCGGAGCAGTTCCTGCGCTTCGTCGTTCGCACCAGCGCCGGCGGCGATCTGCTGCAGCAGACAGTCGAAGCGGGTATCATGATGACCCTCTCCTCGCCAGCGGCGCCCGCCGTCGTGGCCTTTATCTGGTCCAACGAACAGGACCAGGCAAACCCCAAGGACCGGGTCAAGCGTCCCGACCCGGAGTATCGACTGCAAGCGGTGATCCCGCTCGGCGAGCAGCGGTATCGCGTTCGACGGCTCGACCTCTATCGGGATCAGGCGCCGCAGCGGGTGCGCTTTTATCTCCGCTTCGAAGGCAAGCTGGCCACGCTGGCCTACAACAGCGAGCGCCCACCGTTCGAGAAGCAAGCGCAGCTCCCGACCGCCGGGCGCGGCGGGCCGACGGTTCAGATCTGGCTCGGTCGCTTGCTGGCCTTGCAGAAGAGCACCGGGATCGAGAAGCTGATCAACGAGGAGTTCACCCGCAGTAAATCGCAAATCGCGGCCTCCACACGCTTCGACGGCAAGCGTCTGCAGACGCGCCTCGGAATCACCAACCTGCCGGATCGTTGGCGCAACATCCTGCAGCCCGCGCCAACCGCGGCATACCGCGCACCGCGCGAACTGCTCCCGGCCGACACGCTGATCTGGGCCGGCGCCCACTTCAGTGCGGCCGCGGTCGCGACGTTGATCAAGAGCTGGCCACTGGCGACCTGGAAGAAGCTGCTCTCGGGCTTCGAGGCGGACAGGATAGCCAGAGATCTACAGGTGCTGTCGGGGGAGGTCGGCTATGCCCTCGTCGGCTATCCTGATCCGTCGGACAAGATGGGATGGGAAAAAATGAGCGTGCTGTATTTCTCGGTCACCTCAGCCGGCGCGGCGGCCAAGCTGCTGGCCGACCGGTTCAAGCCGGCGGGCGAAGCCGACGGGCGCAAGCTGTACAGTGTGGGACCGTTCACTGCCACGCTGGTCGGCCGATACCTCGTCCTGGCCGGCCACCAGTCGCTGCTCTCGAGGCTGGGCCAGAAACCGTTTCTGGCCGGCCATCCGACATACGCCAAGCAGCTCGGGAGAATGCCGGAAGAGGCCGTCTGTCGGGCCTATGCCGATGTCGACCGCTTTGTCGCACAGCTCGACGCGACGCTGGGCAAGGACGAGGACAAGACCTTCGAGCGGATGGGGCTCTCGGTCGGCCGGGCCCTCGGTCCGCTACTGCTCTGGGTCGAACGCTCCGCAGGAGGCTTGCGCTGCACGGTCGCCATCGAACCCGGTCTGCTCGGCGAGGCAGCCGAACAGCGTGTCCGCCGGCTGGTCGGATTCGTCCGCTACGCGGCCGCCACGGTCGACATGCGGGGGATGCCGCAGGGCATCCATGCCAGCCGGGTCCAGCGGCTGACGCTCACGCTGACGCTTCCCGACGGCAGCCTGACGTTCCCCGAGAGCTGGGCGGGAGATCGGATCGCGGTGCGCAAGCTGAAGCAAGGCGGCTATCGCCTGGTCGTTCGCTCGACCACCCCCATCCCGAAGAAGACGACGCTGACGCTTCCGATCAAGGACAAGAAGCTGCGTCGTTACCTGCGGGCCGAGCGCGGCATCGACATCCACTCGCCCGAGATCCGCCAGCTCGCGCGTAAGATCCGCGGGACCGACTCCGACCCCGCCCTGATCGTGCGCAGCATCGTCGGCTGGGTCGGCAAGAACTTGAAATACAAGTCAGTGCAGAAGGCCACCAGCTTGCAGACGCTCGCGACGCGCGAGGCGGACTGCAGCGAGTACACCCAGCTGACGATCGCGCTGTGTCGCAGCCTGGGCATTCCGGCGCGAAGGGTCGGCGGACTGGCGGCAGGATCGCGGCTGCTCTACGGGCACGCCTGGGTCGAGGTCCATCTGGGCCGCTGGTACGAGATCGACCCGACCTGGGGCACGCTGCAAGTCGACGGCACGCATCTGCGGCTCCCGGAGGGAGACCGGCACATGCTCCAATCCAGACCGGGCAGCCACTTCGTGGTCGAGGCACTGGAAACCAGCGACGCGATGCAGTTCTCCCGCTGGCCGGCCAAAGGCGGCAGCCGCGGGACTGGCTGGACACGAATTGCCGCGCAGGGCAAGGCGCTGATACTAGGCGTCTCGTGGGGCGACGCGGAGGCGGTGTACCACCGCCTCTGGAGATCCAGCGACGGCGGCAAGACGACCCAGGTCGTGTTCGATCGGAGCGAGGGGTTTCTCAGCCAGCTGGTCGCCGGCCATGACCAAATCCTGCGTGTGGTTCGCTCGGGCAACTTCACGCGGATCCTGGCGAGCAAGGATGGCGCCGCGGGCTGGAAGCCGGTGACCTTGCCCAGCTCCGTGACCGGGGCGCACGGCGCCCATTTCCTGGTGCAAGTGGCGGCGCTCCCGGCCGGCTACCTCCTGCTGGTCTCGTCCTCCCGTGGCACATTTCTGTATACGCTTGACAAGCAATTTACCGCGGCCAAGGCCTTGCCCGCCATGCCAGGCCCCGCGAAAGGCCAGCTGTTCATCACGGGTGGCAGCACCCCATTGCTCAGCCGGTTCTTCCGCGAAGGCGGCAAACGGTCGCTGACGATCTACAAGCTGCAGGACGCTGCCTGGAAAGTGGTCACCAAGGTGAGTGGTCTGCGCGGAAGCGTGGCCGACGTCAGCGCGCGAGGATCGCGTGTGGAAGTACTGGACCTGCACCGCGGCCGGGCGGTGCTGCACGGGTACGATCGCAGCACAAGCAAGCACGATGCGCGCTGGCTGGCCGCCGGTGGGGTACACGTCAACACCACGACTCTGGGCCGGGTTCGCTGGACGAGCTGGTGGCGGGACGGGCACATGCAACTGCTGCGTGAGTCCATTCGCTGAGATAGTCTCGGCTCGGCGGAGCCTCGCCCTCCCACGTGTCGTCGCCGGGATGCACTCTGGCGGAATTTGATCGCAATCTGCCACACGCTGCCTCATCGAGCGGTCTCTAGCAGTGATAAGAATTTTTCGATTCGATCATTCTGGAGAGATCAAGATGAGAAACCGACTCACTCGTGCGCTCGGACTGGGTGCGCTGATTTCGTTGCCGCTGCTGCTGTGGCAGCCCGACGGTGACCCGCAGGGCGTTCTGCACACGCCGCAGGCAGAGGGTCTCAGTACGCCTGTTCGCCGCCTTACTGCTGCGATCGATTGTCCGCGTCATGATGAGCGGGGCGACGTGGCGCCCGATTCGATCCCCGCTGTGATGCGCCAGCTGGACGCGGCGCCGATGTCGCAGATTGCGGCGCTCGCGCAGTTGCGCAGCGAGAACCCCGCGCTGGAGGTGTCATGGCGACGGGGCCAGGACGGGCCGAGTTTTCTGGCGGGTCAGATGAGCGGGCCGAGTCTGGCTGCACCGCGCAGCATCGCAGCTGATTTCCTGGCGCGGCGCAAGGCGATCTTCGGGTTGCGCTTGCCGGAGAAGCAGCTGGTATTCAATGCGGCGCGCAGTCAGCTCGAGCCGGACGAGGACGGCGTGCGTCACCTGCGCTACGACCAGGTCCTGCGCGGCGTGCCGGTCTATCAGCGCTCGTTGACGGTCCACATCCGCGCCGACGGCTCGGTGCATGCGGTTCACGGGCGCTTCGCCAAGGGCCTGGATCCGCAGCGGATCGCCCGCAAGGCGCGAGTCGCTGCGGCGCGGGTCGAGCCGGCGGTGCGACGCGACAGTGGCGTGCGCGGCAAGTTCGAGCACTTCACGGCGCCCGAGCTGGTGATCTCGTTGCTGGGTGAGCGCCCGGCGCTGTGCTGGAAGTCGGAAGTGATCTCGGTCAGGCGGGCGCTCTCGCGGACCTACCTGATCAACGCGACGAGCGGCAAGGTCGAGGCGATGCTCGACCGCGCAGCGACCGACTCTCAGACCGGCGTCGGGGTGGGTGTCTGGGGCGCGACGGTCCCGGTCGAGACGACGCGGCAGGGCTATGTCAGCAGCAATGGCTCGACGACGCTGAGCAACTACAAGCTGTGGGACCGCACGCACGACGCGGCGATCAAGACCTACGACTACAACCAGTCGGAGACGCGGGGCTCGCTCTGCGATGACGGCAACAACGTCTGGTTCAATGCGACCCAGGCACCGGAGGTCAGCGTCGCGCGCAACATGGGCAAGGCGCTCTACTACTACGAGACGGTGCACGGGCGTAAGAGCTGGGAGACGGATCCGGACACTGCGAGCCGGATCATCCTGGGGTCGCACTACCAGTGGGACTCGGGCAGCGTCAACAACGCCTCCAGCCTGGGCCAGGGCTACTTCGTCTTCGGCGACGGCAGCGGCAGCCGGCGGGCCTGGGTCTCGCGCGACGTCTGCGGTCACGAGCTGACGCACGGCATCATCCGCAGCACCTCGGATCTGGTCTATCAGGACGAGTCGGGCGCGGCCAACGAGTCATTTGCCGACGTGATGGGCACCTTCGTCGAGAAGCGCTACGGCAACGAGAGTGGCCAGTCCAACTGGCTGATCGCGGAGGACGTGACGCTCAGCGGCAACGGCATTCGCGACATGAGCAACCCGCCGGCCCAGGGCGATCCGGACCACTACTCCAATTTCGTCAATACCAGCAACGACAGCGGTGGCGTGCACACCAACTCGGGCATTCTCAACAAGGCGGCCTTCCTGTTGACCGACGGCGGGACCCACCCGTTCTCCGGGATCAGCGTGACCGGCATCGAGACCTATCACGCCCGCGTGGTGTTCTACCGGGCGATGGTCCACTACCTCGGTCCCAACAGCAATTTCCATGACGTGCGGGTCGCGATGGTGGCGGCGATCTCGGACAAGATCGCGCAGCACGGCTGGTCCAACAACGAGAAGCTGCAGGTCAAGCTGGCCTACAACGCCTGTGGGATCTACGGCTACAACATCGACCTGATCCACTATGCCCAGTACTACAGCAGCTATCGCACCAGCAACGGCAGCATCGCCTTCGGTGGTCTGCTCGCGCCGGGCCGCGTGCGCTACTTCACCGGCGCACTCGAGGATGGCACGCCGTCGACCAGCAACAGCGACTCACGGCTGATGTTCTGGCCGCCGACGGGCAACTGGAAATATGCCAAGGGGAGTTACAAGGTGACCTTGCCGCCGATCGACGGCAGTCTCAATCCGGTGCTGCGGGTGCAGGTCGGCTTCGCGCAGTCCGCACCGTGGTCCCTGCTGGCGCCGTCCTCCTCCAAGAGCGCATCGAGCAGCACCGCGACGGCCTATGTCTGGGTCCACTTCTTTCCGGATGGGGGCGGCACACCGCTGCGCTGGCTGCGCCAGATCAGCGACGACGGCGCGCTCGATCTACTGACACAAGACCTGAGTGCCTATGCCGGGCAGACCGGCACGATCAGTGTGGGCGTGCTCAGCGGCAGCAGCTCGGTCTCGAAGCCGGTGGTCTTCAAGGAGCTGCGGGTCTCGTACGAGTAGGACTACTTGACCAGCTTGTGGCGGCCCACGCCCTCGATGTGGATCGCACCCTCTCCGGTGGTGACGGTGATCTTGCCGCCGCCACCGTTGAGGTTTGCCACGTAGCTGTTGTAGGTCGAGACGCGATCGGCGATCTCGACATTGTCGAGGAAAGCGGTGACCAGCCCCTTGCCGGCGCGCAGCTTGAGGTGGCACTCGACGGTCTTGGGCACCTCGAGCCGCACCGCCCCCTTCGATGTGCGGATCTTGACGTTCGGCCGGGTCGCCAGCTTTGGCGCCTGAACCAGCACCTCGCCACGGTCGGTGCGCAGCGAGACCGTGCCTTGCGGGTGGTACAGCCGAACGGATCCAACGCGGGTCGCAGACTCGACGTTGCCGATCCGGTACAGCTCGGTATCGCCGGTGCCGCAGCGCAGCCGGGTCGTACCGCTGACGTCGCGAAGGCTGACGTCGCCGCGCTTGGCGCTGACGGTCACGTCACCGGTGACCTCGCTGATGTCCATGCCGCCGATACGGGAGGTCGCGCTGACATTGCCCACGGCGCCTCGCAGCTCGATGTCGCCCTGGTCGCAGTTCAGCTTGAAGCTGAGGTTGGCCGGCAGGATGAGCACCAGATCGACGCCGAGCGCCTCGTCCTGGGGCGCAGACGGCAAGGTGGCCTTGATCAGCAAGTTGTCGCCGTTGACGGTCACGTCGAGCTTGATCGCCTCCGCGCGCCGAGTGGCCTCGGACCGACCTGGCCCGTAGGCAAAGCGCTTGGACGCCACGCTGGCCGAGATGCGCGCACCTTCGCAGCGCACGGTGATCGACCCTCGTGGAATTTCCACCGTGACCAGGGCCAGACCGTTGCAATCGATGGTCTGTTCCTTGGCCGCCTCGGCGCGGACCAGCGCTTGTTTCTTGATGACCGACGGCTGTCCGCAGGCGGTCATGACCAGGAGCAGGCAGCAGAGCAGGGGATGAGCTTTTTTTGTGATCACTTCGTGATCATACCACCGGCGGTGCTTGCCTGCATCCAGGGGCTTCGCTATTCTCGCATGGATGAAGCTGCAAATTCTGGGCTGTGCGGGGGGGCTGGGGCCGGGTCGACGGTTGTCGTCCTACCTGCTCGAGGGGCGACTGCTGATCGACGCTGGAGGGCTGGACGGGATCCCGCCGGAGCAGCCGCAGGCGGTATTGTTGACCCACGCCCATCTGGATCACGTGATGCACTTTCCCCTGTTGTTGACCTCACGGCTGTCCCGCGAGTGCCGCACACTGCCGGTGCACTGCTCTTCCGACACGCTGCGCCGCCTCCGGCTCGGGCTGCTGTCGGACAAGGTCTACCCGGACCACTCGCGGCTGAAGACACGCTCCGGCGAACTCAACGCACGCTACCAGCTGATCGACGGACCGTTCCGTGTGCTCGACTACGAGGTCACGCCGCTGCCGATGGTGCACGCCTATACGTGCTGTGCGTTCGCCATCCGGCGCGGGTCGCGCGGCCTGATCGTCGGCGGAGACACCTCCGAGAGCGGGCCGATGTGGGACTTTGCTCGGGCCAACAAGTGGGTCAAGTCGGTCCTGGTCGAGGTCAGTTTTCCAAACGGCTTCGAGGAACTCTGCCTGCGGGCCGGCCATCTGACCCCCGCGATGCTGCGCGATCAGCTGAAGGGCTTTCGTCGTCGGTCCGTCGAAATCCATGTGGTCCACGTCAAGCCGGAGATGCTCGATCGGGTGCGCGACGAGCTGACCAGCCTGTTTGGCAAGCGGGTCCAGCTCGCCAGTGACGGCCAGACCATTCGGATTGGCTGAGCCCACCTGATCCGGGCTAAACCGCGCTGGCGCCGACCTGCTCGGTGGAGAGGATCTCGGCCAGCGCCTCGATGAAGCGCGGATGATCGTTGA
>CAZMLI010000011.1:0-26677 GCA_964566865.1 uncultured Planctomycetota bacterium
GGCCTGTACCAACATCTCGCGGGGGTCCAACCGGCTGTCTCCCTTCTTGGCTGCAACGTTCCGCCAGATCGACCAAGATACCACAGGGTTGCCATGGGGGCGAAACCGCAGGATAATCAGGGCTCATGTCTGGCGCGCACCCTCGGCAATTGAGCCGTCGCGGACTGGCGATTTCACTGATCGGTGGACTGATCGCGACGGCGGGGCTGCTGGCCTGGCGCACCGCCGGTGCGCGTCAGATTCCCACCCCCGTCGACCTCTCCCGACTGGCGCCGGGACACCAGCTTGCGGGCAGCTACATCCAGCTCGACCGGCACGTCCGCCTCTTCCCACTGGTGGTCTATGCCGCCGAGGAGTCGCTGCGCAACAACCCGGACGGCCGGCTGCTGTATGCCTACTACCCGGTGGTCTCCACGACGGATCCCTACCTGCTGGAACTCGACCGGCTGCAAGATCAATTCGGGACGCTGGCCAACGTACCGCCGAAGATGCTGTTCGGGGGCACGCCGGCCTTCCTGCTGCTGGTCCGAACCAAACGCTTCGTCCGGCTCGCGGATCTGCCGCAGCGGCGCCTGACCTATCAATCCCTGCGCGGACAGGTGAGGGCCGGCAGCCTGCACGAAGCCGAGAAGCAGATGGTGCAGCAGAGCTATCCCAAGCTCGATCTTCAGCGGGTGCTGGTGCTCGAGGAAAATACCGCGCCCCCCGATACCACCGCTCGCGCGCTCGCGCTGGCCATCGGCGGAGTTCTTCTGCTGCTGCTCGGGATAGGCGTGATCGGGGCCGACCGCATCAGGGTATGATGCACGCTCGGTATGGAGCACGATCACGAGACGCTGAGACAACCCGCAGACAAGCTTCCGCCGGACGGTTCAGCGCCTGACCGTCCGGCAGAGCAGGAGATGGGCAAGGCCGCTGTTTCGCTGGGACTGATCAGCCCCGAGACACTGGCCGAATGCCAGGCGGAGCAGCAGCGCGCCTGGACGACCGGCGAGCCGGTTCCCCTGCTGGCGCAGATCCTGCTGCGCCGCCGCGTGCTCTCCACGACCGAAATGGCGCGCCTGCTGCAGGAGATCAGCCCCGAAACTCGACTGGCTCCCGATCAATCGCCCTGCCTGGGCAAGTACCACCTGGTCGGCGAGCTCGGACGAGGCGGCGGCGGTGTGGTATATCAGGCGATCGACCCGGACCTACAGCGCCCGGTGGCGCTCAAGGTGTTGCCGGTCGACAGCAGCCCGACCATGGTGGCGCGCTTCCTGCGAGAGGCCAGGCTGGCGGCGCGGCTGACGCATCCCAGCATCATCCGGATCCACGAGGTCGGGCAGACAGATGATCCGGCGAGCGGCCGGCCGCTGTTCTACATCGCGATGGACTTTGTCGCGGGCGACAATCTGCAGCAGGCCCTGGGCCGGCTGTCCCTGGACGAGCGCCTGAAGATCCTCGAGCAAGTGGCCGACGCGATCGGCGTGGCCCATGCCGCAGGGGTGATCCACCGGGACCTCAAGCCTGCCAACATCCTGCTCGCCCCGGGGAATCGTCCGGTGGTGGCCGACTTCGGTACCTCTCGCGAAGAGCAGGATTTGACGGAGCTGACCCGCAGCGGCGCCTTGCTCGGCACGCCGACCTACATGGCGCCGGAGCAGGTCCTGGGTCAGGTGCGGAAGGTCGGGCCGACCACCGACGTCTGGGCGCTCGGCGTGCTGCTCTACCGAATGCTGACCGACCAGTTGCCGTTCGACGGCCAGACGCAGGCGGCGCTATTCGAGCAGATCCTCGCCGCGGATCCCATGCCTGTGCGCCGGCGCAACCCCCGCATCGCCCGCAAGCTGGAGCTGATCTGTCTCGAGGCGCTGCGCAAGGAGCAGCGCGAGCGGTACCCCAGCGCCGCCGAGCTGGGCCAGGATCTGCGTCGCTACAGGCAGGGCAAGACACTGCTGGTTCAATCAAAATCCACCCTCTCGCGGGTCCAGCCCTGGCTGCGGCGCAAGGCGCGAGTGGGGACGGTGCTGGTCCTCGCGCTCACGTTGCTGCTGACGCTCGGGTGGTGGGGCGTGTCGCGCCATCGTCGGACTGCCCGGCAGCAGCAATACCGCAAAAGGGCACAGGCCGCCTTGGCACGCGAAGCCAAGGAGCGCGACGACCGCCAGCGGCTCCGGCAAGGGCAGGGCTTCCGCGAGCGAAAGTCGCTGCTCGATGGCATACGGCACAAGATCGCCGAGACCCGGGCACTGTTCTACATCTCGCAGGTAAACATCCGCGAGAAGCTGCGCCTGCTGGAGCGCGAGCTGCTCGGACTGGAACGCGCCCTGCGGGCAGACCCGGCCAGCGACCAGTCGGCCGAGGCCTGGTCGCTGCTCGGTATGGGCTGGTACTTCGTCGGCAAGGACGCTGTGGCAGAGCGTTGCCTGCGCCACGCCCTGAAGACTCGTCCGAAGGACGGCTGGAGCCACTTCTACCTGGGGCGAATCTACCTCGATCGAGCGATGTTCGAGTCCGTTTCCCAGTGGCGTGGCGCGCCAACCCGAGCGCAGGGCTGGAACGACCTGGCGCTGGTCCAGCTGAACCAGACACGCGGTAGCTGGGCCGAGGTCCCCGAGGTCGATCGTCAGCTGTCCCGCGCCTGCAGCCTGCGCGCCGCGGGCAAGCTGGACCAGCTCGCCCGCATCTGCCGCGAGGGGCTCGAACGCTTTCGCGGCCAGCTCGGCGCCGAGGGCTTCTGGCTCTTGCAGTGGACGCGCGGCGAGCAACAGACGCTGGACAAAGCGCTGAAGATTCGGCCGCACTATCCGCTGGCTTACCTCGCCAGAGGGCTCGAGCGGGGCTGGAAAAACGACCCGGCCGGCGCAATCCGCGACTTCGACGCCGCGTTGCAAACCAATCCGTATCAGGTCAACGCCTACAACGGGCGCGGCGCCGCGCGAGCAAAACTCGGCGACCGGACCGGCGCGCTCGCGGACTTCGAGAAGGCGATCGAGATCAATCCAAAACACCCCTTCGCCTACAATAACCGCGGCCTCTCGCGGACAAGATGGGGCAAGCTCGACCTTGCACTCGCTGATTTCGATCGGGCAATCAAGCTCGAGCCGCGCTACGCCGCCGCCCACTTCAACCGCGCGATCACGCGGACGCTACGGGGCGACCGGAGCGGCGCGCTGCGGGACTACACGCAGGCGATCCGGCTGGATCCGCGGCAGGCCGGATACTACCTCAACCGCGGCAACTTAAGGGTCGAGCAAGGGAAGCTGGCTGTAGCGATCGCTGATTTCAACCAGGCGATCCGGCTCGACCGGCGCCAGAGCGATGCCTACAACGGTCGGGGCAACGCCCGCCTGAGGCAGAACAACGCCGCCGGCGCGATCGCCGACTATACGGCAGCGCTCCAGCTCGCTCCCAGGCGCGCCGAGTTCTGGGCCAACCGCGGACTGGCCCGCTCGGTACTCAACGACCTGCGCGGCGCCATCGCCGATCTGCGCAAGTCCACCGTGCTCGCGCCCCGTCGCTGGCAGAGCTGGTTCGGGTTGGGCGTGATGCTCTCGGGGCTCGGACAGCAGACCGAGGCGCTGACCGCAGTGCTCGAGGCGCGGCGGCTGGCCCCGCCCCGAAACCGGGCCCAGATCGAGAGCTGGATCGCACGCATCCGTCAGAAGCAGTGAGCGCGCTGGGCGGCGCTACTTTTTCTCGGCGAGCGTGCGCAGCAGCCGGGCCAGCCAGGTTCGCTGAGTGGCCGGCGCCAGCCGGTGTGCGGCGCGCATCGCGTCGAGCGCCTGCGCCGACCGTCCCAGTCGACTCAAGCCCCGGCCGTAGGCATACCATGGCCGCCACCAGCGCGGCTTGATCTCGAGCGCCCGCCTGTAGTCAGCGATGGCCAGCGGCAGCCGGCCCGCAATCTCCCGCAGCAGGCCGCGTCCCATGTGGGCTTCGGCGTCCTCTGGGTTGCGCTCGATCCGCCTGGCGAACTCGCCCTCACTGCTTCGCCCTTTCTCCAGCTTCAAGGCGCGCTGATAATCCCGCATCGAGCCGAACGCATCCATTTGCGCGGCGCGCAGTTCACCACGTTTGCGGTAGGCCTCAGCCCGCTCGGGACTGATCTCGATCGCCTGATTGTAATCCGCCATCGCCCGCTCGAGCTGCTCCAGCCGGCGGTATGCAATGCCACGGTTGAGGTAGGCCTCGCCAAACCATGGATTGATCTTGATCGCCTGCGTGAAATCCTCGAGCGCCCGTCGTGGTTTCTTGTGCTTGACGTAGAAGACGCCGCGCGTGTTGTAGGCCTGCGCGTAGCGCGGGTTCAGTCGGAGTGCCAGATCGTAGTCCTCCAGCGCGCCGCGCGCGTCGCCCTTCAGCTCGCGAGCCCAGCCGCGATTGTGATGGTTGCGCGCGTCATTCGGACGCAGCTCGATCGCGCGGTCGTAGCTGCGCAAGGCGCTGACCAGCTTGTTCTGCGCGAGGAAGATATTGCCCCGGTTGTTGTAGGAATCGGCATGCTTGGGGTCCAGCCGAATGGCCTGGCGATAGTCCCGCAACGCGCCCGGCGAGTCGCCCTGCAGATACCTGGCGTTGGCGCGATTGAAGTAGGCGGCGACGAAACCCGGTCTGAGCTCGATCGCGCGGGTGGCGTCCGCGATCGCCCGGGCGAGCTGGCCGCGCTTGTAGTAGGCCACGCTCCGATTGCTGTAGGTCACTGGGCTCTTCGGATCGATCCGCAGCGCGCGCGTATAGTCCTCGAGCGCCCGTACGTGGTCCCCCAGATCCGTGTAGGCCCGACCTCGGTTGGCGTAGGCCGCCGCGTAGCGGGGGTTGAGCTTGATCGCGCGCCCGAAGTCCTTGATCGCGCCAGCGGTGTCGCCGAGATATCTGCGGGCGATGCCACGGTTGTTGTAGGTCTGCATGTGCTCGGGACTCAGCGCGAGCACCCGGGTAAAGTCCTCGAGCGCGCCTTTCCAGTTCTTCTGCCTGGCGCGCGCCCGACCTCGATTTCGATAGCCCGCCGGCGCGTTGGGCGCCAGACCAATCGCGCCCGTGAAGTCGGCAATCGCCTTCGACAGCTGCCCCAGCTCGAGCCAGGCCCCACCGCGGCAGTTGTACATTCCTGGGTCGAGCCCGCGGAGGCGAATCGCCTGCTTGTAGTCGGCGATCGCGCCCTTGTAGTTTCCCTTGCCCGCGCGCGCCAGCCCCCGGTTCTTGTAGACCGAAGCCTGCCCCGGCTCGAGCAGCAGCGCGCGGTCGTAATCGGCGATCGCCGCGTCGAAGTCGCCTCTGACCGCCAGCGCATTGCCTCGTTGGAGAAACTGCTGGACGGTCTCGGGTGCACGCGCGGCCAGCGGAATGCGACGGTACGGACCCTCGGTTCGCTTCCAGAAGCGGCTCTGCTGGCCAGCCTGCCAGCGGCGCTGGTTGAGAATCGCATGCGCGCGCGCATCCCGCAGGAATCCTAGCGCGCGAGCCAGCGAGACAGCCGACTCCATCTGCCGCTCGAGGTCGATGCGCTGCAGCCGTGAACAGAGCGCCTGGACCGGGTCCATGCCTTCCTCGCCCAGCGTGCGGGTATCGCCCATCTTACCCAGCGCCTCGATCGCCAGCCGGCGAACCCACTCGTGGGGGCTGTCCAGATACTCGCGGCGCAGCAGCAAGCGAACCAGGTCGGGGCCGCGCCGGCGCACCAGTTCGGTCAGGTTGCTCTCGAAGGACTCGGTCTGATCGGTCCGCACGTGGCGAGCCCGCCGCAAGACCCGGCGCGCCTGGCGCACGGACGCCTCGGCCCGCTGGCGACGTAGCCGCGCGACCCAGCGCCGGAGCTGCTGCGCTTGCCGATCGTTCAGCCCAGCGATGCTGGCCCGGCTGACCCAGACGCGGGCCAGCGTGTAATCGCCCAGGCGCGCGGCCATCCGGGCGGCTGACAGACTCAGCGCCTGACGTTCCCGATCGATCGCCGGGCGATTGAGCATCCGCCCGGCCCAGGGGGTCGGGACCTGCTGCCCCAGGGCCGCCAGCTTGCCCAGCAGGTCGAGCGTATCGGTGTGGGCCTGGTACCAGTTGCTGACGGCCGAGCGCGCCAGCTCCCCGTTGGGCTGGCGAAGCCGCGGCGAATGAGGCCCCTTGAGCCGGGCCAGTCGTGCCCGCTGGGTGGTCAGCTTCTTGCGCAGCCCCGCCGCGCGCACCAGCAGCAAGCGCTCCTTGCGCGCCAGCTCGCGCGCCTGCTGCCGGTCGGCCTGGATCCTGAAGCCCCAGAACAGACCGATTCCCATCAGCAGGACAGCCACGCTGGCCAGGCTGGCCGCCCGGTTGCGTAAAACCCACTTGGTCAGTCGCTGTCGCAAGCTGTAGCGCACCGCCGACAGCGTTCGCCCGTCCAGGTAGGCCTGGATCTCCGCTTCGAGCTGCGCCACCTGCTGATAGCGGTCGGCCGGCTCGAGCGCCATCGCCTTGAGCACCACCGCCTCCAGCTCCCAGGGAATCGACCGCTCCGGACTGCGGGCGGAGGGCGAGATCAGCGCGCCCTGGGTCACGCGCTCCAGCACCGAGCGGAAGTGCTTGCCGACGTAGGGCGGCTCGTAGGTCAACATCTCGTAGAGGATCGCCCCGAGCGCATAGATGTCGGCGCGGCCATCGATCTCGTCGATCCGTCCCTCGGCTTGCTCGGGCGGCATGTAGGCCGGCGTGCCCATCACCACGCCGTCCATCGTCTGCAGCGGTTGCTTGCTGTCGCTGGCGCCGGTGACCCGCCCCAGCCGGCCGGCCTGCAGGTCAGGGATCACTGCGTCGGCCAGCAGGTCGGGGTGGCCGATCAGCTTGGCCAGCCCCCAATCCATCACCTGCACCTCGCCGAATCGGCCGACCATGATGTTGGCCGGTTTCAGGTCGCGATGGATCACCCCCCGGCTATGGGCGAAGCCAATCGCCGCGCAGACCTTGAGCAGGATCTCGAGCAACTGGGTCATCGCCGCCGCTGGGCTGCGCTCGCCGTAACGTCGCTGCGTCTTGTGCCGCGTGTGATCGGTGATACTCGCCAGTCGATGTCGGGACTCCACGGCCAGCGTTCCCAGTCGCTGGGCCAGGTCTTCGCCTTCGACCCGCTTCATCGTGAAATAGACCTGCCCCTCCTCGGTCAGGCCCAGTTCATGGATCGGCACGATGTTGGGATGCTGAAGCTGCCCGGTAATCTGGGCTTCGAGCAGGAACTTCTCCAGCTTCTGCTGATCCAGCACGGCGCCCGGCTCGCCCAGGATCACCTTCGCCGCGAGATCTCGACCCAGCTCCTCGTCGCGCACCAACAAGATCTCGCCCATCCCGCCGGCGCCGAGGTGCCCCACGATCGGATAGCGACCTAGCGAGCCCACCGCTTCGCGTAGCGGCTGCATCGCGGGGGCCTGGTCCTGCCTGATGGTGGCGGGCAGGGTTCTCGGACGGACCCGGATCGTCTCGTCGGAGATGACGAAAGGGCGACTGATCTGGATCGTGGGTTCGTCGGACTCGTCGTCCATCAATCCCAGAGTGCCAGCTGCCGCGGTGGAATACAACCCGTCGGAGCGGGTCGGCATTAAACACAGCAGGCCGATCCCGCTGGTGCGAATCAGGCGAGGTCGACCCATTGTGATGACTGATAGGATATGCAGTGGGACTTGTTTGGACCAAGCCCCGAGCTGGCTTTGGTAGTTCTGGACGGCCAACTCTGATGCAGGTATCGGCCGCCCAGGTGGCAAATCTTTACCCAAAAACTTCTTTTTCTTCATGTCCGCCAATTGCCGCCGATTGCTCAAGTTCACCCTCCACGCTACCGATAGTCAGCCATCAGTAAGTCGTTAGACCCGCCGCGGGCTAGTCGCACGCTAGCCAGAAGCGCCGGGGCTCGGACACGGATGTCCGGGTGTCACAGTTTCAAGGAGGAATCGAATGGGGCTTCGCATCAATACGAACATCGCAGCGGTCAACGCGCTGCGAAACCTGCGTCAAGCCGACAAATCGCAGCAAATCTCGCTGCAACGTTTGTCGACCGGCTTGCGCATCAGCACCGCGTCGGATGACCCCTCCGGCCTGGTGATCTCGGAGCAGTTGCGGGCGCAGATCGCGAGCCTCAACCAGGCGGTGATCAATACCGACACCAGCTCCAACCTGATCGGCACGACTGAAGCCGCACTGGCCGAGGTCGACGGATTGCTGATCCAGATCCGCGAGGCCTTGATCTTCGCGCTCAATACCGGTGGCGCCTCCGACGAGCAGATCGATACCGAGCAGGACGCGGTCGACTCTGCGATCCAGGCGATCGACCGCATCTCGGGCACCACCCGATATGCCCGCACCAACCTGCTCAACGGCGCCCAGGCGTTCCGCACCAGCTCGGTCGACACCTCGATCAACAACCTGACGCTGCGCAGCGTCTTCTTCGGAACGGGTGTCGACAGCCTCACCTTCGACGTCTCGGTGACAGAGGTGGCCTCCCACGCCGTGCTGGCGATCGGCTCCTTCGGCGCCACGTCTGGCGTGATCCGGGTCGGTGGCAAGCTCGGCTCCGAGGAGCTGTTCGTGCTGCCGGGCGACTCAGTCAGTGGCGCCATCAACTCGGTGCGGGACTTCACCGGCGTCTTCGCTTCCGGTGGCTTCCTGTTCAGCGAGGGTTACGGCACACGCGAGTTCGTCACCGTCGACGTGTTGCGGGGTGCGTACACCGGCGCCTCCGGCAGTGACTTCGGCGCAAACGCCAAGGTCGGAATCGACGGGGCCAATGTCAGCGCAGTCGGTTTTGATCTCAAGACCAACGGCGCCTTTCTCAAGTCGGAGCTGACCCTGGCCTCGACGGTCACCGCCGGTAGTACGTTCTCGTTCACCGTCAAGCGCAGTGGGTTGAACTTCCAGCTCAACTCGGAGAACGTGGCGCAGGACTCGCTGCGGGTCGGCATTCCCAGCATCGACCCCTCGTCGCTGGGTTTCGAAGTGCAGGCGCGGGGCGCCTCGGGCGGCACCTTCGGCGGCTTCCTCACTTCGCTGGTCGCTGGTGGCGCAAACGATCTGCGCGCCAATCCGGCCAACGCCTTGAACATCATCGACCGCGCGCTCGACCAGATCAATGGTCTGCGCGGCTATCTCGGTGCGGTGGAGCAGCAGAACTTGCAGCCCAACTCCCGAGCGTTGGCGGTGGCCATCGAGAACTTGACGGCTAGCGAGGCCGCGATCCGCGATCTCGACTTCGCCGCCGAGGTATCGGAGTTCACCCGGTCCCAGGTACTGTTCGCAGCGGGGACCTCGGTCCTGGCTTCGGCAAACCTGATCCCGCAGACAGTGTTGTCACTGCTGCAGTAATAGCTATCGGTCAGCCCGGGCGCACCCGCGCCCGGGCAGTCGGCCGATCAGCCGGGAAATCCCCATGAACCAAAAGATTGACGGGCAGGAATGAACAAACATATTCAGAACTCCTATCTCAAGACGCGGGTGCACACGGCCAGCAAGGATCAGCTACTGCTGATGCTCTTCGATGGCGCCATCCGCTTCGCGGAACAAGCCAAGCCGGCACTGGCCGCGAAGGACTTCGAGACATCCTGCACCCTGCTGTGCAAGGCGCAGCGGATCGCGATCGAGCTGCTCACCGCCATCGACCGCGAGAAGATGGACCCGGAGATCTATTCCAACCTGGCCGGACTCTACAACTTCATCTTCCAGAGTCTCAGCGAGGCCAATCTGCTGCGGCAAGTGGAGCCGATCGACGACGCGCTGCCGATCCTGCGCCACCTGCGGGATACCTGGGCCATGGCGATCGATGCGGTTCCCGCGATTCAGAAACGCCAGCTCTCCCCGACGCGCAATACCGGCCTGTCCTTCACGGGCTAGCCGGACTGTCGACCACCTCCACGGCCTCGACCAGACACCGTTCCACGTTCTCCCGCACAAGATCCATCGAAAAGGGCTTGAGCAGCAGGCCGTCGGCTTTGTTGGTCAGCGCGGCCCGAATGATCGGCTTGCTCTTGTGCGCGGTGATCATGATTACCGGCAAGTCCTTGAGCAGTTCGTGGGCCTTGATCTCCTTGAGAATCTCGATGCCGTTCTTGCCACCGGGGAAGGCGATGTCCAGCAAGACCAGATCCACCGAGTGCTTGAGGATCTCGTGTATCACCCGGGCGCCTGTGTCCTCGAAAACCGTGTAGCCATACTTCTGTAGCATCCTCGAGAGAATCGCACGGGTCGATCGCTGGTCGTCCGCTACCAGGATCCGCTGGGTGGCGGATGACAGGTCGCGCACCGTCCTCAATGTGCCGAGCAGGTTCAGCCGATCCCCTTCCGCCATCATCGAAGCCAGGCGCACAAGTGTGTCCTCGACCAGCGTCGGGTTATTCGGCCCACGCTCCACCTCCGCCTTCTTGGCCGAGCCCAGCGCGTTCAATTCCAACATCTCCTGACTGCGTGCATAGCTGATCCGACTGGCGAGCACCGGCTTCTTGATCTCCAGCAGGACCCCCTGGATGGTCACACGGGTCCCTGGGTGCATCACGACCATGACCGACACCTCGGCTGGCGCCGAGCTGGGATCAGCGAGCAGCGGATCGCGCAACTGGACGAGGCAACCCAGGTTGTGCTGCGCCAGGTCGGAGTAGGTCATCACCGCCTTGAACGCTTTCTCCTTTCGAGCCGGCATCGCGGCCAGCTTGCTCTCCGTCAGCTTTTGATCCCCGAGCAGATTCTTGATCTCCTCCAGGTCGTTGCGAAAGCGGTTGCCCACGTCCTTGAGTCGCTCGAAAACCTCCGGCTGCGCCACGATCAGCTCGGTCGGCACCTCTACCTCCGAGCCAAAGTGGTTTGCTATCAGGCCGCCGCGGGCCTTGTGAATGCCGCCGATGATCTTGCCCTTGCCCTCCCAGGCCAGGATCTGCCCGCCGGCTTCGAGCCTGCATTGCACCGCGGAATCACCGATCACAATGTCGCCGCCAGCCACGACATTCGCATTCTGCATGAAGCGGGCCGAGACAGATCCGGCCGCCTCGATCCGCCCGTGCTCCTTCATCACCAGCCCGCCGTGGATCACCAGGTGCTGGCCACAGATGATGGTGGCGTCACCGACGTGGCCGTCGATGGTGACCGACCCCTCGGTGGTGATCTCGAACAGGTCCAGCACGTCGCCCGTGACGTGAACCGACGCCATCCTGGCGTGCAGGCTACCCGTCTCGAAGTCGACGTCGCCCTGTACCACGAAGACCGAGGTGACGGCCACAACCTCCGCGTTGTAGATCAGCCCCCCGGGGCAATCCGCGCGGAACTCGAGTGTCTCCTCGTCGAATGAGACGTTCTCCATCCTTGGCGCGCGCGGTTCGAGGCCGTCGCGGCCGTAGAGACTCTCGCCGTAGATGTCCACGCCGGACACGCTCCCTACGGGCGGGATCAGCCGGCAGATCACCTCACCCTGACCGATGATGTGCACCGTGTCCCGCTCGCGAAAGTCGATCTTGCCGGTGCTGGCGTCCTTCTTACCCACTCTGCTGGTCATGTCGCGCAACAGCTCGATCCGACCATCTTTCCCGTCGATCGCCGGCACTCCCCGAGCGACGACGATGCTGATCGCCCCGCCACCCTTCTCGCCGGCCATGACCAACCCCCGGCTGATCTCGTCGAGCAAGATCCCCTCGCTGATCGACAGGTCCGCGAGCGCTTGCTCGATGTCCTTCAGCGAGACCTCGCGACCGCCCGCGGTCTGGCTGACCAGATCGGCAGTCGCCTTGAGCATGTCGCTGCTGACACTGATCGCCTGTTCCACCTGGATCCGGCCACGCTTGATCGCGACCCGTCCGTAGGCCATGGACATCATCTGGCCGGTGGCTTCGTCGAGAGACACACTCACGCCAGCCTCAGTGGCGGTGGCGTCGGCGGGCGCTAACTCCTCCCCGAAGACCGTCATCCCCATCTGGCTCTTCTTGTAGACGGCGATCGGCTCGCCGGGCAAGACGAAGGAGCCGCTGGGAATCAACGGTTCGGTACTCTCTTCCTGCGGGAGCATGCCCGAGGCGATCACCATGTTGAATACCGGTTTGCCGGTATTGTTCACCGCTTCGCTCAGCTCGATCAGCTTGTCCTTGAGAATGCCGTAGGTCACGGCCTCCCCGACCAGATACTCCTCGATAGCCTCCGGGGTCCAGGACATCTCGGGACCTTCGAACGGATCGATGCGCAGGACAGTCGCGACTTGCTGCGACACTCTCAGGCTCAAAGATCCGCGTTGGTCTGCCATCAGACTCCAATGGAATGGTCAGCCGGGTGTTCCTACCACCCGCCGGAGCCAAGATACCATAAGGGCCTGTTGTCAAATTGGGGTTTCGCGTCATGTCGGGGTTGTGGAGGCACAAGTCGTTTTGGCAATTGATGTTACGTCTTCTGATTGCAATCTGTGAAATTCAGACGAACCCATTCGTTTTGCGCAGCCACCACTCCGCCCCGAGCAGCAGGACGAACAGCAGCAACCAGAACCCGTGGTTCCAGGTATCCTCCTGTTTCTGGATGTTATAGACGATGGTTTTCTTGCGATCGAGCAACGATCGAAGCAGCCCCGCAGCCCCGCTGAGCTGGACCATCCGGCCTCGGGTGCGTCCGGCCACCGAAAGCAGGATCTCGGCCCGCGCCAGCCTGTCTTGCAGCTCGATCTCGGCCTGCGGACGGACCGTGAAGCTCAGCTCGTCGCGACCGATCTGCTTGCCGCCGCGACGCGCCACAGCGCTCACCTTGTAGGATCCCGGCAGGCCCGCCCGGTAGGGCAGGATGAAAGCCCGTTTCAGCGGGTCGTAGGTCGGCGTCCTGCGACTGGGCTGACCGCCCGCACGCTGAATCACGAGCTGCGTCACGGCCGACGGATCGGGACGCCAGCGTGTATCGACGACATGGACCTCCAGCTTCAGCCGTTCGCCCTCGCTGAACTGGCTCTTGTGCGGGTCGAGCGTCAGCCAGACCTTGCCCCGGCTCTCCTCGTCTCGCCTGGCCAGCCAGAGCACCAGCTGGCGCCAGAACAGCCGATGGTACTTCTGGATCCCTGGCTGCTCGCTCATCGCCCAGCGCCAGGTCGAAGCGGTGGTCAGGGTCGCAATCCGGCCGAGGCCGTAGGGTGCGACGACGAGCAGCGGATGGCGCGCGCCCCGCAGCAGCACCCGTCCGCCCTGCTTGACCCGCGCCGCCTCCTCGCTGTCCAGTAACGGCGGCAGCCTGCCCCAGATCCGCCGGTTTTCAGCCGGATCCTCGCTGAAGCGCAGGGCGAAGTGCAGATGGCCTGCTGTGGTGGGGCGGGCGCGCACCTCGCCTTCGAAGCGCGCGGCGGTCGGCTGCAGCTCGATCGGCAGGATGCGCGCCACCCGCGATCCGGCCCAGCCGCCGCCCGAATAGGCGCGCCATCCGCCAAGCAGCATCAGTCCGCGGCCGCGCTTGGCGTCACCGGCGCGGCGCGCGACGAGCGCCGGCAGGTCCTGGCGAAAGCGGGTCGGTAGCTGATCGAGCGCCACGTCGCCGATCAAGATCACGTCGAACTGCTCGCGATAACGGGGCTGATCCAGACGTGCCCGCGCGGTTGGATCGACCACGTAATTGACCACCAGATTGATGCCCGGGTCGCCCTCGAGCGCCTGGCGCAGAAACTTGGTCTCCCAGCGCAGCACGCCCTCGACCAGCAGCACCAGCACCTTTCGGCTGTGCACGCGGATCTGGGTTTCGAGCTGGTTGTTTTGCAGATTGATCTCACCGCGCAGCGGCCGAGCCTTGATTCGCAGGGTAAAAGTCCCCTTGAGCTCGGTCGGCACTTCGAACCGCAGCCGGCGAGAGCCGCGGTCCGACTCGATCGTCACCCGCCGCTGATCGATCTTCTTGTCGGCGAAGAAGCAGTTCACCTCGACCGGCTCGCCTGCCGCCGCGAGCGCGCGCAGCTCGACCGTGACCTCGAAACGACTGCCCAGGTCCACGCTGGCCGGCGCGACCAGGTCGGCCAGCTCGATGTCGCGCATCCGAGCGGTCGGCCGCTCCGTCCCCACCAGCACCGGAAAAATCGGCACCCGACCGGTGGAGTACTCGCGCGCCACTTCCTCCGGTGCGCGTCCGGTATTGTGGTTGCCATCGCTGAAGAGCACCAGTCCGGCCACTCGCCCTTGTCGCCGCTCGCGCCAGAAGGTGCGCAGCGCCGGCCCGATTCCGGTCGCGCTCTCCTTTGCTGCGAAGCGCGCGCCGGGCTTGTCGGCCAGCGCCCGGCCAAACCAGAAGACCGTCAGCTCGAACTGCTTGCGCAGCTCCGCCAGCAGCCTCCGGTGCTGACGCCAGAACTGCTCCACCGCGCCAATGCGTGACTGACCGCCGGGCATATCCCGTTGCGACATGCTGCGAGAGTTGTCGATCAGAATTGCCAGATGCGGCTTCTCCTCCAGGCGCTGCGTCTCGACTCGCATCGGCCGCATCAGCAGCATGAACAGGATCAGCAGCGCCAGCACACGGAGGCCAATCAGACCGCCCAGCAACTTCGGGGAGAGTGGCTTGTCGCTGCGCAGATAGATCAGCAGCGGCGCGCCGACGAACAAGCCAAGCAACAACAGCAGGATCGGCAACGGGACCCACGGTCGGAGCAGTGCGAGCATCATCGGTAACGGAACGTCGAAACGTAACTCTCGAAGGTCAGCAACAACAGCAACAGTAACGCCACCAGCGCCGTCAACTCTCGCACGCGCGTCCCGCCGGTCTGCCGCGCGTCCAGACTGTCGCTGGTCTTCAGCAGCACCAACCTGTCGAGCCCCAGATGGCTGCCGACCTGGGCCGGCTCCAGACGTGTGAGGTCCGATTCCTCGGTCGGGAAGTTGGCCGAAAAGCCGCCCTCTTCGCTCACGCCGCGGCGGCCCTCGAGCAAGTAACTGTAGTGGCCTGGCCCATCGTCCAGTTGCAGCGCGACGAAGGACTCGCGCGGACTGATCGCGACCACGCGCGAGGCACCGCTGGGCCCGACGAGTCGGACCCGGTGCGCGTCGCGACCACGCGGAATGGCCAGCCGTGCCGTCTCACCGGCCCGGTAGTTGACCTGGCGCGTCCCCAGCCGCGCCAGGTACTTGAGCGCCTCGGCCAGAAAGGGTACGAAGGCGTAGGACTGGATCAGCTCGCCCCAGCGGGGATGGATGCCGCCGGCCAGCAGCAAGACACGGCCCCGGCCGAGCGGTCGCTCCAGAATCGCCGGCAGCTTGCCGAGTTTCGCCAGCACCTTGGCCTGCGGGCTCGGCGCGATGCGCATCACCGCACGCCAGTCAACGCCCATCAGGTCGCCGTTTGCGCCGTTCTCGAATGGCGCCAGCAGCGGGTGGGTCCAGTCTGCGCCACCGAGCACGGCGCGGCGCGACAACAGCTCCGGACCGACGATCTCCACGCCCAGCACCTCGCGCGCTTTGCGGGTCCGCCACTCGGGCAGCCGGACGCCCGGGCCTGGCAGCACCAGCAACCCGCCGCCGCTTTCGACGAACAGTTCGAGCGCGGCCCAGGCCGCGTCGGTCATGCCCGCGACGTCGGGCAGGATCACCACGCGAAAGCGCGAGAGGCTACCGCCGTCGAGCTGCTCGGGTGTGCGCTGCTTGACCCGCAGTCGCTTGCCCCGTTCTTCCGGGTCCAGCCCCAGGTGCAACCACTTCCAGCGGGCCGACTGCGAGAACAACGCGTCACTGACGACCAGCAACGGCAGCGCGCGAAAGACCTTGACCGTGAAGTACAAGGCGTTGTCGCGTGGCAGTGCATCCTGCTCGCGAATGCGTACGCGACCCTGCAGCACCCCCGGCGTGCGCGCGCGAAAGGTGAAGCGAAACGGCGCGCGCCCCCTGGCCGGCACATCGATCGGCGTCGACTCCAGCGTGCGGCCGGCGACGATCAGCTCCAGCGTCATCCGGCCCGCGCGACCATAGCCGGCCACCACGCCGCTGACGGTCACCGGCGTGCCCGGCATCACCGAGGTCATCGAGACCTTCAGCTGGTCCAGGTACAGGTTGTCCAGCGCGACGCCCGCCAGGTCGACCAGCTGGACCGGGATGTCGTCCGGCCAACCTTCGAGCAGGCCTGGCGGGAGCGCCGTGCGCGTCAGGTCGGTCAGGATGTAGAGCGCGCGTGGACGGTCCGACAGCTGGCCCATCAACTTGCGGGCGCGGCGGATCGTCGGACCGAGGGAGATCACCGCCTCTTGCGGCTCCAGCTCCGCGAGCTTGCGATCGAGCGCCTGCGGGCGCGCGTGCCATTCCAGCGGCGCCAGTTGCGCGGTCATCAACGCAACCCGGCTGCCCTTGGGCAGCCCCTCGAAGAAGCCGCGCCCCCAGCTGCGCGACCGCCGCAGCAGGGTCATGCCGCCCACGACCGCCTGCATCGACAGGCTGGTATCGACCAGCAACACCGCGTCGACCGGCTCATCGTGCGTCATTGCGCTCTGCCGCAGCTTGATCTGCGGCCGACTGAAGGCGAGCACCATCAGCAGGATCAGCGCGATGCGCAGCAGCAACAACAGCAGGTGCTGGAACTGGATCCGACGCGACTGTTTCTGCTGCGCCGCCCGCAAAAACCGCAGGGTCGGAAAGTCTAGCTGGGTCGGCTTCTTGCGCATCAGCAAGTGGATCGCGATCGGCACCCCGATCAAGATCCAGCCCCATGCCAGAAACCCGGGCGCAGCGAACTGGAAGCCCGGCATCTAGAAGTGACCCATCCGGCGCTGCAAGAATGACATCAACGCCTTGTCGAAGGGCGTGCCGGTGTCCAGCGGTACGAAGTCCACCTCGGCCGCGCCGCAATCGGCCGCCCACTTGTCGCGAAAGGCTTCGAGCTCCTGCCGGTAGGACGCAGCCAGTCCGCCGGCGTCGACGGTCAGCTGCTCGCCGGTTTCCTTGTCGGTGAAGGTCACCGGACCGCTGAAGTCGAAGTCGACCTCAGCCTGATCGAGCACGTGAAACAGGATCACGTCATGGCCACGGTAGCGCAGCTCCTGAATCGCGTCGACCAGCTCGCTGTCCTGCGCCTCGTCCTGATACAGATCGGTCAGCAGCACGATCAGCCCGGCGCGGTTGATCAGGCTGGCCCCGGCGCGCAGGCTGCTCGCCAGGTTCGACGACGCACCCGCCTTGGCCTTCGAGAGTTCCGCGATGATGTCGGTCAGATGGGCCAGCTTGGTTCGCGGCTTGATGTACATCTGCAGCTTCTCGTCGACCATCAGCAGACCCACCGGATCCTGTTGGCGGGTCAGCATGTAGGCCAGCGCCGCCGCCGTGCAGATCGCGTAGTCCAGCTTGCTCATCAGCCCGCTGTGTTGATAGTCCATGCTCGCCGAGGTGTCGACGACCAGGTGACACTGCAGGTTCGTCTCGGCCTCGTACTTCTTGGTGTAGAGCTTGTCGGTCCGTCCGAACAGGCGCCAGTCGATCGTGCGCGGACTGTCGCCGTAGACATACTTGCGGTGCTCCGAGAACTCCATCGAGAAGCCGTGGTACGGACTCTTGTGCAAGCCGCTGATGAAGCCCTCGACGATGAACCGCGCCTTCAGGTCGAGCCGAGCGACCTCCTGGATCACCGCGGGCTTGAGGTACTGCTCGTAGCTGGACACGTCAGCGCGTCATCACGTAGAGCACGATGCGGCGGTAGAGCGCCAGCGCGGCCTTACGCTGGAGGATGCCCGTGCACTGTGGACGCGAGTGGCCGCTGATCGCGCAACCGGCCGCCATCGGCAAGTAGAGCAGTGCGGTGCGGCCGGAGAGAGTCACCCCTTCGAGCGGCGGCAGGCCGGGCTTGCGGCGGCTGACCTTGGTGAAGCGGATGGGGGCCATCGCCTTGCCGCGACTGAAGATCGCATGCGAGGCGCTCAGCCGGGCCAGCGGCTGCTGCGGGAAGAGCAGCGCGGCCAGCTTGCGCAGACTGCGGTCGAAGACGGGGTTGCCGCAACAGCACTCGGCCATCAGCGTGCCGCCCGCTTTCAGGTAGCGCCGCAAGCGGTCGATCTCGGCCTGCGCCAGGCTGAAGCTGCGGTGGCCCTTGATCAGCAGGAACGGGTAGTTGAACAGGTTCTTGTCGGTCAGCAGGATCGAGCGGGCCACCCGCCCGGTCCGCAGCGGCAGCGTCTTGCGCAGGTCGTCGAGCACCAGGCCCATCACCTCGGGGTCGGGGTTCCAGTCGCCGCCGTGGCGCAGCATCGCCGGGATGAACGCGCCCGGCGGGACCTTGGCCGGCCGGCCAGTCTCGATCTTCGCCTTGCCGCGCACCAGCTCGACCTTGCGCAGGCGATCGAGCTTCTGCCCCTTGCCGGCGATGTAGCGCACGATGTTGAGCCCGATCTTGCGCGCCCAGTCGCCGGCCAGCCCGTGGTGCGCCTCTGCGGTCGACCAGCCGTAGGACAGATCCTTACGCGAGTAGATGATCGGCATCCTGCAGTTCCAGCTCACCCCCTCGAGAAACTTCAGCCGCGGATCGTCGATGCGGTACTGACTGCTATAGATCGGATGGTCGGGTTCGAGCGGGGTTAGCTTGGCCTGTGGAAAGACCCGCCCGAGCTGCTTGCGAAAGGTGCGGTCGAAGATCGGCGAGCAGGCGTTGATCACCAGTGTGGCGTCGTTGTCCAGCAGCCGGCGCAACAGGGCGATCACGCTCGCCGTTGGCTTGAACGCGCGGTAGCCGTTGATGAAGACGATCGGCGCCATCAGGATCTGCGCTGCCGGGGTGCTGGTGGAAGCGCTCTGCCAGGTGAATCGACGCTTGAAGATGCGCGAGGCCTGTTTGGTCAGCGCATCGACCTCGCCCACGCGGGCGACCGAGCCGCTCTGCAGCCGCAGCTTGGTGATCAGCACGGGTGCCCGACCCTTGCCCAGAAACAGCAGGCCGAGTGCGGTGCCGACCGAGCGTCCGCGATAGTTCCAGGAGCCGTCGCGCCCCTGTCGACGGATCAACCAGTCCGCCCCGAGGCGGTACCAGTCGGCGCCGCCGATGGCCGGCAAGTTGGCCAGGATACCGACCCGTTCGAGCGCGTACATCTCGTACAGCTTGCCGACCCACCTCGTGCCCCGGCCCTTGACCCAGGTCAGCCCCGCCGCGATCGACCGATCGACCAGCTGCTGGCCTCAGGTGCGACCGGGTTTGCGCAGCCGGCCGCGGGCTATCAGCAAGCTGCCGATACCGGCCAGCGTCATCGCGAGCTTCGCGCCCTCGCGGGGTCTGTAGCCCCATGAGCCGTCTGCCGCCTGGGTCTTCTCGAAGTGATCACGGATCTTCTGCCAGACCCGGGCGTCGACCTTCACCCCCGCCCGCTCTGCAGCCCACAGTCCGAGCACCGCGAACTGCGTATTGGAGTTGTCCCCTCCCGCGGCTCGCCCACCGCTGCTCAGATAACCCCAGACACCCGACGCGGCCTGCGCCGACTCGAGCCAGCGCGCGCAGCGGGTGATCTCGGCCTTGTACTTGCCCGCGTCCGCCTCGGTCAACGCCAGCGAGACCAGGCTCACGCAGTAGGTGTAGGCCAGCTTCTGCGAGAGCATGTAACGGATGCCGCGTTGCACCGCCTGGTCTGCTTTGGGCACGCCCGCCATCAACAAGGCGTAGACGCAGAGCGCCGTCGATCCCTGCTGGTACTGCCGGCTCAGTCGCCAGCGACCGTCGGCCTGCTGCTGCTTTTTCAAGTAGCGCACCCCCTGGTCGATGGCCTGCTGCACCTGCGCCTTGGTCGGGTTCTGCGCACGGGCGGCGCCCGCGTGAATCAGCGGAGAGAGCAGCAGCAGTAGTAGCAACCGGCCGGAATGGCGCATCATGCCGAGTACCGTGTCTGCAGCTCGCGCGGCACGGTCTCGAGCAGCTTCTGGACCAGACTGACGCTGTCGAGCCCCTCCGCCTTGGCCTTGAAGTTCGTCGACATCCGGTGCCGCAGCACGGGCACCGCGACCTCCACCACGTCCTCGAAGGAGACCCATGAGCGGCCGTCCATTGCCGCGGTCGCGCGGGCGCCGACAAGCAGGAACTGGCCGGCGCGAGGCCCCGCACCCCACTCGACCATCTCGCGGATGAAGTCGGGCGCGCCTTCCCACCCCGGACGCGTGGCACGGACCAGCCGCACGATGTAGTTGACGATGTCCTTGCTGAAGATGATCTTGCGCACCAGCGCCTGGATCTCCAGGATCTGCTTGGCCGAGATCACCGGCTGCGGACGGCTCTCGATCTCCTTGGCGGTCAGGTGCAGGATCTGCTCCTCTTCGGGCAGACTCGGATAGTCGACGTGGATGTTGAACATGAAGCGATCGAGCTGGGCCTCGGGCAAGGGGTAGGTGCCCTCCTGCTCGATCGGGTTCTGCGTCGCGATCACGAACATCGGATTGGGTAAGTCGTAGGTCACCGTGCCCACGGTAACCTGACGCTCTTGCATCGCCTCCAGCAAGGCGGCCTGCGTCTTGGGCGGCGTGCGATTGATCTCGTCCGCCAGGATGATGTTGGAGAACAGCGGTCCTTGCAGGAAGCGGAACTTGCGCGTGCCGCCCTCACCCTCCTCGAGCACCTCGGTGCCGGTGATGTCGGACGGCATCAGGTCCGGCGTGAACTGAATACGCTTGAACCCCAGCGAGAAGATCTCCGACATCGCACGCACCAGGGCAGTCTTTGCCAGACCCGGCACGCCGACCAGCAAGCAGTGCCCGCGCGAGAACATCGCTGCGATCACCTGCGCAATCACGTCATGCTGCCCGACGATCGCCTTCGACAGCTCCTGTTCGATGCGCTTGCGCGCACTCGCCAGCTCGACCAGCGAGTCCCCCAGATCAACTTGCACTGTGCTCTATCCCTCCGGTCATTTCAGACGTCGCTCCAGATCCTCGCGCACCCGCGACAGGGGAAATTTCGCGAGCAGCTTCTCGCCGGCCTCGAGCGCCTCGGTCTTCTTCCCTTGCTGCAACAGCGGATCGACCGTCGACCGTCGCCGCTGCTGGTACGCGCGCCACAGCTGATTTTCGATCTGCGCATGGCGCTTGACGAACTTGCCTCGATCCTCGGCAGTCGGCGCGCTGCGCGAGAGCAGCGCGTAGCCCTCGAGCGCCTCGACGTAGCGCTCACGCGCCAGCGCCCGCTCCAGCCGACCAACGGTTGCGGTCAGTTCCCCCTCGCTACGCGTCTGGGTCTGGCCCTGCCGCGCGCGCCGGGCACGCGCCAGATCGGCCCAGCCGCTCTGGGGATGCTGCTGGATCAGACGCTCGAGCAGGCGCTGCGCCGCAGCTCGGTCGGTCTCGCGCAGCGACTCGGCCTGACGGTAGAGCACCGCCGCCGGATCCGCGCGGACCGGGCGTGGGCGCGCAGTCGGCGCGGGGCCTGCCTGCCAGCGATGCTCCATCGCCCTGCGCGAGTGCAGCATCATCACCGCCAGCAAGACCAGGCCGCCCGCGCAAGCGCAGAGCGTCCGGTGGCCCGCCTGCTCGGCAACCACCCGCAACCGCACAACCAGCGGGTGCTGATCCAGCGAGTCCACCTCCTCCGGTTGGCCCATCTCCGCTCGCATGCGCGCCAGCGCGACGTCGACCCGGTCCGGCTCCGCGCCGACCGCGGTCGGCGCATGGGCCGGTCCGCTAAATCCCCCGATGCTGTCGAACGGCAGCACGACGTTCTCGTCCGCGGTCGGCGCGCTGTATTGACCCGTCGGCGCGAGTTCGAGCGGCGCCAGCGGGGCGTCGAGGCTGCGTGGATACAACGTCGGCGGTGGCTCGTCCTGCGCGGGCTCCTGCGGCCGTAGGACCGGCAGGCCCTTGTCGATCGACTTGAACGGCTCGACCGGCGTCTCATATTGCGCCGCCAGTTCGGCAGTCAACGGTGGCAGCCCGGTGGACGGAGCGGGATCGCTCGACAACGGCGGTAGATCGAGGCCCTGCTCGTCATCGGCATCCCAGTCGTACTTGACGCGCTCGGGCAGCTGCTCCAGCGTGGCCTCGACGGGTTCGAGCCAGCGCACCGACACCCGGCTGCCGAATCGCAGCTCATCGCCGTCTCGCAGCAACGCCCGCTCGACTCGCCTCTCGTTGAGATGGATCCCGTTCTTGCTGCCGGCATCGACGACGAAGTATCCGTCGGCGGTCTGGTAAAATCGCGCGTGCCGCTTGGACAGGCCGCGGTCGCGGATCTGCACCGTGCATTCGGAACTCCGGCCGAGGGTGAAGAACGGCTCCTTGATCTCCACCACGCTCTCCGTACCGTCTCGCGTGGTGATGATCAGCTTGGGCATCTGTCAATCACGGTCGAAGCGCTCGAGAACTCGCCAGGCATTGCCCCCCAGAATACCGTAAACCTCAGTCGGACTGAAACCACGCCGCAGCAATACATCGGTCAATGCCGGCAAATCCTCGACGCCCCTCAGGCCACGCGGCGTCCAGGTGAAACCGTCGAAGTCCGTGCCCAGCGCCAGATAACGTGGCCCGACGCGCTCGGCCAGGTAGCAGAAGACATCGGCCAGATCCTCGAGGTCGGCCCTCAGCCGCTTCTTCAGGTAGATCGGCAAGGCGATCACGCCAATCAGCCCGTCGCGGCGGGCGATCTCGTCGATCTGCCCATCGGTCAGGTTACGTGCCAGCGGCGCCAACCCCGCGACGCCCGTGTGGGTCGAGATCAGCGTCTGGCTTGTCGCCTCGCAGACCGCGTCGAAGGAGGCGTGCGTCAGGTGCGCCACGTCCAGCAGCATGCCCTGGCGTTCGGTCTCGGCCAGCACCTCGCGGCCCAACGTCGTCAGCGGCGCCTGGAAATGGACCTTCTGCTCGATGCCCTGGGCCAGTCCGTTGTCGGCGAAGTGGACCAGCGTCAGATAGCGCACCCCGCGATCGCGCAGCAGCGCAACCTGGCCTGGATCACCGCCCAGCGAGTGGCCCCCCTCGACAGCGATCATCGCCGCGATCCGGCCCGAGGCGTTGATCTGCCGGGCATCCGCGATCGTCGCAGCCCAGGCTATGCGAGAGGTCTCCCGCGCAAGGAACTGCTCGAGCACCGCCAGTTGCCGCTGCGTTTCCTGCAGATTGCTGCCCCGGCGCACAGGCCAGGCCGGCACGTAGACCGTGAAGATCTGCAGCTTCAGCCCACCCTCGATCGCCCGTGGCAGGTCCCAGTGGCAACGACGCAACGGATTCCAGTTCAGCGGCGCCCGCTGACGCCGCCCCAGATCGTTGCCCCAGTAGGCCAGGTGGAACAGCGGGTGGGCGTGGATGTCGGTCACCGGCAAGCTGCGGTGCAGCGCCCGCGCGTCCGCACTCACTGCAACCCGGCGCACACCACGCCGCCGCCCACGTTGCCAGGGATAGTTCACGAGCACCTCGAGGTACTAATGGTGGACCGTACTGGACTTGAACCAGTGACTTCCTGCGTGTGAAGCAGGCGCTCTAGCCAACTGAGCTAACGGTCCTGAGAAGCGGGCGTAGATGGTATCCGCGGGGACTCGGTGATGCAAGTGGATCGCCCCGAATGCAGCCGGTTTGCCCTGCGATGGCTCAATGCTACCAGCGCTCGTCGTCACCCTCGGTGTTATTCCCGAAGCCAACGGGAACCGACTTGAAGCGGCGGGCCTCAGCCAGCGCTGCGATGAGCAGCGGGCGCTCGACCGTTCCACTGGATGTTCCCATCGCGGCTCGGCGGGCAACAAGCGCAAGCTCCTGTAACTGCGCACCGGTGAAGCCCTCCGCTTCGTGGGCAACGTAGCGTATGTCGTCCGGATCCACCTCCGACGAGCAGAGCAGGTGCGACAGGTGCGCCACCCGGACCTCCACGCCGGCCGGCGCGAACTCCAGTGTGACATCGAAACGGCTGGGCCGATCGCGCAGTGCCGGTTCGATTGCTTGTAGGTCATTGGTCGTTGCGATGACCAGCAATCCATCGTTTGAGTGCATACCGTCAAGCTGGACCAGCAATTCTCCCAGCGGGCTGCCACCGTGATAATGCCGTTCGCGATGGGACGCGTAGAAATCCAGATCCTCGAAGAACAGAATCGCGCGGCCGGCGGAGCGAGCGAGCTTGAACAGGTAGGTCACGTCCCGGGCCGTGCTCACGTCTGCTGCCGTGACCCAGATGAAGGCGCAGTCCTCAACCGTCGATGCAAGGATCTTGCCGAACAGGGTCTTACCGGCTCCGGGGGCGCCATGCAGCAACAAACCCCGTCGATAGGCCAAGCCCATCTTCTGATAGAGCTCCTTGCGTCCGAAGAAGCACTCGATCTCGTGGCGCAACAGCTCCTTTACCTTCGGCGCCACGAACAGTTCTTCCCAGGCGTACAAGCGCTCCAACTCGAGCTCTTCGCCGCCTGCTGTCATCTTGCGCGCACAGTACTTTGCCTGTCGATCAACCGTTTCGACGACTGCATCGAGCAGCGCCTCGATTGCCTCGCTCGACACGCCGACGGCGGTCGCACGGAGCTGGAATATCTGCTCCAGCGGGGTAATCTCCAGCACCATCCAGGCAGCTTCGCGTCGCAGGTAGTAGCGGACATCGCTATAGACTGGCACTTTGTTGCCCTGTTCATCATAGGCCTGGGTCAGTACCGGCTGCTTGGACTGAGGAGATCCCACACCGACCTGTTCCCAGTCGACCAGATGCTGTTCCAGAGCAGCATGCAGCGCGACCAACTCGAAGACGGACAATTCCCGATGATGCCAGGCAACATCCCGCGTGCCGAGGAAGTGGTCACACCCGCAGCACTCCATCCGATACGCCTCGTCAAATGCGGCGAGCAGGTCTGTCATCGTCTGGCGAGCTGCCTCGCAAGCCGCGGGTGGCGCGGTCAGCCTGACTTGGATCAGTTTACATGTGGTGTATGCCTTCACCGGCTCGCCCAAGCCGCTCACCTCGAGCGACATCTCGTGGCCGTCCGCAATCAACGCGCCATTGAAACTCGTGGGGCGGCCCGCGGGCATCTTCGGGGTATGAATCCAGACCTGGGCTTCCGACTCGCTGTCAAGGACGACGCCGAGTGTCTCGAGCGCTGTCCACAGCGGGGCAATGAGTTCCGGGGCAAAGGTGATCAGGTGCTCGCTCGGTCCATGTTCGGCCATGGGACTGATTCAACCAGATCTTGCGGCCAAAGGTTGGGTTTGCACGGGTTGTGAGGCTGTTGGCTCACGCACGTTAGTATCCTTGAGCCCTCGAATGAAACACCCCATCCCATCTCATCTCTTCGAACTCGGTCCGCGCAAGGCGCTGCTGCTGGTCATCTGCGCGATTTTTCTCGTCGGCGCACCCCTGGTCTATGCCAGCTGGTTCTTCTTCGGAGGCGGCGAGCAGGTCGAGACGCGGCTGAAGCTGGAGCGGCTGGCGAAGGCGGATCCGGAGGCGGACGCGCGCCTGGCCACTGCGGCGGGAGACCTGCGGCTGTTGCTCATTGGTTACGGCGTCGATCGAGAGGTTCCGTCCGGCAAGTGGCAGAGCAAGTTCGGTTACGTGCAGATACCCACCTTCACCGAGGACGTTACCCAGGACCAGCGAGAGCTGAACCACGCCGCACGGGCCTATGTGCGTGCCTACAACCGAGTGGCCCTGCCCCTGGTCACGGAGCGGGGCGCGTTCGACTGAGTGACGTTCCGTGTCACCTGCAAAGTGACCCGGTGTGTCTTTGCGCGCTGAAAATCCGACCGTAACTCCAATAAATCGGCTGAATCTGATTGGCACCGGCTTTGCGTCTACCGCTGTTTGCTCAGACGCCATTGAGTTTGATTTGCCCACGATCCCCACACCGTGAATGGGCCTCCGCCATCCCAGGCGGGGGCCTACCTTTTTTTCCCCGCCGTTGTACTCTCTGCGCATGAAGATCAGTTTTGCGGCCGACTTTCACGGTCAGCAGGCGCAGTACAAGCAGCTGTTCGAGAACGCCTGGCGGGCGCAGGTCGATGTGGTGCTGCTCGGCGGCGATCTGTTTCCGAACGGACCGCTGCCGCTCGATCCGCTGGCCGATATCGCGCTGCAGCAGCGGTTCGCGGAGGAGGTGCTCTTTCCGCTGATGGAGAAGTTTCGCCGCATCGCGCCCGACACGCGGGTGTTCTACATTCCCGGCAACCATGACTGGGTGGCCAGCATTCCGGCGGCGGACGAACTCTGGGAGCCGCTGGACGGGCGGCGCGTGGTGCTCGACGGCTGTGAGCTGATTGGCTTTTCGCTGATCCCGCCCTGCCCCTATCCGCTGAAGGACTGGGAGCGGCTAGATCTGGCCGGCGACGAGGTGGTCGATCCGGAGGAGCAGATTCACTGCAGCGAGACCGATGGCGCCGTGCGCAAGCTGACCTTCGAGGAACATCTGCGGTCACAACCGACACTGGAACAGGCGCTCGAGTCGCTGCCGTTTCCGCAGAATCCCAGCCGCACGGTCTGTGTCTTTCACGGCCCGCCGCACGAGACCAATTGCGACGTCAGCTCGGAGGGCAAGCACCTCGGCAGCCGGGCGGTCCGGGGCTACATCGAACGCACGCAGCCGCTGATCGCGCTCAGCGGGCATGTGCACTTCAGTCCCTACAAGACCAGCAGCGCCTACGACCGGATCGGCAAGACGGTGATCTGCAATCCGGGCGCCGGGGAACTCAACGTGCATCAGGTGACCTTCGACGTGGCCGATCCGCGAGCGGGCATCGACCATACGATCTTCGGGGTGGCCTACCCGTTCAGCGGGGGAGAGATTCCGGTCGGGCCGGATTTTACGCTCTAGAAACCGAGGCGGCCCTTGCCGACTCCCGACCAGCCGGCATCGATCTCGGCT
>CAZMLI010000012.1:0-3267 GCA_964566865.1 uncultured Planctomycetota bacterium
CTAGACGGCGATCTCGCCGCGGATGTGGGGATGGTGCTGATAGTCGATGAGCTCGAAATCCTCGTAGCAAAAGGCATCGATCTCGCGCACCGCGGGATTGAGCTTCATCTGCGGCAGCGGGTATGGCTCGCGTGAAAGCTGCAGCTCCACCTGATCCAGGTGATTGAGATACAGGTGCGCGTCGCCAAAGGTGTGCACGAACTCGCCGGGCAGGGTGCCGGTCACCTGCGCGATCATCATCGTCAGCAAGCTGTAAGAGGCGATGTTGAACGGCACACCGAGGAAGAAGTCCGCGCTGCGCTGATAGAGCTGGCAGGAGAGCTTGCCGTCGGCCACGTAGAATTGAAACAGGCTATGACAGGGTGGTAGCTTCATCCGGTCGAGGCAGCCGACGTTCCAGGCGCTGATGATGATGCGTCGAGAATTCGGGTTGTGCTTGATCTGATCGATGGCGATTGCGATCTGGTCGATCGTGCTGCCGTCGTCCGAGGGCCAGGCGCGCCACTGCGCGCCGTAGATCGGTCCGAGCTCGCCGTCCGCATCGGCCCAGGCATCCCAGATCTTCACGCCTTGCTGTTGCAGATAGGCCACGTTGGTCGAGCCTTTGAGAAACCAGAGCAGCTCGTGAATCACCGATTTGAGAAACAACTTCTTGGTGGTCACCGCCGGGAAGCCGGCGCTCAGGTCGAAGCGCAGCTGGTAGCCGAAAACGCTGACGGTACCGGTGCTAGTGCGGTCGTCGCGCCGCAGTCCAGTGTCACGGATATGTCGCAGAGCTTCCAGGTATTGCTGCATCGAGGCGTTATCTTATCCCTCGTTCGCGACCGCATCCACCTCGATTTCGATCAGCATCTCGGGGTCGATCAGGGCCGCCACGCCGACCATCGTCGTCGCCGGTGGATGCCCGGCAAATGCCTCTCGGTGTGCTCGGCCGTATTCCTCCCAGCGACTGATGTCCGTCACGTACATTCGGGTGCGCACCACCCGATCCAGGTTGGCCCCGAACCCCTGTAGTGCCTGGCGGATGATGGCGAAGCAGCGGCTCGCCTGGGCGTATGCGTCACCGGGGGCGTGCGTCGTCCCGTCCTCGTTGACCGCCGCGGTGCCGGTCACGACGATCTGCTTGCCGGCCTTGACTGCCCGGCAGTAGCCGACGATCTCTTCCCATGGCGCTCCGCTGAACACGCGCTCGAATTCGCTCAACAGCCTCTCCGTCTCATCAGTAGATTAAAAAGGACCGGCCGCCTGCGACTTTGGCGGCCGATTCAAGGTCCTTCTCTCTTTTCTGCCAGGGCTTGTAGCGGCCCTTACCTTTTCTTGCCGGGATCGATCACGCTCTTGAAGTACCAGTCGATCAGCTTGCGGTACTTCTCCGGCACCTTGCGCTTCGAGCCACTGCCGACGGCGCGGAATTTCTTGTTCTGCATATCGCCCCAGCGTTCGGTCTTGCTCGGCTTCTTGCTCTGCTTGTGCTTGGGATTTTTCGGCTTCTGGGGGTCGTCCTTCTGCTTGGGCGGCTTCTTCGAGTTGTTCGGGTCATCCTTGGGCTTCTTCATCTGCTTCTTCTTGCCCTTCTTATCCTCCATTTCCTGCTGATGCTTCTGTCGCTGCATCTGGCGCTTGGCGGTCTCGATCACGCGGTCGATGCGCTTGAGCGCCTGTTCCTGCCGCTGCATCGACTTCTTGAACAGCTCGTCGAGTTGCTTGCTGGCGTCGGAGGCAGCCTTGGAGGACTTGATCAGCTTGCGGATCGCCTCGTCGATCTTCTTCTGGTTCTTCTTGGCCTCGAAGAGCTTCTTAAGTTCCGCCTCCGCCTTGCTGGCGGACAGGCCGGACTGCTTCATCAGCTCTCGGATCTTCTTCTCGATCTCTTGCTGACTCTTGTCCGACTTCAATAGTTTCTCGATCTCCTTGCGAACCTTGTTCATCCGCCGATCGTTGGGCTTGACGCCCGCCTTGGCCAGATCCTTCTCGATCTCGCGCATCAGTTTCTGGACCTTTTTCAAGATCTCGACGACCGACTTCTTCTTGCCATCCGCGCCCGGTTGCTGCGCCATCACTGGCGTGGCCATTGCGAGCACGGCAACCAATGCAATCAAGGTTCTCATCTGAGGCTCCTTCTGCTTGCTATGTGGTGAGGGTTCGTCCCTCGTCTGTTCTTGCTACTTCTTGCCTTCCAGCGACTTGATGAATTCATCCAGCAACTCGGCCAGGTTGCCCTGCTTGTGCGAGGTTCGCCGGATAAAGCGGCGCAACTGCTCGGCCGCCGCCTTCTTGTATTCGGGGGTGAAATCCTTGTTCTTGAGGATCTTCTCGAACCGATTACGCAGGGCTTCGGTCTGGCGCTGAATCTGCAGCTGCGTATTGCGGATCACCTTCAACTCCGCGAGCCGCGGAATGATCCGTTGCTTGCCCTGCTTGCCGGACTTGGGCTTCTTACCTTGCTGCTGTTGCTTGCCCTTTTTCTTGTCCCGCTCCCGTTTTTCGACCTTCAGCGCATCGAGAATCTGTTGCAGGCGCCCCTCGACCGTTTCCTCGATCGACTGGGTATAGATGCCGAACTGGTTCTTGTTCAGCAGGTCGATGATCTCGTCCATCTCGGTGGCTGCGACAGTCATCATCCGGCCAAAGACCCGTGAGTCTTCCTTCTTCATGATCTTGGCGGCCTTGCGCGCCAGTTCGGCCGTCGCCCGTTGCTTCTCGACGAGCTCCCTGCGCAGGAAACGATCGCTGCGTGCCAGGCGGCCGCGCCTGGAGGAGACCGACTGCTCCAGCTTCTCGGTTCCCGCGCGCACCTCGCGCTGCTGCTTGAGCATCGTGCGAAGGTTCTCGAGCAAGTTGTAGAGCACCATCTCGCGGCGCTGGTTCTCGTACTCGCGCTTCTTCTTATCCAGTTCGTTCTTCGTCTTGTTGAGGTACTTCTTGGCCTCTTCCTGCCGCTTTCGTGCCTGATCGGTATCTTGCTGGCGCATCTGGTTGCCGGCCTGCTGCATCTTGCCCTTGGCCTGCTGCAGCGACTGCGTCGCGTTCTTGCGCTTGTCCTTGTTCAGCTGCTGCACCAGCTGCTTGGTCTTCTCCATTGTCTTCTTCTGCGCTTCGGCCAGTTTTTGTAGCTCCTTCTGCTGCTCGGGCGAGAGCTTCGGGTTCTTCATGTTCTTCATCTTTTGCGCCGCCTTGGCCAGCTCCTGGGCGGCCTTCTTCTGCGCCTGCTGGGCCTTGGGCAGCTGCGTTCCCTGCTGCAGCTTCTGACCCGCCTGCTTCATCTGG
>CAZMLI010000012.1:3367-24576 GCA_964566865.1 uncultured Planctomycetota bacterium
TTCGCGGCCTGGGACAGCTTGCTCTGCTGGGCTGCCTGCTGTTGCTGCTGCCCGGCCTTCTGCATTGCCTGAGCCTTCTGCATCGCCTGCGCGGCCTTCTGCATGGCCTGTTGCGCCTTGGCAAGCTGCGCGGCGCGTTGCCCGGCCTTGCTACTCTTCGCGGCCTGCTGCATCGCCTGTGCAGCTTTCTGTGCTTGCTCTGCGGCCTGCTTCGTCTGCTGCGCGGACTGCTTGGATTGGCCGGCGGACTGCTTGGCTTGCTGCTGTTGCGCCTTGGCCTGGGCCGCGGCCTGTTTGGACTGTTGTGCAGCTGACTGAGCAAGCTTCGCGGCCGCCTTGCTCTGCGCTGACTGGGACTGTTTCGCCTTGGCCTGCGCCTGCGCAGCTGCCTTGGCCATGGCCGCTGCCTTGCGTGCGAGCTCGGCGGCCTTCTTGGCGGAGGCCGCGGCTTGCTGACTGGCCTTGTTCGCCTTCGCCTTCGCCGACTGCGCCATCTGGGCCGCCGCGCTCTGCAACGCCTTGGCCTGCTTCTTCAAGGCTGCGTTCTGCTGGGTCTGCTGCGCAAGCTGCACGCCCTGCTTGAGCGCCTCGAGCGCCTTGCGCTGCGCTTGTTGCGCCTGTGCCAGTTGCTGGCCCTTCTTCGCGCCCTGCTTCTGCGCCTGGGCCAGCTTGCTGGCCGCCTGTTTCATTTGCTGCGCAGCCTTTTGTGCTGACTGCTGCATCGCCTGCAAGGCCTTGGACTGTTCCGCCGACTGACTCTGGGCCTTCAGCTCGGCCGAAGCTTTTGCGACTTGTTGGGCTTTCTGCGCCAGCGCCTGCTGCTTGGCAGCCGACTTCGCATCAAGCTTTCCGGCCGCCTGCTTGGCGCGCTTGCCTGCCTGCGCCAGCTGCTCGGCCGCCTTCTGCTGCGATTTCTTCGCCTCGGCGAACTTTCCCGCCCTGACCTGCTGGGCTGCCTGCCGCATCTGCTCGGCTGCCTGTGAAGCCAGCTTGCTCGCCTTCTCGGCTGCCTTCTTGGACTCACCCTTCATCGCCTTGGCGGCTTCCTTCAGATTCTGCGACTCCTTGTGCGCTTCGTTGACCTTCTTCTGCAGCACCTGCGCCAGCCGCTTCTGCATCTGCGGGTCCCCGGCAGTCTGCAACAACTCCGTCGCCTGCTGCATCTGTTCCTGCTCGCTGGTCTGCTTGTCCAGCTGCTTGCTCGCAAGCGCGGCGCGCCTGGCCGCGGTCTTTTCGAGCAGTTGCTGCTGCTTGCGCGCCAGTTGCTGGTACCGCTTGCCGAGCGCGTCGGCGCTCTGCTTGTTCTGCGTCTTGCTTGCCTGCTGCGAATCTTTCAGCGCCTTGGAGAACTTCGACCTGGCGCTGTTGGGATCCTGCGGCTTCTTCTTGAGCAGCGCTTGCTGCTGCTTGATCAGCTCGTCCAGTCGCGCGATCTCCTTGTCCAGCTTCTGCGCATCCGGATTGTCGTTCGCCTTCTTGTCCAGATCCTGCTGCTTCTGGATGGTCTGCTTCAGCCGATCCATCTGCCGGGCCAGGTTGCGCATCTGTTTTGTGGTGGCCTTGCGCGTCTTTTCGGTCAGATCATCCTGACGGTCACGCAGCTGGTCGATGTCCTTGCGCAGCTGATTCATCGACTTGGGCAGGTTGTTTCGCTGGGCCTTCCGCAGCTTGTCCATCTCGCGGATGAGCTTGTCCTGCTCCTTCTGCAGCTGCTTGAGCTGTTCCTGTTGCTCCGCGAGCCGCTGCATCTTCCGGCGGGTCTCTTCCATGCTCTGCTGATCGAGCAGGATCTTGACCATCATCTCCAGCTTTCTGTAGATTTCGGTCTGCACCTGACGCGCCGCCATCAATTTCCCTTCCTTGATCAGCTGCTGCGCACGCTGCATGTCGTCCTCGACCGTCTTCTCGATCAGCAACTTACGCGCCTTCTCGAGTCGCTCGGCCTCATCAGCCCTGTCCCGCTGCGTGAGGCGTTCGGCCACCCGGCGGATCTTGCCCTCCAGCAGCTTGAGCAGCTTGCGTGCCTTCGCTTGCTTTTGCAGTACCGAGTTGCGCTCGGAGGTCTGGTCTTCTTCGCTCCAGGCCATCGGCATGGGCCAGCAGACCATTGCAAGCACGAGAACGATCAGGGCGCGTCTGAACATCGCTATCTCCTAACGCCGTTTCAGCGTCTTGGTTTGAGAGTTGAGCTGCTTCTGGAAATTCAGCAGTTCCTGTGCCTCCTGAATCACCTCCGACAGATCCTCCCACTTCTGCATCTCATCCAACATGGATCTGAAATGCCGCAAAATTCGATCTTGTATCGTCACTGCGTCGGTCAAGCTCTCTCGCTGGAACGCCGCATCATTTGTTGCCTGAGCCGTCTTCAGCAACTTGCCTGCCGAGGGCGAGAGGTCGAGCACCACCGCGCTGGCCAGACGCACCATCTCACCCACATCCGTGCCGGGTTTCAGGTGGTTCTCTCGATAGAGTTCCTGGATTCGCATCAGCGGCCCGCGGATTTGCTCACGCGTCGCGCGTTGCAGATCGTTTTGCCGCAGTTCCAGGCGAAAGATCTGATCCAGGTCGTTAGCGGAGTAGGCCTTGTTCTTGGTGTACCCGACGGTGGTCTTCTTGATGTCGCTCTGCGTCTTCAACAAGCGCACCACCTCCCGCCGCAGCATCAACAGTTGCTCGTTGAGATGCTGGACCATCTCGAGCTTCGTCACGATCAGGATACGATAGTCCGTCCGATCCTTGATGAAGCGGTGCTCGCTGTAGCCACTTCGCAGGTAGGTCCGGTTGCCATGATTCCGCAGGACCAGCTGGCCCTCCTCGCCCATCTCGAACGGCGCGTAGTCCTCTGCCAGGAAGTGGTAGTGGATCTTGTCCCCGACCTTCAGCTTCTGCACGCTCTCGAGTTCCCAGGGAAAGGTGAAGGTCTTGTCACGCGGCTCACCCAGCGGCGCCTCACCTGCCTGGTACTTCTGCTTGAACTGATACTTGGCTTTCTTCAACTCCGTCTCGCGGTAGTCTGTTTCTCCGTCGAGTCGGTAGCGCAAGACCACACGCCCCAGGCCATGATCGTCGAGCGTCTTCAGGATCATCCTGATCGATGCGTCGCGGGTTGCCAGGTAGTACGGCTGTCCCGACCCGCTTGGACGCTTCAGCAGCAGCCCGGGTGGGCTGTCGGCGCGCACCGAGACCTGGTAGTGCCGTGCGTCCTCGTTGTGCAGCCGGTTCGGACCCCGCATGCGGAAGAAGAAGCCGGTGTCGTGGGTCGCCATGAACGACCCCTTGAACGTGACATGTACCCGGCCAGGCCGCTCCTTCACGTCCACCGGATCGCCGACCTGCTCGAGGGAGATTTCGGTTCGCAGTCCCTGGCTGAAGCGCAACCAGGCGGCGAAGGGCACCGCAACGGGCTTCTGCCCACGCTCGAGCCGCGGCTGGGAGAACTCACCGGTCACCCGCAGCTGGAACCGTGTGCCTAGCGGGGTTTCGAGAAAGTCGCGGTTGTTCGTTCCCGCCAGCTCCGGCGCCGGCTTGCGGCCCAGATAGGACGGGTATACCAGCTCGATCTTGTGCCACTGCGCCTCGGGAGGTACGCGAACGCGAACGTTGTAGGTTGGCCCGCCCTCGACCTTGTCGCCGGTCGCCAGCTGGAACTCCAGCTCCTTGCTGACCTCGACGAAATCCTCGTAGGCGAAGCGATTGCCGCGTTCGATCGCCGACAGCAGATCCGACTGTTGCTGGCCGACACCCTTCAGTTTGTAGCGGATGGTGGTCTTGTCGCGCAGGATCGGGCCGAAGACGACCGCCTGCAGCTTCAGGTTGTGCCCGCGCGGCACGTAGATCGACGTGTCCGGCAGGGGCACCAGCGCGACCTGCGACTGCTTGGCCCGGCGCACTGGCAGGGCTTCATAGAACGGCGTCAGGATCCGCTCGAAGCGCACCGTGAACAGCGGCGTCTTGCGCACCGTCTCGGCTCGCAAAAAGAACAACAGTGGCTTGCTGCTCGGGGGCAGACTGGCCTCCAGCGCGACACCCTCGGGCACGTCCTTGCGAACCAGCGGGATGCTGCGCTCCTGATAGTACAGAGTTCCCGGGGAGAGCTTGATCAGTTCCGTCAATGCCGCCGCGTCACCGGTGTAGCGCACTGCCTTGCTGGCCTCCAGCGGACGCTTCGTTTCGCTGTTCTTGAGTCCTTGACGGCGGGCGCCTGCTGACTTGAGACCCTGATCCGCCGGGTTGTCGACCAGCTCCAGCACACGCAATTCGATCGGTGTATCGGTCTCCGGCAGCGTCTCGAAGAGAAAGCGCACCTGCAACGACGTGCCTCTGGTGACCTGGAAGGTACGCCGAATCAGATGGATCTCGTTCTCGCGCGGCCAGCTGACATCCGCCAGCAGTAGATTGCGCAAGGCCCAGATCTTGGCCTGCTGGCTCCAGAACAGGCAGGCCCCCGTGGCACTGCCGCACAGCAGCAGGGTCAGTATCGCGGTGACCAGCACGGGCCGTGGATGCAGGATGTTGTAGAACTTGATGCCTCCCGCCAGTTCCTCGGCCTCGCGGATGACTGCTTGTGTCAACTGTCGACTGTCTCCATACTCGGGATCCTTCAACTGGCGTTCGAGCTGCAGGGCGGAGATCAGCCTGTCTTTGAGGAAGGGATTGCGCAGTTCGACCTGCCCCGCGATGTCTTCGATCGAGATCCTGACCCGGATCGGATAGATCAGTACACGCCAGACCAGCAGACCGGCGAGCCCCAACTGCGTGCCCAGCAGAGCCACGCGCATCAAGCGGGGAAACTCGAGCAGCCGGTCGAGCAGAAATCCGCAGGCCAGCAGCAGGATGATCCCCACCACGACCTTCAGCATGCCATCGAAAATATAGAGCATCCGCACGGCGGTTCGGACTGCGACCAGCTTCTGGCGGATGGATGCGAGGGTGGCTTTCATCTAGGATTCCCTGTGGCGTGACGAAAGAGAGACTAGGGAATCCGGAATGTAATCGTACGACTGTCTGCCCGCAAGCCTTGCCCAACCAGATACAGTGCCGAGACTTCATATCTGCCTGAATCTGACAGGCTCGAGGCGTCGAATTGATAGGTGCAGTGCTCTCCGGGAGCGAGCTGCAGCGGTTGCTGACCCAGGATCAAAGGTAGATGCATCGCGGCCAGTTGTTTGCCGTTGCGCCGGATCCGCAGCTGGCACGAGCGGCCCGCAGAAGATGAGAGCCGGATCGGCGCAGTGGTGGTATTGGTCAAGCGAAGTTGCAGAACCGGCTTTCCAGCAGCATCACGCACGTAGGTCAGCTCGGCCTTGAGCGTCAGCGCGTCCGGCTGCAACCAGCGGGCGCGGGCCTGCTGGACCTGAAATGTCGTGATGCGCTGAGCCAGTCCCGTATCAGTCCGGCTGGAGACCTGCAACGCCTGGCCCTCGGTCAGGCGCAGTGGCTCGGCGCCGTTCTTCAGCAGAACCTCGCCTTGAATGACTGCCAGGCGGGTGCCGCTCGACTTGACGGTCAGCTCGACCTCGGTACCGATCAGCTGAAGATGCATATGGGGCGTACGGATCTCCCAGTGGGCCACGCCTGATTCATTCAGATACAGCTCCCCTCGCTGCAGATCGATCAGATTGCGGCTGAAGCTCACGCTCGTCTCGCGGCCGAGCTTCAACTGGGAGTTCGAGCTCAAAGCAACGCTGGCCCGTCCGTCGACCGTGATCAGTCGGGAACCGGGCCAGATCGTGAAGCGTTTTCCGATGGGCAGCGTTCGTTCAGCGGAGCCTGTCTGCAGGCGCAGCATGCCAGACTCCAGTCTGGCCTGCGCCACTTCGCGCGGTGGATCGGTACCATTGAGCTGAAGCAGGAGCAGCAGGATGGCGGCGGCTGCCATCAGGCTTCCGGCCCACGCAATCCAGCGCGGCCGCGAATGCGAATCCAAGGAGGGTGTGGAGAGGGCGGGTGTTTGCGGCTGACGGATATCCGCCTCGATGCGTTGCCAGACCTCGGCGGGTGGTTCGAACTCGCCAACCGACGAAAAAAGCGACAGGATCTGCTGGATCTCGTCGCTCTCTGTCTGGCAGCTGGGGCAGTGCGCCAGATGTGCCTGGACCTCCGTTTTTATCGACGGGTCCAGCTCATCTTGGTGGTAGCACGTCAACAGATCCTGCGTCTGCTCGCAGAACATACTCTTCTCTCCTTCCTACTCTTCGCCCGGTCGGCCCGTCAGCCAGAGTTAGCGCTAGCGCTGACTGGCATCCCGCAGCACATCGCGCAACTTTGTGATCGCGTTGAACATACGGGACTTGACCGTCCCCTCGGGTATATCGAGGATCAGGGCGATATCCTTGTGCTTGAGCCCTTCGATTTGACTCAAGACGAACACCATCCGGTGCTTCTCGGGCAGGACATCCACGGCCGCCATCAACTGTCGTTCCTGTTCCAGCGCCAGAACTGCGCGTTCCGGTGATGGGGTTCCAACAGCCTCGAACTGTGCCTGGAAGGTTTCACCCTGCCTGTCTTCCCTATCTGCATCTAGGCTGTACGTCGCCGGCCGTCTGAGCTTCTTCTCCCGCACGTTGATCCAGTGATTCTTTGCTATCTGGAACAGGAACGTGGAGAACTTCCCGGTCGCTTCGTACCGACCACGCGCGTTCCACAGCTTGACGAATGTGTCCTGAATCAAGTCTGCGGCCAGCGTGTAGTCCCGCGATGCCATGTAAAAGAACTTGCCGAGCCGACGGTTGTAACGCGTGTAGAGCTCCCGGAACGCCTGTTCTGATGCCTCGGGCGTTCCATAGCGAACCAGAGTCATCAACTCGATGTCTCGCGCGTCAGCATCCATTGACCGACTCCAGGTAAAACCCGTCGATGACCGGAATCGTTCGGTATTTTATTGAAATCTGAGGGCGCTCCAGAGGGGCGAGGACTAGCATAACCTGCAGCTCACTAATGGCTTACGATATTGCTTCTGGCTCTACCGCTGGAAAATCGGCAAATATCGGTAAGGAATCTGCAAGATCAGGGCGCCCATGGCGGTTGCGAAGCTCTCGCCAGGGCCAACGCGGTTCTCCCAGCTGCCATCACGGTTCTGTCGCGAGGTGAGGTCGTTGCGGATCCAGGGATACCAGTTGCGCCAGAAGCGCGGCCACTTTCCACCGCTGATGTACATCGCCTGGACCGCGTAATAATGGCCGTAGTAGTAGAAGTAGGTGCCGTAGCTCAGGTGCCTGCGGGTCATCAGGTACTCCAGCCCGCGCTTGACCCGTGCGTCGTTGTAGATCGCAGTCCCGTGCAGTGCCGTGACGCCCGCCGCGGTCAGCGCGAAGCTGTCTCGGCTGACGACCAGATCTTGATACTTGAAGCTGCCGTTCGGCTGGGCGCTGCGCTTGACGTATCGCCTCGCCTTCTCGATCACGTGGATCGGCACCGAGATGCCGACCATTCGGGCAGCGCGCAACGCCTGCACCTGGCAGACGACGATCGACATGTCGGAATCCTGGGCGCCCGGCGCGTAGCGCCAACCGCCCTGATCGTTCTGGCTGTCGATGATCAACTTGACCGCGGCCTTCAATGCCTTGCGAACCTTGGGATTGTGGGTCATGCCGTAGACTTCGGCCAGGAACAGCGTGGCAAACGCATGTGAATACATGCGCGAGCCGTGGTGCGTGACGAATCCGCCGTCGCGCACGTGCTTCAGCACATAGTTCAGCCCACGCTTGACCTGCGCCCCGTAGCGTCCGCGCCCCGGCAGATTTCCGCCAGCCATGAAGGCCATGCAGGCCAGCGAGGTGACACCGATGTGGGGCTCGAAACGCTCCGTGACCCGGTAATTGTAGTTGAGCTTGTAGCCCACATCGGCTCTCCAGGAGCCGTCAGTGTGCTGGTTCTTCTTGAGATACTCCAGCGCCCGCCCCACCGCGACCCGCGCCTCCTCGGTCAGCTCGACAGGATCGTTGGCCCTCGCTGCGGAGGTCAAGACCAACCCCAGCACAATGGCCCACAACCAACCGTATCTGTGATTCATTTCTTCCTCCGGACCCCACCATACGCATGGATCTGATCGAACATGGCCACGATCAAGCGCCCCCCCGCGATTGTCGGGTATGCGCCACGGGACGAACCCACTCGCCACTCGGCCGCGCGTTTGCCTGTCTTGCGATCGATCACCACCAGCTTCATTGCTTCGCGATAACCCAGTTGAACGATCAGATAACCCTGACTGACCACCATGCGCCAGACCGGCGTTCCTGCATCTCCCAGGTAGGCTTGCCAGAGGATGTTCCCGCTGCGCATGTCGATCACCACCGCCTGCTTCGATTGGGCCCCCATCCCGGCAAAACCCTGCGTCACCAGAAAACAGTGTTCGTGCACGATCTGGCGGCGCAGGATGCTCTGCCGATCCAGCTTGAGCCGCCAGATGCGCCGACCGCTGGTATTGTAGGCCTCCAGCTCACGGCCCCCGGTGCTGATCAGGATGCTTCGCTGTCCAGCCATCAGCTTGCTGTCGAGGATGCCATCGACGACCGCGATCTCGCGCACCTTCTCGCCGCGCCAGAGATTGTAGATCAGCAGTTTCTTGCGCGACAGTGGCAGCGCCAGTCGATCGTCGCCAAACAACACCGGCGCCGAGATCAGCTGGTTGAGCCCCAGGCGGAACGGACGCGAAACCTGGCCGGTGCCCAGATCGAACAGCAGTACGTCGCCCGGCCGACGGACGGTCCAGGCGATCAGGTGCCGTCGTGAAATCAGCGGCGCCGGCACGGACACGGCGGAAAACTGGCTGACCCAGGTCAGCTGCCCGCTGACCGCGTCGAGCAAGACCATCTTGCTCTGTTGCTGGCGGCCATCGCTGTCCGGTACGACGATCGCCACCAGACCGCGTGCGACACGCACTGCGCCGACCGCGCCTGGCATCTGCGTATGCCACAGCCGCCGGCCATCTGCCGGATCGTAGGCCGCGACCAGTCCCTCGCGCATCCAGGCGATCAACTTGCCCCGCGACCATGCCAGCCCCATCAATTGCACGCCGGCCTGCGTCTTCCACAGCGACTTGCCATCGGTCGCGCTGCGGCAACTCAGCAGGCCTCCGTCCTCGACGAAGAAGCGATCACGATACTTTGGCGGACAGGCGCCGCCCACTTCCAGCAGTCGCATGTTGCCTGCCACTTCCAGGCTGATCTTCCAGGCCGGGCTGTTCCCGCTGCCCAGCTTCAGATCCCGCATGGGCGGTCGTGCATCGAGTGTGCGATAGAGCTTCTCGGCCAGGCGGCGGCGGGCGTAGTCCCCCAGATCGAGTTGCTGCTCCTCACCGAGCTGGATCTTCACGCCATCGTACTGCTCGACCATCTCGAGCAAGATGCCCTTCGCCGAGGCGTACATCTTGTTCTTGTCGAGCGCCTTGAACAGCAGGTAGCGGGCGGTCGGCAGGTAGGCCGCGGTCGGCTTGGAGGCTCGCAGAAAGTCCTGCAAGATATTCTTCGCCTCGATCGGCCGGCTCTTATCGATCAGTCGACGCGCCATCAGCAGGATCACACGCGGCAGGATCGTGCAGTTCGGATAGCGCTGGCGGATCGATTCCAGCTCTCCCAGCGAGCCGCTCTGCCGGGCCAGTCTGAAGCGCGCGATCGCCTGCTGATTCCACTTGCTGTAAATCGACGGGTCGTAGGTCTTCTTCAACTGTTCGATTGCCTGGTAGGCCAGTAGTTTGCCGCTCAAGCCGCCAAACTCGTCCTCCGGGTGCCACATCAGGATTCGCTGATAAACGGCGACTGCCTCGTGTCCACGGTTGGCCCCCACGTACAGCCGGGCCAGTCGAACGAGCGCCGCGAGGCCCGCGGTCGTTTGTTTATTTCCATCGCGGATCACCGCCTTGCCATGCAACTCTTCGATCTGATCGACCAGCTCCGCCACGGCCTGCAAGTCGCCTCGTGCGGCCATGATGTCCAGCCGGACCTGCATCACCCAGAGCCCGGCGGACCCGCCGACCGCGTGCAGCGCTGCCTGATCCAGATCGTCCAGCGCCGCGGCGATCCGGCCCTGTGCCCGCAGCTTGCGAGCCCGCGCCAGGAACAAGCTGTGAATCCCGGCCCGGGCACGACGCACGGCATCTCGATACTCCCGAGTCGTCTCCCGACGCGCGCGAGCAAGCCCCTTCTTGAAGTACTTGAGTGCGGGCTCGAACTTGCCGCGTTGTGCATAGATCGAAGCCAGGCCGTTGTAGCCGAATGGCTCTTGCGGCGCCTTCGCGATCATTCCGAGCAGGTTCGCCTGGAACTCGTTCCAGTCGTAGTAGGCCGCGACTCGACCGGGTCCATTCCGCGTACTCTTGCCGACGGCGATGCGCACGTTGCCGACCAGCGTCAGGTTGCCCAGGACGGCGGGCTGGCTGCGCGAGAGGATCCTCAGGTCGGAGGTACTGAAACGATACATCGTCTTGCGCGTGCAGACATAGCCGACCTTTGCGGTCAGGGCGCCCTGGCCGATCACCGGGCCCTCCGTGCTCTTCAGCGCCCGCGGCAGGATTGCCATCTTCCCGCTCTGCACGAAGAAGGCCCGCAACCGTCGTCCTGCGGTGTAGAGCTTGCCCCCGGTCACGCCGAGCACGATGTGGTCTCCCTCCGCCTCGATGACCCAGCGCAGCTTGCCCGTGTTGGCATCCATTGCGTAAAGGAATCGCGAGTCCACCGGCGCGCTGATCACCAGCCCTTGCGTGACCAGCGGTGGTCGGCTGTACCAGTGCACGTCGACCGGCGGCAGCAGATGGGTCTGAGTCGTCGGGATCCGCAGGCGGCTGTAGCGCGCGACCCAGAGGATCTCGCCAGTCTCGGCGTCCAGGCAGGAGATGAAACCCAGATTGGAGCAGAGGTAGATCCGCCCGCCAAACAGCGCCGGCATGCTGCCGATCAGTTCGCGGAACGGACGTCCGAAGAGGTTCAGCGCCTGCTGGCCGCCGCCGATGCGTCGCTTCCACTTCAAGGAACCATCCCGGATGTCGAAGGCCAGCAGGTAGTACTTGAAGTAGCCCTCGTGGTAGGCGCCCGCGACATACGCCACGTTTCCTCGGATCACCGGCGGGCAGAGCAGGCTGATTCGATTGACGAAGGCGTCGGCGCCCAGCTTCGGCCGAGAGGTCTTCCAGAGGATCTTCCCGGTCGTCGCCGCCACCCGCACCAGCACGCGCATGGGCAATGGCGTGCGAATCAGATAACGCAACCAGGTCTGAGGCCTGCCTTCGCTGGGAATCTCCAGGTTGGCGTAGACCGAGCCCCGATGATAGGTCACTCCGTACGGCTGCAGCTTGCCCTGCGGCGTCTCGACCCGTTGCACCAGTGGTCCGGCCTCCCAGAGCAACTGCCCGCTGAAGAGGCTCATCGCATAGAGCATGTGGCCGTTGGAAATGTAGACGGATCCCCCGCCGACCGAGGCGTGGTGCCGGATCGGCAGCTGCCCCCGATACGAAGGCTTGGAGCGCCAGGGGTAGGTGAACTTGGAGATGCCGGTGGGGAAACTGCGGGTCCAGCGCGCTTTTTTATTGGTGCTGACTTCGAAAGGCGCAATGCGCGATTGGCTCCAGTTACCGCCGAAGACCGGCCAGGATTCTAGATTCCAGAGTCGCTTGCTGTCCGCCTCGGCGTCACTCAGCAGATCACGCAAGTAGCCGGCCAGCATCCGCCGTTTGTTGCCGATACGGATGCCGAGCTTGCGCTTGGCACTGCGCTGCAGCAGCGCACGCAGCGGGGCGAGCATCCCCCCACGACGATAGCAGAAGCCCAGCATGGCCACTTGCTGGCCCGGCAACTTGTCAGCCGGGTGCTTGAGCAGCAATTGCTCCAGCCAGTAGGCGCCCTGACGCGCCTCACCGCGCTCCAGCGCAATCGCCGCCAGGCGCAGGATCGCCTTGTCCGCCGTGGGCGTGAATAGATAGCGCGCCACCACCAGGCGCAGCCCGGCCTCGCCGGGCGCGGTCTCGATCAGCCGTCGCGCCTTGGGGTCATAACGTCGGCGGTAGGCCGCCCGGCAGGCCTCGGGCAGTTCGACCAGCAGCGACAGACCGTGGTGTCGAACACCGCGGAAATGGTGCTCGGTGGTTCGAAAGACGACGCCCGGGTGCTCGACGATCAACTCCTGGATTTTCTGGACCGCCTCGTCCCACTGCTGCTTGATGATCAGGGTGTCGATCTTCTGCACGAGGTAGCGCACCTCGGGCTTGTCGTTCAGATAGACCGCCTGATAATCGGCTCGGGCAATGGACATCCCTCCGAGGATGCAGATTGCCAGCCAGACGCCATATCGTCTCATCACTAAACCTTATTATACAATCACAGCTAGTGGAGGCGAAAGAGCTTACGCACAAACCACTCGATGAACATCAGCCCGAGGATCAACGCCAGAACCAGTTTCAGGTCCCAGGCGCTGCGTGAACGGCCCAGGGTGCTCGCCCGCCGACGCTTGGCCTTCTTGATCAATGGCGGGATTTCCGCCGTTTGCCAGGCCTTGAAATAGGCGCCCTCGGTCTGCATCGCCAATTTCTTCAACATCGGCTCGTTGAGTTCCGGATTGCGAGACTCGATGTCGGGGATGCGCACGTCGAAGTTGACCCGCGCCTCCTCGAGGATGCCGCGTTGCTCGTTCTTGTCGACCGACAGCTCCCAGCGGCCGAGATAATTGGCATAAATCACACCGGAATAGCTGCCGGGCCGTCCCTTCAGCGCGGTCAGGAAGATCGTTTGTTCCTCCCCCGCGGGATTGCGCGAGCGAACCTTCCAGCTCTCGTCCTGCGCCGGATTGAACTCCCGATCGAGCACCTCGAGCGTGACCTGGACGCGCATGCCCGGCTCATATTCGCGCCGATTGGTGGTCAGCTTGTAATGAAAACTCTCCCCGAACAGGCTCGGCGCACCGACATAACGGATCACCTGGGCCCAGAAGCGACGAAAATACTCATCGCCGCGCAGGAAACGCCAGCGCCAGGTGTCGTCGGTCGCGGAGAAGAAGACCTTGCCCCGACCGAAGTTGCGTAGCACGAACAATGGAAAGTGTCGCAGCTGCTCGGGCGCCCGTTCGCTGCGAGCCTTGTACACATACTTCGCATCTGGATGCACGGCCAGCACGCTCGCCCCCGGCACCGGCCGCGTCCGCCTGAACCAGAAGAAATGGCCGACGTACTTGTCCTCCCAGGCCTTGATGTTCTCGTCCGTGTCGTCCTTGAGCTGGAAGATCGGATGGCCAATCCCGCGCTGCGTCCTGACGAGGCGCTTGGCCTCGGTGTAGATCCCGCCAGGCTCCGGTCGCGTACGTACCGGCAACAGCGCCCGCATCGACTGTGAGGACTCGAAGGCGGCCGGATTGAACTGTTCACCAGCGATCAGGATCAGTCCACCGCCGCGCTTCTCGACGAAAGCGCGCAGATCCTTGAGGAACCGGCGCGCCTCACCCGGCCCCACGCCCATGTGGGTCGGGTCCACCTCGCCCAGGATCACCACGTGGTACTTGAACAGCTCGTCGCGTGTCGGTGGCCAGTTCTCCAGGTCCGGGGCATCCTGACTCTTTTCCTGGGGGAAGTCCGGGTCGGCCCAGGTCAGGTACAGGTTTGCAGTGATCTTCGGATCGCGGATCAACCAGTTGCGCATACTCCGCCATTCCCAGCGCGGCGGCCCCTCTATATAGAGCACGCGCAGGCGGTCGTCGCGAACCTCGACCCGCACGAGCAGCTGGTTGTTGCGAATCGTCTCCTCGCCATCCTGCCGCAGCACCTTGATCCGGACGAAGTAGACCCCGTCGGTCTTGAAGATATGGACAAAGCGCATGTGCTGCACCTTGCCGGCTCTACCGAGCCTGATCGGACGCGTTCCTAGCAGGCGACCGCCACGCTCGAGCGGCAGTACCTGCCCAGCCTTCATTCGCTTGCGAAAGCCTTTGCCTGTCGTCTTGACCCAGGCGGTCAGATCTTCGAGTATGACGGCGACACTCTTGTTCTCGCCGTAACCCTGATGTGCCAGCTCCAGGTGGAAGGTGAGCTTGTCACCGACCAGTACCTTCTCACGAGCCCGCAGGCGCAGTAATACGATGTCCTTGGGCTTGACCGGACTGCCAACGCCAACGGTGTAGATCGGGATCTTCAGGTCTGCAAAGGTCTTGCCGACCTCCAGCGGCGCCACGGTATCGGAGTTCGACTGCCCGTCGGTCAGCATCACGACCGCCGCGATCCGGCGGTCTCGCGGTTGATCGAGCAGCATCTGCAGCGTGTCGCCGATGCTGGTCTTCTGGCCCTGCGGCCGCGTCTTGCCGGGCTGGATGTTGGGATAGACGTTGTCGCTGAAGGCGTATAGCTCAATGTCGTTGCGCTGCCTGAGCTCCTTCAGCAAGCTCCCGAACTTGGGGTCGAGCAACCGGTTGACGATCGCGATCCGCTGCAATTTCTTCGGCGCCGGCTTGAGGATCTTGCCGTCCTTGTCGATGTGGCCCATCGCCTTCCAGAGCAGCGCCATCTCTGCTTTCGAGTAGGCGTCCGCCAGCGTCATCGACAAGGACTCGTCGACCAGCACGATCACCGCACTCTTGCGAAAGCGGCTGGCCTTCGTCTCGTAGGCTGGATTCATGTAGACCAGCAACAGCGCCAGCAGCAGCAAGAGTCGCAGGCTCCCCAGAAACAACCTGCCAGGCCTCGGCAGGCTGCGGCCCTCGCGACGATAGATCACGCTCACGAAGAGCAACGCCGCCAGGACCAGCAGGAAGATTACCCAACGCGGGGGAGCACTCTTCCAGACCAGTTCCGCCTGCGGAATCTGTGCCAGGGTCAGCTGTAGCGCCATCATTTTCGGCCCATCCACATCGCCAGAATCGATTCGGAAATCAGGCAGATCAGCCCCAGCAGCAGCAACAAATGCCAGACCTCGCCTTCCTTCTGCAGACCGCTGCCCAGGCCCAGCGCGCGGGCTGATTTGCTGAAGTGGTACGGCCTGTTGCCCAGCGCGGGGTAGCGCTTGATCAGCCCACTCTGTCCCAGATGCTCCAGGTCTCCCTCAGCCGGATCCACGCCTATTCCGTAATAGGCGATCGTCTTCTCCGTCTGGGCCTGACCGGTCGCAGAGGTGCTCAGCGAGTCCAGCTCCACCCGATACACGCCCGACTGGTCGGTCTGGCTGTAGCGAAAGACGCCATTCGCCTGTGGGCGCGGCTGCTTGGCGGCCTCTCGCCGCGGATCGCCACTCGCCTCGGGCCGCGCCACGCGAACCGCTGTATAGCGCGCGCGCATCGAGAACTCGATCGGCGCGTGGACCAGCAAGTTGCGCGCGGCGGACAGCCGCGAGATCAGGTAGTAGATCGTCTCGTGCACCAGCGGCAGATACACATCGCTGTCGACCAGTCGCTGCCAGTCGCCGTCGGCCGAGGTGGTCACCAGCAGCACCTTGCCCAGCCCCAGTTGCCGCTCGATGATCGCGGGCGAGCTCTTGGCGTCGCTGTAGCGCGCCAGCACTGTCACCTGGGGGGCCTTGTCCGGGGTCACCGGGTAGAACATCCCGACCAGCGCGGTATTTTGCTTCAGACCGTTGAACATGTACTGGAAATCGCGGAAGAACAGGAACAGCGGATGGGTGTAGTTCACCGGCAAGAGCTGGTACTTGGGTTCCCCCTCGGCGACGTCGCCGAACGGCTTGGAGGCCAGCTTGCCAGGCAGTATCTTGCGCTTCTCGAACAGCCGCTTGTTGTAGATATCCGGGCGGATCTCATCGCCGAGGAAGATCAGCAACCCGCCCCCGAGCTTGACGAACTGTTCCAGCTCGATCTCCTTCTCCTCGGACAGGTAGCTGACGTTGGAGAGCACGACGACGTCATAGCCGGAGCCAACCAGCTTGGTCCGGTGGAACTGCTGGCGGTCGACCTGCCGCGGCTCGAAGATGTGCCGGATCGCATTGTTGTTCGAGATCTGTGGGGCCAGCGCGCTGGCGAGATAGTGCGTATCGGCCAGCTCGCTCCACTTCTGCACATCCCCGTCGACCAGCAAGACCTTGATCTTGTCGACCACCTCGAAGGCGTGGTGCCGCCGGTTGTCGACCACCAGATGCTGGTCTCCCTCGACCTCTACGGTGACGTAGGTCGGACCGCTCTTGGGAAAGACCTCCGAGAACACCACATCCCTCGACTGCCGCGGCGGCAAGGTGCGGATCACCTTGGTCTCGCGCTTGGCACCGGCGAGCAGGAAGTGCACCTTCACCCCGTGCACCGGCTTGCTCCCCCGATTGGAGATCGTCGCCAGGAACTGCGCGGGCAAGTTCTGGCCGACGATCTTGTCGGCCGAGTAGAGCTTGTCGACGGACAGGTTCAACTCCGGCCGCCGCTTGCCCAGGTCCACCAGCAGGAACTCGTCCACCTTCGTCGCCAGCTTCTCCAGCACCGACGACACGCCCTCCACCTTGCGCCCCTTGACGACCCAGCCGTTGCGCGTCAGGTCGGTCAACAGCACCACCCGCTTGCGACCGCGCGCGCGGAAACGGGGGTCGCTGATCAGCTCGTGCACCTTGCGCAGGCTGGCCGCGATGTCGGTCGCACCCCCGGTTGGCTTGATCCCCTTCAACGTCTTCGCGACCGTCTCGTGATTGGGCGTGTATTCGAGCAAGACCTCCGGCCGGTCGCTGGCGGTGAGCAACGCCACGCTGCCCTTGCCGTCCAGCCGCGTGACGAACTCCAGCCCTTGTTCGATCGCCTTGTCGAAGACACTCTTGGCGCCATCCCGATAGGTCATCGAGTAGCTCGTATCAACGATCAGGATCAGGTCCCGGTCGCTGCGCGCAATCGCCCGCAAACCAGGAATGCCCAGCCGCACGACCGGCCGCATGAAGGCCAGCACCAGCAGCAGCACGGCCAGCACGCGCAGCAGCAATAACAGCAGGTTCTCGAGCAGCAGCTTCTGCCGCGTCTTCTCGAACGCGCGCAGCAGGAACTCCATCGCCGCCCACTCCTGCTTGCGATAGGTCTGGCGGAAGATCAGGTGGATGATGATCGGCACCCCGATCAGCCCCAGCCCCCAGGCAAACAGCGGATTGAAGAAACTCATGCGCGACGCCCCGCATGGCGGGCCGACAGGTAGGTCGACAACGCAACGTCCAGACTCTCGTCAGTGGCGATCATCGTGTAGTCGGCCCGAACCTTCAGGCACTTGCGCCGCAGCTCGCGAATGTGTCCGTTGATCTGCTCCAGGTAAGCCTCGCGCACTGCGCGTGGATCCAGCAGCTGCTCCGGCAATTGCTCCAGCCCGATGAACTTCGTCATCCGCTTGAATGGAAAAGTCAGCTCGTAGCGGTCGAGGATCTGGAACACGATCACCTCGTGCCGCCGATGGCGAAAGTGCTTGAGCCCGGCGAAGATCCGCTCCGGATCATCGAAGAAGTCGCTGATCACGATCACCAGGCTGCGCTTGCGGATGCGCTCGGCGATGTCGTGGAACGTCTCGGCCATGTCCGTCTTCTTCTTCGGCTCGATCTGATCCAGCTCGTTCAACATCACGCCCAGATGGGAGAAGTGCGAGGATGGCGGCACGTAACGCCGCACCCCCTGGTCGAACAGAGCCAGCGCGACCGCATCTTGTTGATGGATGATCAGATGCGCCAAGCTGGCCGCGACATAACAGGCGTACTGATACTTCGTCACGCCCTCGGATCCATAACGCATCGACTCGGAGACGTCGAGCAGGATCGCGGCCACCAGGTTGGTCTCCTCCTCGTACTCCTTGATGTAATAGCGGTCGGAGCGCGCGAAGACCTTCCAGTCGACGTGCCGCAGGTCATCCCCCGGCACATATTCGCGATGCTGGGCAAACTCGACCGAGTAGCCGTGGTACGGGCTCTTGTGCATGCCCGAGATAAACCCCTCGACCACCAGCTTCGCGACCAGGTCCAGCCGCGAGATGCTCGAGAGCACCGCCGGATCGAGGTACTTCAGCTTGTCTTCCAAGTGCTTGCTACTCCCCGTTTTCCGAGCCCAGAACCTTGGGCAGGCGCGTATCGGCGAACGCTTCGCTTTCCTGCGTCGGGATGGTGTCGATCAGCTTGTCGACGATCTTGTCCGTGGTGATGCCCTCGGCCTCCGCCGAGAAGTTGATGATCACGCGATGGCGCAGCACCGGGTGCGCCACCGCCTTGATGTCGTCGGTCGAGACGTAGTAGCGACCATGCAGGATGGCGCGCGCCTTGCCGCCGAGGATCAGGTACTGGCTCGCGCGCGGTCCGGCTCCCCAGGCGACCCAGTTCTTGATGAACTCCGGCGCGTCCGGCGAGTTGACCCGCGTGCGCCGGGCGAATTGCAGCGCATAGCGCACCACCTCGTCGGCGATCGGCACGCGTCGCACGATCTTCTGCAGCGAAACGATATCCTCGCCCGTCAGCACCTGCTGCACGTCCGCGGCATGGTCGCCGGTCGTGCGCTTCATGATCTCGAACTCCTCGGCCTCGTCCGGATAGTCGACCAGCACGTTGAACATGAAACGGTCGAGCTGCGCCTCGGGCAGCGGATAGGTGCCCTCCTGCTCGATCGGGTTCTGCGTCGCCAGTACGAAGAATGGCGCCTCCAGCGGATGTCGCGTACCGCCGGCGGTGACCTGGTTCTCCTGCATCGCCTCGAGCAAGGCGGCTTGCGTCTTGGGCGGCGTGCGGTTGATCTCGTCAGCCAGGATCACGTTGGCAAAAATGGGCCCCTTGAGGAACTTGAAGCTGCGGGCGCCGCTGGCCTTGTCCTCGACGATCACCTCGGTACCGGTGATGTCGGACGGCATCAGGTCGGGCGTGAACTGAATGCGCGAAAAGTTGAGCGACAAACAGCGCGCCAGGGTGCTGATCAGCATCGTCTTGGCCAGCCCCGGGACGCCGACCAGCAGGCTGTGGCCCCGGGAAAAGATCGAGATCAGCACCTCGTCCACCACTTGCTGCTGCCCGACGATCACCTTGCTGATCTCGTTTTGCAGCATCTGGTAGGCCTTGCGCAGGTGGTTGACGGCCTGGACATCTTCTTCGGTCATCTCGGTCGGATCTTGCGGCGTGCTCATCCACGAACTCCTTCGCTTGGCAGCGTTACTTTTTTCGTGCCTGATAAATCGTCAAACTGCTCGGTCCCGCGACGACCAGCATCGCGGGTTTGCCGACTTGCTGGAACAGCTGCAGGTTGCCTGCCTGGTACCGCTTCATTTCACTCTTCGGCCAGAGTCCGAGGACGCGCAGGGCGTGCTGGCGATCGAGCCGCAACACCCCGTCCTGGGTCGCGACCAGCAACTGATCGCGCGTCAACGTGGGCCGGCCGAAGATCCGGCCGAAGACCCGCACACGCACGTCGCGGTCGCCGCCCTTGAAGGACAGCGTGACGTGCGCGCTACGCTTGCGTGGGTTGCCACCGAGCGGCTGCAGCAGCATCCGGCCCGTCTTGTCCTTGATCGTGCCAACCGCCACGATGTCCTGCGGCCGTCTCGTGCGCCGTCGATAGAGCGTCACGCTGTAGCGCGAGTCGTGAACAGCCAGCGTGGCGTGGAGATAGCCATTGTCCGTGTCCTTCGGCCGCCAGTTATCGAAGCGCCAGTCGCCCAGTTGCTCCTTCTCGTCGCCCAGATCGTAGGCCAGCGCCGAGCTGGCGACTTGCCGGGTGAGCTGCTTACCAGGCCCCCTGCTGACCGGCGTCTCCGAGATCGCGTCGGCCTGCGTGCCTCCCAGATAGAAATATCCGCGTTGTCCCACGCCCAACAGATACCGCAATCCGGAATTTTCCCCCGCTGTCAGTCGCCAGACCAGTTCGCCGGAGGTCGCCATCAGCATCACCGCACGCGGGGTATCCGGCGGCGTGAAAACCACCCGATCGCCGACCAGCAGAGGCGCCTGCAGAAACCAGCGGTTCTGGCCCGGCGTGCCGTCGAGCCGCAGCTCTTCGGGCTGTTCGTCGTAACGCACCAGCCAGCGAACCTGTCCGGTCGCGGCCGACAGCGCGGCGACGACACCCTGATTCGTCGAGACATAGACCGTCGGGCCGCGCACCGTCACCGCCGCCAGCGGCAGGATCGCCTTCTTGACGCGGTGCCGGCTACAGAGGAAGCGCTTCCAGATCACCTGTCCGTGACGGGCATCGAGACAGTAGAGATAGCTGCTCACGTCCCCCGCACCCGAAGTCACGCCGACGAAAATCCGCTTGCCGGAGACGCCCATGATCGCGCTGATCAAGCCGGTCCTGAGATGCCTGTCGCGTTCGTTGGCCGCCCGTGGACGACGCCAGATCTCCTGCAAGCTGGCCCGGTCATGACAGACCAACGTCGAGGTCGGCGCGCCCGCGCTGCCGGTGGCGTAGGTGGTGACGAAGCCGTGTGGGGAGAGCGCTCCGTAGTACCCCTCGGCCAGCTCGTGGCTACCGCCCCTGCGGCCGAATCGCTTGCGCAACTGGCCGTCGAAGGGCGGCGAGGTGGCGACCGTCTTGGCGCTGTATAGCTCGAGGCAGGTGACGCCCCTGTAGCCCTTGATGTAGAGCCGCCCCTCCGGTCCCAGGACCGGGAAGTAGTCGACGGGATGGCGCGGGTCGTAGGCCCCGCGACCCACGTGTTCGACATACCGCACCACGCCCGAGAGTTCCCCGATGCCGGCGAAGCGAATCGCGCTGGGCTTCAGCCAGCGCGGCTGACGACCCGCCTGTTGACGGCAGAGGGCCAGCATCCGCTCCAGGTGATCCCGCAGCGACACCCGCTGCCCCGCGACCTGGACCTTACTTGGCTCCGCCTTGTACTGACGCAACAGCTCCTGCAGCGCCTGCACCTCACCGAGCATCGAATGCGCCAGCGCCAGGCGAGCCACCACCTGGTTGCGCGGCGCGACCGTGGTCCCCTCCGGGAACATCCGCAGCAGTCGACGCCAGTGCTCCACCGCCTCCCCCAGCTCGCCGCGTTCGAGCGCCCATTCGGCAAGCCGGTCGAGCGCTTCAGCCGTCTGTGGCAGCCCGCGGTAGAGCGAGACGATTTGCAACAGCGGATCCTGCGCGCGCACGTCCGACGACCGCGCCGCGTTCTCGCGCGCAGCCGCCAGCAGTTGATCGGTCTTGGGCCCAAACCGTGTCCGATAGATCTGCTTACCGGCTGCGGGCAGATCGGCCAGCAGCCAACCGACATAGGTCGCCACCGAGATGTAGCGCGTGACCGTCCACTGCCGCTTGCCCGCGCGGCGCGACAGTCGTTGATGCAGACCGTAGATCAACGGCCTCAGCCC
>CAZMLI010000012.1:24676-25791 GCA_964566865.1 uncultured Planctomycetota bacterium
TCGCCCGATTGCTCCGAGAGGCGCAGATACACTTCGAGCGCCTGACGCCACTTGCCGGCCAGCTGGAGCGCAATGCCCTCTTCGAGTGACTGCCAGACCTCGGGCTCGTCCGCGTCCAGATAGATCTTGTTTTGAGCTGCGGCAAGGCCCGGCAGCACGATCAGACACAACGCGCAGAGCAGTTGTCGAAAGTGGGTTCTATCCACCGGCTGATCCAGAAGCAGAAGACCCCACAGCTGCAGCGGCGGGGAGGAACGACCCTTACATTCAGGTAAAATACGACCGTGGTTGATACGGTCAGATCAGCAAGACGTTGTAACAAGTTGTGACTATTTTCTCAAGAGCTATCGCGCCCTACGGCTCTTTCAGCAAGGCGTCCAGCTTGCCGTGCGTATCGCGCGGAAGATCCTGCTTGAGCGACTGTACCAGCTGCCGCGGGCTGGCCAGTTGCCAGCGGTAGCGCGAGACGAATCGGCGCAAGGCTTTCAGGTACCGCGCTTCACCGGCCATGCTCGCCAGCCGCGAGTGCCAGTACGCCCCGTCGACGTAGACCGTCCGGCTGTAACTGGCGGCGCTGCCGAAGGCATCGATCGGCGCCAGCAGCCGGTGCCGCCCGAGCCGCAGGCGTCGCCGACCGGCCAGGTGGGCCCGCAAGGCGCGCTTACCGCGGGCTTCCCGCAGGAAGATCCACTCCGAGTAGGCGGCCAGGCCCTCGTCGAGAAAGGGCCAGCTCGGCTGGTCGCTGCCGACGATCAGGTACCACCATTGATGCGCCACCTCGTGCACGGTCACCAGCTTGTAGCGCCGGGGTATCGGGTAGTCGCCGATGACGACCAGCGTGGAGTGCTCCAGCCCGCCAATGTGCGGCAGGGGGCCAAAAACGATCGACAGTCGCTTGTAGGGGTAGCCGCCGAACGACTTCTCGAACAGCGCCAGCGACTCCGCGCCGATGTCGAGCGCACCCCGGGCAACCTTCGTTTCCCCCGACCGATAAGTCACGCGCAGCTCCACGCCCCCGACCATCCGCCGCATCGTGCGCAATCCCCGGGCTGCGATGAAGGTGAAATCGCGCAGGCCCAGGCCGCGATAGGTCACCGTGCGCTGCCCGGCCTCGA
>CAZMLI010000013.1:0-25655 GCA_964566865.1 uncultured Planctomycetota bacterium
TCCGCGTAAGGCTCCGCGATCTCTCGGTTTCTCCGCTGGCGCGCAACGCTTGCGCCAAAGTCCAACGAGCATCGCCGCTCTACTCGCTATGTAACTCGTTTGCCCGCAATGGCTGCGTAACTAATGCAGCGTGGTCGGCCGGAAAAACCTGCGTAATCGGTGACTCACGGAACAACGACAAGTTGATAAGAAACTAGCCGCGAGACTTGCGCGACTAGCTGTCGTTGTTGTTCTGTGCCGACAGCTCCGCGGCCAGGCTTTCCAGGAACGGACCGAAGACGGCGGCGTTCTTCTCGTCGACTGCGGCCAGGTGCTGGTGGGCATCCTGGATCAGCAAGATGCGCTTGGCGGGATCGAACTCGATTTCCTCGAGGCGCTCGAGTGCGATGCCATCGGGCAGGGCGACTTGCTCGCGCTTGATCCCGATCAGGTTCTGCAGGCCGAGGCTGGCGAGCAGGCGGTCATTGTGATCGCTCGCGTTGACCACCATCACGCGGGTTTTGCCTCGTGCCCCGTGGATCCGTTCACCATAGAGCACGATGCCGACGAGCACCCCCATGAAGGTGCTGTCCATACCCTTGCATGGCCCCAGATCGATGAAGAAATCACAATACCCCTTCTGCAGCAGGGTATCGGCCAGATCCTTGAAAAGGTGCGAGTTGTTCATGTTCGCCAGACCATGAACGCGGATGTAGATCCCGCTTTCCCACCTGGCGACTTCGTAGTAATTCACCGTGCGACCAACTCCTGGCAACCACCGAAACGGCCTGGGGCGCGAGGCCTCCAGGCTTCGCAGCTATTTAGCTTCTTCCGCTGCTTCCTGTGTCTTTTCGCTTTTATGATGACGGATCCAATGAAGCAACCGTTCAAGGCCCCGATCCCCGGGGTTGAGTGCGACTGCCCGTAGCAGCGCGCGGCGGCCTCGCTTGTAGTCCCGCAGCCCGTGCATGTAGACCAAGGCCAGTTCACGAGCCATCCGGGCCCGCAAGTCCTTCGGGAGCTTGACTTCGTTCATCAGGTAATTCAGATGCTCGAGTGCCTTCTCGTAATTCCGCTGCCGTAGATCCTGATACATATTGCGGATCTGCAGCAGCTCTTCCTGCGTCAGCGACCCGTGAATGCGGGTGACGGCGACCACGTCGAAGCAGGCCCGTTTGCCGAGCATGTCCTGGAATCGGACCAGCAGGATCACTGTTTCGAAGCGCTTCAAGCGTAAGAACGTCTTGAACTCGGGGTTGTCCTTGCGGACAAAGAAGTACGGGTTGATCTTGGACAGATCCGACCGGAGCCAGATCTTGGTCCTGACCGACCAAGCGGAGAAATTGAGGTACTCGGACGACGTGAACCGGGTATAGACCGGCGCGAAGACGCTGCCCACGTCGTTGAAGCGGACGGGGATGCGCATCGTCGTATTGATGTACGACTTTGGATTCTTCAGTATGGTCTCGAGATGAACCAGCTTGGCCGGTCCAAATCGATCCAGGACATCCGCTTCGAGTCGAGCAGCCCCGCTCGAAGTCGCAATGGCGACGAAAAACAGCGCGGCAAGCCGGCCGGTCCAGGTCGAGGACATCGGTACTCCTCCAGTTTCCAGAGTCTCTTTCTCCCGTATCAGGAGTCTACTCTTTGGCACAGAAAGGTCAAGCTGATACAGTGGTTATCACAATGCCAGCCGCCCGCAGGGGATTGATCGACGGAATTTTCGCAGGCTGCGCCGGGTTGCTGCTGTTCTTTGTTCACCCACCCGTCAGCTGGCCGGGACTGGCCTGGATCGCCGTGGCGCCGCTGATTTACGCCTGCCGAGGGCGTCGCTGGTGGTCGCGGGCAGCCCTGGGAGCGCTCTGCGGGCTGATTTACTTCGGCTGCACCTTTTACTGGATCCGGTTGCACAAGGTGGAGCTGTTCAACGGCGCCCTGCTGATCGGCGGCAGCTTCATGGCGCTCTTTGCGGCGCTGACGGCCTGGATCGAGACCCGGCCGGAGCGTGGGTGGACCCCGCTACTCTATCCGATCATCTGGCTGGCCCTGCTGTTCGCCTACGGCTGGTCGCCGATGGGGAACTACTGGGCGCACCACGCGGGCCAGGGCGCACCGCTGATGCGGCAGCTCTGCGCGCTGTTCGGCACCGCGGGTATGACCTTCGTCGGGATCTGCACCTCCGCGCACCTGGGTCGTCTGGCGGTCGTCCGACGCCGGCTGCCTGGCGGCTCGCTGGTGATCGCGCTGGTCCTGTTCACCATCGTTTACGGCGCCTGGCGACTGTCGCGTCCGATGCAGGTCGGCACGCGCCTGAGGGTGGGCATCGTGCAACCCAACTTCCCGGAGAAGCGAGACTTCAACAGGATCTTTGCGCTGTACGAGGAGTTGACGCTCGAGGCGTTGCGCCAGAAGGCGCAGGTGGTGGTCTGGCCGCAATACTCGCTGGACGAGACGGACCTGTCGAAGGACCCTCGCTGGAAGAAGATTTTTCGCCTGGCGCAGGCCGAACGACCCGACTGGCTGCTGGTGATGGGGACCTACGAGTGGCGCAACCATCACACCGACTACGTCAACCTCGGGCAGGTGTTTGGCGCCGACGGCGCACTGGTCGGCGAACACCTCGCGATCAACAAGCCGCCCGGGCGGTCCTGGTCCAAGCTCGGCACGAATGAACCCAAGGCGATCAGCACGCCCGCGGCGCGTCTGGGACTGCTGGTCTGCTACGAGGACACCACCCCCCTGGTCGGTCAGCGGCTCAGCGCGGACAATGCGACGTTGCTGGTCAGTCTGGTCAACGACTACAAGTTCATCCGGACCAACCAGCCCGGCGAGCACCTCGAAACGGCGGTGATGCGGGCGGTCGAGAACGGACGCTACCTGGTGCGCAACTCGACCACTGGCTATGGCGCGTTGATCGATCCTTGTGGTCGCATCCTGCAGCGCACCGAACTGGATCGCGTGGAGTTGCTCGTCGGCGATGTCTGGTTGCGCGAGCAGCGAACCCTGTTCTCGTTGACCGGCGACCAGTTGCCGCCGATCGCGGCGGTGCTGGCGACGTTGCTGATCTTGTTCTGCCGTCGCCCGGACCAGGATTGACTTTTCATACGGGCCCGGTATAATGGCCCTTATTCCATAAGTTGTTGATGAGCAAGGGGATGTGACAGAATGGCGTCGGGCGATATCTCTCCGGGTCGACTCTCCGATACGATGCGTCTGCGCACAACGCGCATTGGCCTCGTCGGCTATGGCGCGGTCGGCACGAAGGTCGCGCGGATCTTGCTCGAGAAGAGCGCTCATATCACGCGCAAGACGGGGCGTTATATACAGCTGGCCCGCGTTGTCGATACCCATCCGCACCGGCCCCGCCCGTTCAGCTTGCCGGAAGGCATGCTCACCGATCGTCTCGAAGATCTGCTCGAAAGCGACATCCCGATCGTTGCGGTGCTGGTCGGCTCGGTCGAGGATGAAATGCGGATCATTCACCGGCTGATCCAGGCCGGCAAGTCGGTGGTGACCGCCAATGCCCACCTGATGGCGACCCATGGCGCCGAACTGGTGCAGACGGCCAGAGAGCGTCACGTGACCGTCTCGTTCGGCGCCGCGGTCGGCGAAGGATTGCCGCTGGTCGGACTGCTGCGCGACGAGCTGGTGGCCAGCGATGTCGGGGTGCTGTTCGGGGTGCTCAACGTCACCGCCAATTTCATCCTGACCACGATGGACCGGGACGGCATCTCGTTCGAGCAAGCGCTGGAGGCCGCCACGCGTCTGGGCATCGCCGAGCCGGATCCCGCCGAGGACTTCGACGGGCATGACTCGGCCCACAAGCTGGCGATCATTGCCAACATGTGTTTTCACAGCCGGGTCGACGTGGCGGATATCTATTACGAGGGCATCAGTGATCTGGGGCCCGATGACCTGGCGCTGGCGCGCGCGATGGGCTATCGCATCAAGCTGCTGTCGACGGGGATCAACAGCACGGAGCAGGCCGACCTGCGGGTCCACCCGACGTTGATCCCCGAGAGCCACCCGCTGGCCGGCGTGCAGGGCGCGCGTTGCGGTCTGTACTGCGTGGGAGACAACAGCGGTCCGCTGATGTTCACCGGCTTCGACGCCGGCGGCGCGCCGACGGCCGGCGCCGTGATCGCGGATCTGGTCAACGTGGCGCTGCGGCGCGAAGACCTGGTCTTCAAGCACGCCGAGATGTTCCCGGTCGCCCCCAAGGCCGAAGTGCGCGACATCATGACGCGGATCGGTCAGTATCTGCTCTCGTTCGAGGGACTCGTCGGCGAGGAGGAACTGGCCGAGATTCTCGCGCTCTGCAAGGAGGAAGGGATCGGGGTGGAGCAGACCGCGACCTGCGGCAACCTGACCGGTCTGATCACCGCCGTCGTCGAAGAAGAGCAGATCATGGCCTTCGCGACCCGCCAGGGGCGCGATCGTGGTCTTCGTCAGCGCACGCTGCGCCTGATCGACACGATCTAGCTGATGAAGAATCCGGGCCAGCGATGAAGTACTGCATCCTGATCGGTGATGGCATGGCGGACGATCCGCATGCGCGGCTGTCGGGTCGCACACCGCTCGAGGCTGCGCGCACGCCCCAGATGGATGCGCTGGCCAGAGATGGTTTGCTGGGGCAGGTTCAGACCTGTCCGGCGCGCTTCGAACCGGGTTCGGATGTGGCCAACATGACGATCTGCGGCTACGACCCATCGACCTACCACACCGGTCGCGCGCCGATCGAGGCGCTGGCCGCCGGGATCGAGCTGGGGCCGGACGACCTGGTCTTTCGCTGCAACCTGATCACCACTTACGACAACTTGCTGGCCGACTATAGCGGCGGTCACATCTCCTCCAAGGAGGCCCGGCTGCTGGTGGCGTTGCTGCAGCAGGAACTCGGCGGCGACGGCCTCGAGTTTCATCCCGGCAACAGCTATCGCAACCTGCTCGTCGTTCGGGACGCCGGGGACCTGCGACTGAAGACCACCTTGCCGCATGAGATTCCAGGCCAGTCGATCGAGGCGCACCTGCCACAGGGCGACGGCGCTGCGCGTTTCACCGAGCTGATGTTTCGCTCCCGGGAACTGCTCGAGGGCCACGAGGTCAATACCACTCGCCGTGATCTGGGCGAGAACCCGGCCAACATGATCTGGCTCTGGGGCCAGGGACGCACGCCATCGCTGCCGAGTTTTCAGCAACAGTTCGGGCTGCGCGGCGCGGTGATCTCGGCCGTCGACGTGGTCAAGGGGCTCGGCATCGCGATGGGCTGGGACGTGCTCGATGTGCCAGGCATGACCGGCTACATCGATACCAACTATCGCGGCAAGGCGGAGGCTGCCCTGACCGCCTTGCAGAGCTACGACCTGTTGTACGTGCACGTCGAGGCGCCCGACGAGGTGAGCCACGAGGGGGAGCTGCAGAAGAAGATTCAGGCCATCGAGGCCATCGATCGAGAACTGCTGGAACCCTTGCGCGCTGGTCTCGAGGCGATTGGCGAGCATCGTCTCGCGCTGTTGCCCGACCATGTCGCCTCCGTCACCAGTCGGACCCATGGACGCGCCCCGGTGCCGTTCGCCGTCGCGGGTAGCGGCCTGACGCCGTCCCGCAGCGAGGGGTTCAGCGAGAGCCTCGCCGGGCGCAGCAAGCTGAAGGTCAAGAAGGGGGTCCAGTGGATGGGCCTCTTCCTCCAGACGCCAGCGTTCGGACGGTAGCCAGCGCAATGAAGCTCAAGTCGATGCTCTTCGTCCACCTGCTCTTCAGTGTCTTCTGCGCGGTGCTGGTGATCGGCGCGCTGGTGGCCCTCGGCGATGCCCACGTCCTGCTCGGGCTGATCGGCGCGACCGCGATCATTCTCAGCCACTGCGCCGCCTCGTTCTACACCATCGAGACCAGCATCCAGATCAAGCGCGCGGTCAAGCTGAAGGGGCTCGACCCGGCGTTCAATACGCGGCACGAGCCGCACAAGCGGCTGGTTTTCCCGACCGCGTTCAGCGCAATGGTCAGCATGATCATCGCGGCAATTCTGGGTGGCGCTACCGACAGCGGCGCCTTCCCCGCGTGGAGTCACGGGGTCGCAATCTGGATCGCGCTGCCCGCCACGCTGGTCGCCTGGGGGGTGGAGGGCTGGGCCATCAGCGGCACCCGCCGGCTGCTGGCCGAGCTGAACGCGCAGATCGAGACGGTCGATGTTGCCAGCTCGTCGGAGCTCGAGCAGGTGGGGCAGACCTCCGAGGAGGCCTACTGGATCCTCGGCCGCTGGATGACCTTTCTCGGCATCTCGCTCTGGGGCATCTACGGCTATCTGATCATCGTGATCCAGGCGCAGGTCTCGATCTTGCCGTACGTCGTGCTGTCGTTTCCGCTGGTGCTCTTCGGCTTCTTGCTGCAGAAGCGATTTGCCTATCAGCCGGAAGACCTATCCGCCAGCAGTTGATGCGACTTCGCCATCTTGCTCAACAACGCTTCGTAGTTCTGGAATCGCTGGGCGGGGTCGACGGCCAGGCAGCGGTCGACCAGCTGGACCAGCGTCGGCGGACAGCCGGGCGCGACCGTCCCCAGCGACGGCGTGGTCTGGTTGATCTGCTCCAGTAATTCACTGAGCGTTTTGGCGGACTTGTGCGGCTCTCCCGCGATCATGCGGAAAATGATGGCGCCCAGCCCATAGATGTCCGAGCGAATGTCGGCGGAGCTGGCCTCGACCAGCTGCTCGGGCGACATGTAGCCCAGCGTGCCGAAACCCTCCCCGGGCAGCGTGACCTGCATGTCGCCGATCTGCTTGGCCAGGCCGAAGTCGATCAGCTTGACTTTGATCTTGCGCTGCTTGGATCGGATGAACACGTTTCGGGGATTGACGTCGCGATGGATGATGTCCTTGTCGGCCGCATAGGACAGTGCATCGGCCAGCTGTTGAGCGATCTCCAGCGCTCGCCCCGGCGTCAGCACGGGCAGGACCTTCAGCAAGGCGTGCAGGGTCCGTCCCTGGAGGTACTCGCAGATCAGATACGGTTCGCCGTCCTGCTCGTCGCTGCCGAGAACCTTCACGATGTTCGGGTGGTCGAGTTGCTCGAGCACTCGGGCTTCGCGGGCAAAGCGCTGCAGCATTTGCTGGGTCGGCGGCGGTTCGGTCTGGAAGATCTTGATCGCCACACGTTCCCTGGGCGCCGGGTTGTCGAGCTGCTCGGCCAGTTTCGTGCGGATCGCGGCCACCGCATCCTCGGCGTCGGCAAGTTGCTGACGCAGCTTGGTTACTTCGGGGGAGAGCTTCAGGCCCAGGAACACCTCGCTGGTCGCGCCCTCGCCGATCGGATAGCGCAGCGCGTAGCCCGCCACGACCTGGCCCACGCGCGGGGAGAGGATCTGCTGGTTCCCGGTGGAGAAGACGCTGGCGTTTTTTTGTTCCGCTTCGGTCTCATTCTCACCGCTCAGCGTGTGGAGCAGCTCGTCGGTGGAAACGGAGCTGCTGAACAGCAACGCGTCCTCCTGCTGGATCTCCAGGTGCAGGTGAAATGTGCCCACCTGGAGCATGTCGCCGGAGGCCAGCGGGGTCACCCCGTCGATCAAATTGCCATTCAGGATCGTCGAGTTGCTGGCGTGATCGGTGAGCTCGAGCGCGCCATCCCGGTTGGTCATCGTGCAGTGCCGGCGTGAGACGCTGGCCTTGGGCAGCCAGACATCCACGGGGGTCATCCGCCCCACCGTCAAGTCCTCTCCGGGTTCGAGCAGGCGATTGAAGATCTTGCCCCTGGCCGGTCCCTTGACGATTTCGATGACCACGGAGAGCTTCATCTATCCAGCCCGACAGGGCTTTCGAACACCTTCTGCGCGAGCGCCATTTCCCGCAGCAACTCCGGGTAGGTCTGGAAGCGCTGCGCGGGATCGACCGCCAGGCAGCGGTCGACCAGCCGTGCCACGATAGTCGGGCAATCAGGCGCGACCAGCTTGAGCGACGGCGTGTCTCGCTGGACCTCCTCGAGCATCGCACTGGCGGTCTGGGCGCACTTGTGCACCCGGCCCGCGATCATGCGATACGTGACGGCCCCCACGCCATAAATGTCCGACCGCAGGTCGGCCGCGCTCGCCCGTTGAAGTTGCTCCGGCGCCATGTAGCCCAGTGTGCCGAACCCCTCGCCCGGACGGGTGAGCTGCGTGTCGCCGGCCTGCTTGGCCAGCCCGAAATCGATCAGCTTGACGCGAAGCTTACGGTTCTCTGTTCTGACGAACACGTTCCGGGGATTGACGTCACGGTGGACGATGTGCAGGTCGGATGCGTAGGCCAGCGCATCGGCCAGCTGGTGGGCAATCTCCAGCGCCCCCTGCGGTCGCAGTTGCTGAACGACCTTCAGCAGCGCGGCCAGTGTCCGGCCTTCGAGGAACTCGCAGATCAGATAGAGTGCGCCATCCTGCTCGCCGCTTCCCAGGAGATTGACGATGCGCGGGTGCTTCAGTTGTTCGGCCACCCGCGCTTCTCGGCGAAAGCGCTCCACCTGCCGCTTGTTGGGTCGGGGGGTGCTGTGGAAGATCTTGATCGCGACCCTGGTCTTTTCGACCGGGTCATAGGCCAGGAAGACTTCGCTGGTGGCGCCCTCGCCAATCGGGTAGCGGATCTCATAGCCCGCAATCATCTGGCCCACGTGCGGGGACACCGCCTTCAGACGCCCGGTGGAGAGACGTGGGGCGGCCACCATCGCAGCCAGAGCATCCTCACCGCTGAGCTCGTCGAGCAGGTCGTCCTCGCTAATGATCCTGCTGAACAGCAGCGAGTCTTCCTGCTGGATTTCCAGGCGCAGGTGAAAGTCGCCCAGCTGCAGGATGTCGTTCGCGGCGAGCGGGGTCGCCCCGTCGACTGGCTGGCCATTGAGAATCGTCGGGTTGCTGGCGTGATCGGTGAGCTCCAGCGCGCCACTGCGATTGGTGATCGTGCAGTGATGGCGAGAGACACTGGCCCTGGGCAGCCAGACATCCACCGGGCTGCGCCTGCCGATCTTCATCTGCTGATCAGGCTCGAGCAGACAGTTGAAGACCTTGCCCCTGGCAGGTCCCTTGACAATTTCAAGTATCACGGACAGCTTCACTCTTTCCCCCCGAAAGATGACTGGCCAGCCTACTGATTCGTTTGCCCAGCGTCAACCTCAGCGCCCTTGCACTGCTGGCCCCGCTTGCGGTACAGTGGCCGCGTGAATGAGCTCGGGAGACGGCGTGTACGCTGTAGGAAATGCCGGGCGGTCAGTCTGGCGCCTCCAGCACTGAACGAGTCGGGGGGCCAGATCCCCTGTGCGGAGTGCCAGAACTTGCTGGTGCTTTCACCGCGCTCGCTCGTCACCGCTGCCGTCGACGCCGATCGACAGGACGAGACCGACAGCCAGCCGACTCTGCGCGAATCCCCGGATCCAGCTCTGGCGAACGCCCTCGATAGTCAAGCCACGGACGCCCAGCTCGAGACGGTGGTCCAGTACACGCCACATCCCGGCGCGGTGAATCTGGACGAGACTCTGATTCAGCGCTTTTCGCCGGGGGCGGGCGGCCCGCCTCAGTCCGACCCGCTGCAGCTTCTCGGTCGTACGCTGCTCGGCTGCAAGATCGAGTCGGTGATCAGCCAGGTGGGGACGACCGCGGTGTTCAAGGCGCGTCACCTCAAGCTGGATCGTCCGGTGGCGGTCAAGGTGCTGAGTCCGGATCTGGCGGCCGACCAGACGCGAGTGGATCGTTTTCTCAACGAGGCGCGCAGCGCGGCGCGGATCGACCACGCGAACCTGGTCGCCCTGCACGACGTGGACGAGGACACCGAGCACGGGCTGTTCGCGATCGTGATGGAGTATGTCGAGGGGCAGACGCTCGCTCAGCGCGTCAAGGATGACGGTCCGCTCGATCCGAGTGAAGCGGCGGGACTGCTGATCCAGGCCTGCGCGGGTCTGACGGCGGCGCACAACGCGGGGATCGTCCACCGCGACATCAAGCCGGACAACCTGCTGCTGACAGCGGAGGGCTTGATCAAGGTCACGGACTTCGGCCTGGCCCGAGACGAGACGGCCCAGCGGTTGACCGGTAAGGGCAAGACCGTTGGCACACCGCTGTACATGTCGCCGGAGCAGTGCGAGGGCCAGTCCACCGACAACCGCAGCGACCTGTATTCCCTCGGACTCGTTGGCTACTACTTGCTGACCGGAACCGAGCCGATGCTGGGCGACAGCGCGATGGAAACCATGCACAAGCAGGTCAACCATCAACCGCCGCCTGCGCACACGCTGCAGCCGCAGATCAGTCCGGCGTTGTCCCAGGTGATCGGCCAGATGCTGTCCAAGGATGCCGGGCAGCGGCAGCGCTCGGCCGAGCTGGTGGCCGAGCAGTTGCAGGCGGTCGTCGACGCCCAGCGCCCGCCGAGCGCGTCCGCAGGCGTCAGTTCCGCCGGCAGCACCGAGCGCCTACCGATCTACAAGCCCCAGCGACGCAGTACCTCGCGCCAGGCCACGATTCCCGGCCGCGATTCGCAGCGACCGGCGCGTCCCGCGGCCGCCTCGTCCCGCGACACGAAGCCGCGCAGCAGCGCGCGTTTGCAGGCGAGCCCGGTCCGCCGTGGACGTTCAGGGTCGCTGGCCTGGGTTGCCCTCGGTTGTGTCATCAGCGCGCTGGTGCTCAGCGGGGGGCTGTGGCTGTACGAACGCAAGCGTCAGGCCCAGCTGGAGGCGGACAAAAAAACGACCGCGGCCGCGGTCGATTTCGAGACCGCCTATCAGGACCTGATGCTCCAGGGGAAGCGGCGCGAGGCGTTCGAGCTGCTGACCCAGCAGGTCAACGCGCAGAAGACCAACTGGAAGCTGCGCCGCCGGCGGATCGATCTGGCGCGCGACCTGGGTTACAAAGGCGACGCGATCGACGAACTGGAAACGCTCGAACGTCTGTCGCAGATCACCGACAGAGAGACCGATACCCTGCTGTTTCTATTTGTCGCGAAGCGGAAGTACGAGAAGGCGAGTGCCCTGGTCGAGCGGGTCTCGCGGCGCAAGCGCACCCGTGGACGGCAGCTCGCGTTGCAGCTGGCGATCTATCTGGAGGATCGAAAACAATATGCCCAAGGACTGGAGGTGCTGGTTCGGGCCGTCGGTCAGAGCAAGGACCCCGATCTGCTGCGGCGGATGATCCGGCTGCATCTGAGGACCGGCAATGCCGTCGACGCGGCGAAGGCCTTGCTCGAGCTGCCCCAGGGCATGGAGGATACGGACTCGGAACAGACCTACAATTTGTTGATGGAGCTGCGCCCCAAGTTACAGAAGCAACTCGGCCCCAAGCTGGCTGCAACCCAGTTGACCTCCGAGGAGCTTCAGCTGCTGAAGGAACTGGCCGAGCGAGATCGCGGGTTCTTCCTCTACATGTTCGGGCGTGCGCTCGAACTGCATGCGGCGGGCGACCGGCCGGGCGCCGCGAAAGCGATCGCAGAAGCGGTTCAGGGGGACGGTGTGCCCACACCGCTGATGTTGCAGGCGATGGCTGCACTCTGCCTGAAGGTCGGAGAGTCGCTGGTTGCGGCGCGCGCGCTGCTGAGAGTCCCGCCAGACTCGGACCCCGCGCCCAAGCGCACCCAGCAGTTGCTGCGGGATCTGCGCTCCCCGCTGGAGCGGGACATGACCGAGTTGCTGCAGAAGAGCCGTACCACCGCCTGGTGGGGGGTGCTGAGCGAGCTGGCCGGTCGCGACCCGGGGTTCTTCCTCTATCGCTTCGCGGCTGGTAGAGCGCTGCTGGGTGCCAGCAAACCGCAGCGTGCAGTGGTGGAGTACAGCGAGAGCATCAAGCTGGGTGTGGCCCAGCAGGCTGGGGCCCACTGGATCTTCGGAGCTTACGCGGGCCGGGCGCGAGCTTATCTGGCGCTGCGTCAGTATCGCAAGGCGCTGGCGGATGCCCGCTTTGGTATCAGCAAGCTGCCTGTCGGGCCGGAGAGCTTTCTGCGCACCCGCTTCCACGCGCAGGTCGGGTTGAAGCAGAAAGCGCGCGCGACCTGCACACTGACATTGCTCAGCTGGCTATCGGCATCCAAGCTGCTCAAGGAGCGGGAGGCGCTGCAGAAACTGACCGGGTCGGACAAGCTGTCCAGCGAGGCGGACGTGCGACGAGCTTACCGGGTCGAGCTGCTGGTGGTCCGTGGCGGGGGGCCGCTGCAGAAGGCAGACCTGATCCTGGCCTGCGCCGGCAAGAAAACCCGTGGTGGCCAGCTGTTTTTCGCTGCGCTGAAGGAACTCCAGGACGGCAAGCAGAAGGTGATCGAGTTGACGATCCAGCGCGAAAAGGGCAAGCCGCAGCAGGTGCGTCTGGTCAAGGACGGCTTCAGGACACTGCGATTGAGCTCCAAGGTGCGTATTCTCGACAAGGACAGCTGATCGGCGGGCCACCGGATCCTGCGCAGTCCCAGCTGGAGCGGGAGCTGCTCGGCAGTACCCTGCTGGGTTGTCGCATCGAGAGCGTGCTCGGGCGAGGGGCCGCCGGCACGGTCTTTCTGGCGCAGCACATCAAGCTCGATCGCCTGCAGGCGATCAAGGTACTCAAGCCGCAGCTCGCCAGCGACCCCGCCACGGTGGCTCGTTTTCAGAGCGAGGCCCAGAACGTCGCCCGCATTCAACACGAGAACCTGGTCCGGTTGCACAACTTCGGCGAGGAGCGGGGCTACTTCGCTTTCGTGATGGAGTACGTCGAGGGCCAGACGCTGGCCGAGCGGGTGGCTTCGCAAGGCCCGCTCGATCCCCGCGAGGCGGCGGGCCTGCTGCGCCAGGTCTGCGCCGGTCTGGCCGTGGCCCACAAGGCGCAGATCACCCACCGAGACATCAAACCCGAGAACCTGCTGGTGACGGCGCAGGGGCAGCTCAAGGTGGCCGACTTCGGCGTGGCCCGCAGTGGCGACAGCCAGCGGCTGACCCAGGAAGGACAGACCCTGGGCACGCCGCCCTACATGTCGCCAGAGCAGTGTCGAGGGCAGCAGGCGGACCATCGCAGCGACCTCTACAGTCTCGGGCTGGTCGGCTACTACCTGATGACCGGCAAGGAGCCGATGCTGGCCGACAGCGCGATGGCGACGATGTACAATCAGGTCAATCTGCATCCCGACCCGCCTCACCTGCTCCGCCCCGAGGTCGGTCCCGCGCTCTCCGCGGTGATCTGTCGGATGCTGTCCAAGAAGCCGGAGCAACGTCAACCCGATGCCTCGACCGTGATCGAGCAGCTGCAGGCCGCCCTCGGCGGTACGCTACCCGCGACCGCGGCGCACACCCGGATACCGTTCGAACCCACCAGGCCGAGGATCGCCCAGGCTGCCCCCAGATCCACGGGCCGCCCGCCGGTGTCTCGTCGACGCCCCAGACGGGTGACCGCGTGGCGGGTCATGGTCTGGCTGGGCATTCTGGGCTGCGGGATCCTGCTGGGGCTGTTCATCGGGGCCAGGCTCTGGCGAGGGAAGCAACCACCCGAGGCGGTCGTCGTGGATCCCCTAAGGCCGGCGCCCGATGCGAAGCAGCAGTACGTGGAGGCCATGCTGCGGGGCGACAAAGAGAGTGCGCTCGAGCATCTCAACCGCTATCTCGCCTCGCACCCGACCGACTGGCCACTGCTGAGCAAGCGCCTCGATCTGACCCAGGAACTGAGACGGCCGCACCATGCGATCGCCGACCTCGAGGCGCTCGATCGGGCCGCCCAGCTCAACGAGGGGGAGGCGGAGACCCTGCTCACGCTCTACCTGCAGCGCAAGCAGTTCAAGCAGGCGACCGCCCTGCTGGCACGGTTCTTACTGAGGCAGCCCAGCTGCGGCCCCGGGTTGTCGCTGAAGCTGGTGGCCCTGCTCGAGCAGCAAGCGCAGATCGAGCTGGCGATCGAGGTCCTGGATCGGGAGGTCCGTCGAACTCCCGCTGCGCCGCTGTCGAGTACCCGCGTACGTTTGCGCCTCGCGGTGGGGCGCGCATTCGAAGCTGCGCGGATCTTGCTCCAGCTGCCGAGCTGGCCGATGGAGGACGCGGACAATCTCAGCGAACTGGAGCAGCAGCTGCGTATCCGGCTCGGCAAGAAGGCAGTCACGCAGACCGAGGGAGCGCTACTGATCCAGCTCGCCGGGCGCGATGTACGTTTCTTCTTCTGGTTCGCACTGGCCGACTGGCTTGCAGCCGATCTGAAACGAATCGGTTCGTTGAACCCGGGCTTGCTGGAGCAACTGCTGATCGACTCCAGCCGCGACCGCAAGTGGCACGAGCTGGAGCGCGCTGCCGGTAATGCGCTGCTGGCTGCGGATCCGCAACGAGCGAAACGGATCGGGCAAAAGGCGAAGCACGAATTTCAGCAGGCGTACAGCAGAGGAGAGTTTGTCAAGGCGGTGAAGTACTGCACCCGCTTCCTGGTTCTCAATCCACGCAACGAGTCCGGCTGGTCGGCGCGCGGCGACTGTTATCTCAGGCTTGGTCAGCCAGCGCGGGCGCTGGCCGATGCTAGCGAGGCGCTCCGGATCGCTCCGGGTCTTGCAGATGCACTCAGCATCCGTGGTCGAATCCGGCTTGACCGCGGGCAGTACGCCGAGGCGATCCAGGACCTGAACGCGGCGATCAAGAAGCTCTCGTCCCCGCCCGGGATGGGCCTGGCGCGCGCAGTCCTGCGTCGTGGTCTGGCCTACCTGCTCGCCGGGAAACCCGAGCCAGCCCGTGTCGATCTCGAGAGGTGCTACAAGGCGAGGCGATTCCCGGTTGCCCGTCTTGGCCTGGCGCTGGCCCAGGCCGCACTGGGAAAGACAGCCGCCGCGCAGGACGAGCTCGGCAAGATGCTGCCCGGGAGAGCCGGTCGCCTGCTGGCCCGCCAGGCCCGCTACCGTGCCAGTCTCAAGCTCGCCACCCGCCTGATCGAGCTGCTGCCGCAGCATCCGCTGGCGCATGCCGAACGCGGCAATACACACCTGGCTCTGGGCGACCGCAGCGAGTCGCTGCGCGATCTCGAACAGGCCCTCAAGCTCTGTAAGGGCCAGTACAAGCGTCACAGCGCGGCGGTCAGCAAGTCTCTGAACCGCGCACGGGTTCTGCCGAAATAGCGGAAGCTGAAAATTCGATGTTGTGGACTCCCAGTTCCCACTTGTGAGCGTAGCCCTCGATACGCTACCCTGGGGGGGTGGAGCGCAAGTCACAGGGCGGCGCGGAGACCGCGCCCGATGTCCCCCTGGAGCAACCGACCAAGGTCGGACTCCAGCCGAGGACGAATCCCCAGGAGGCCCAGCAAGAGCAGGCGATTATCGGCTGCACTTTGCTTGGCTGCCGGATCGAGTCCGTGCTCGGCCGGGGCGCCGCCGCGACGGTCTTTCTGGCGCGTCACCTCCAGCTCGATCAGCTACGGGCGCTGAAGGTGTTGCGTCCCAATGTGGCCAACGATCCGGAGATGCTGCAACGTTTTCGCAGCGAAGCCCAGAACGTCGCGCGCATCAAACACGAGAACCTGGTCACGCTGCACAACTTCGGCGAAGAGGGGGGCTACTTCGCCTTCGTGATGGAGTACGTCGAGGGGCAGACCCTGGCCCAGCGGGTGCGCGCGTCCGGGCCGCTGGAAGCGACCGAGGCGGCGGGGGTGCTGCTGCAGGCTTGCGCCGGCCTCGAAGCGGCGCACAGGGAGCACATCACCCACCGCGACATCAAGCCCGAGAATCTGCTGCTGACCGAGCAGGGACGGGTCAAGGTCGCCGACTTCGGGGTCTCGTTCAGCCAGTCGGGCCAGCGGCTGACCCGCGAGGGCCAATCGGTGGGCACGCCGCTGTACATGTCTCCGGAGCAGTGTCTGAGCAAGCCGACCGATCATCGCAGCGACATCTACTCGCTCGGGCTGGTCGGCTACTTCCTCTTGACCGGCATCGAGCCAATGCTGGGGCCCACCCCGATGGCGACGATGATGAATCAGGTCAACCAGCACCCCGAGCCGCCGCGCGTGCTGCGCCCCGCGGTCGGGCCGGCGCTCTCCGCGGTGATCTGCCGCATGATCGAGAAGGATCCGGAGCAGCGCCAGCCGTCGATCGCGATCGTGATGGACCAGTTGTGGGCCGCGTTCGAGACCCCGCTCCAGGATGTCTCCCCGCCGCCACTCAAGCGGGCTTCCTCGACCCGCGTGCTCACGAGTCAGCGGGACGTGCGTCCCCTCCCTCCCCAGCCCGGTCCCTCGCGCTCGAGAAGGACCGCGCAGATCGTCCTGGGTTGTGGGTACCTGGCCGCAGTACTCTTCGGCGCCTGGCTCTGGCAGCGGGAACCTTCGGACCCGAAACAGGCGCAGTCGCAGACGGAGGATGTCGAGGGCGATTTGAAGCAGCAGTACAGCGCGGCGTTACTGCGAGACGACAAGCAGGCAGCCTTCAAACTGCTCACCGCTTACATCGCGCTGCACCCGAACGACTGGGCGCTGCGGCGCCAACGCATCGCGCTGGCCCTCGAGCTGAAGCAGATCGACGCGGCGCTGTCCGAGCTGCAGGCGCTGGACCGCGTGTCGAAGCTGACCGAGCAGGAGACCTACAAGCTGATCTTGCTCCATTTGCAGCGTCAGCAGCGGGGACTGGCGACCGCGCTGCTCGCACGTTTCTGCGAACGCAGTCCCGCGCGCGGACCGGGGCTGACCCTGAAGCTGGCGAAGCAGCTCGAGCAGCAAGCGCAACCCGACCTGGCGATCCTGCTGGTGGACCATGCGCTGCGCGGGGGCGCGCATGACGAGTTACGGGTGGCCAGTTTGCAACTGCGCCTGGCGTCCGGCAGGGCAGTCGACGCCGCGATTGTCTTGCTCAGCATTCCGCGCTGGTCTCTGACCGAAATCGCCTTTCTGCCCGTGCTGGAGAAGAAGCTGCGAACCCAGCTAGCGTCCCTGGAGCAGGTCTCGGCCGAGCAGTCCAAGGTGGTCCATCAGCTCGCCGAACGTGATCGGCGTTTCTTCTTCTGGTTTGCGCTGGCCGACTGGTTTGCGGCCGACACGAGGCGCGTTGGCGAGCTGGGGGCGGACCTGCTCGAGGCGACGCTGGTCGAAGTCATCCGCGGGGGCCAGTGGGACGACGTGGGACGCGCGGCCTGCAAGGCGTTACGGGCGAAGGATCCGCAGGGCGCGCAGCGCCTGGCGAAGGAGAGTCTGGAGCAAGGCGTGGGCGCCTATAACAAGGATCGATTCAGCGAGGCGGTCCTGCAGCTGTCCGTCCATCTGGCCCTGCGGCCGGAGAATGCGAGAGGCTGGTCAATCCGGGGTCGCGCCTATGTCGCGCTGCACAAGGATGAGCAGGCGCTCGCCGACCTCACCGAGGCCATTCGGCTCGAGCCGTGTTCGCCGTCTGCAGCCCATGCTCGTGCGCTGATCCTGCGCGACCGCAAGCAGTATGCGCAGGCGATCCGCGACTTCACGGACTCGATACGGAGCGCAGGGCTCACCAAGGACGAGTCTCATCAGATCCGCGTCAATCGTGGCTTTGCCTATCTGCTCGCAGGTCAGCCCAAGAAGTCTCTCGAGGACTTCCAGGTGGCAACAAAGAAGTGCGTCTATCCGGTGTGCACCCTCGGCCTGGCTCTTGCGCGTGACGCGAATGGGCAGGCCGGCGCGCAGGCCTCGCTTGCCCGGGTTCTGCCGACAGGCAAGGGGGCGAGCCTCAGCGTCTATCTGGGCGGGCGAGCCCATCTCGAGGTCGCCACCCGCGTCATCGCGCTCCTGCCCCGCCATCCGCTGGCCCACTCGGAGCGGGGCAATGTGCAGCGGAGACTGGGCAACCGCGGGGAGGCGATCCGCGACCTCGAAAAGGCGCTCGCACTCTGCACCGGGAAACAGGCAAAGTACCGCGCCGCGATCCAGCGGGCGCTGGCCGCTGCGCGCGGGCTACCGCAGAAGAGTAAGCGGTGAGGCAATGAGCGGCGACCCGGTCCTGCCGAATGACGAGACGATCGTCGATCTTCCCTTCGACAATTTCGAATCGCCGGCCCCGCAGGAAACCATGCGCGCCTCGGGGACGCAGTTTGGCAAGTACCGGCTGCTGCAGATGATCGGCCAGGGAGGCATGGGGGTGGTCTACAAGGCCCGGCATGGCTCGCTCGACCGGCTGGTCGCGCTGAAGATCCTGCGCAGCCAGCATCAACGGCCCGAGGATCTCAAGCGGTTCGAGAACGAGGCCCGCGCGGCGGCGCAGCTGGTGCATCCGGGCATCGCACGGATTCACGACGTGGGGGAAGCGGACGGGCAACACTACCTGGCCCAGGAGCTGATCGATGGGGTGGGGCTGGAGCGGATGATTGCGGACGGTCGCCTGGAGCCGCGTCGGTCGATCGAGATCGTGGCCAGCCTGGCCGAGGCGGTGGATTATGCGCACGAGCGGGGTGTGATCCATCGCGATCTGAAGCCCAGCAACGTGCTGATCGACGCACAGGGTTTGCCGCGGCTGACCGACTTCGGGCTGGCGCGACGCATGGAAGGCCAGGGTCTGACCCAGACCGGCCAGGTACTCGGCACGCCGGCCTACATGGCGCCCGAACAGGTCAGCGGCGAGCGGGGCGCCATCGGCAAGGCCACGGACGTGCATGGTCTGGGCGCCATTCTCTACGAGCTGCTGGCCGGAGATGCGCCCTTTCGCGGAGAGAGCATCGCCAACGCGCTGCACCGCGTGCTCAACGAGAATCCGGTCTCGCCCTCCGAGCTCTTCCCCGACGTGCCCGAGTCGTTCAGCCAGGTTTGCCTGCGATGCCTGGCCAAGAAACCGGCCGATCGTTACCCGACCGCGGGGGAGCTGGCCCTTGATTGCCGGCAGTTGCTCGCGGGTCTCCCCATCGCGGCGGATCCCGCGCGGCAGTTCACTCCAGTTGCGCCGACCCGCCGGGGGCGCCGGCGCGCTGGCCCGCTGCCCGCGGCCGGGGCGCGTCAGCCGCGTGTTGTGGCATTTGCGCTGCTGGTTCTGGGCGTCGTCTTCGCGGCGGGGGTGCTGGTGGGTTTCCGCTGGCGCGGCAAGGACCGCGCGCCAGCGAAGGTCACCGAGCAGCGCGAGGCCCCGCCGCCGCGAGATGTGAAACAGCGCTATGTGGATGCGCTGGTGCGCAACGACAAGCAGCAGGCGTTCGCGCACCTCAGCCGCTATCTCGCGTTGCACCCGACCGACTGGGTGCTGCGTAGCAAGCGGGCCGAGCTGGCTCGCGAGTTGAAGCTGCATGGCGAGGCCGTGCGTGAGCTGGAGGCGCTCGAGGGCGCGGCGAAGCTGAACGAGGGCGAGGCGGAAACCCTGCTCGTGCTCTATCTGCAGCGCAAGCAGCTGGAGCAGGCGATGGTTTTGTGCCAGCGTGTCTTCTCGCGCAACTCCCAGCGCGGGCCCGGGCTCGCGCTGCAACTCGCCAGCGGCCTCGAACAGCAAAAGCAACTGGCCCTGGCGATCAAGGTCGTCGAGCAGGCGGTGCGTCGCAGTCCGCATCCCGATCTGTGGCGGCGCCTGGCCCAGCTGAAGATCGCTGCCGGCACCCCGCTGGTCGCCGCGCGCGCGCTGCTCAGGGTCCCGGCTGGACTGGAAGACCCGGACCCCGGCCGGACCGCTGTCTTGCTGCGCCAGCTGCGCCCCAAGCTGTTCGCCAAGCTGAGCCCTGCCTTCATCAACTCGAAGCTGCTCGCGGCGCACTGGAAATTGTTGCTCGCGCTGGCCGCGCGCGACCCGCAGTACTACTTTTATCAGCTCGTGACGGCGCAGGATCGACTGGCGCAGAAAGATCATGAGGGTGCGGTGAAGGCACTCGACTACGCACTCAAGACGAGCGACGACAGGCCGTCAGCGCGGATGTTGCAGTTGATGGCCGACCTCTGCTTGAAGGCCGGCCGGGAGCAGGAGGCCGCGCGCGTGGTGCTGAAGATTCCTCGAGGGAAACAGGATCCCGACCCCGATCGAACCCGGAAACTGCTGCTCGAGCTACGTTCGCGATTGTCGCGACCGGGCTATTTTTCTGCAGAGGGTATGACCTTCTCGGGAGACCTGAGCGACAAGGCCATGCAGGAACTGCTACGCAGGATGCGCAGCCGGACCATGAGCAACCAGGTCTTCAGGGATCTACTTTGCCAGCTGGGGGAGCGCGATCCAGAGTTCTACTACTACCGCATCGCGATCGGCTATCAGCACTTCTATGCCGGCGAAATGAAGCCGGCCGTACAGCAGTTCAACGAGGCGCTTCGGCTGGGCCAGAACCAGCGTCCCGGTCAACTCAAGGAGATCTACACGGGCCGCGCCCAGTGCTTGCAGCAACTGGGTCAGTACCGCCAAGCCCTGGCCGACTCCCGCTGGCTGATCGAGCACTTTGAGGATGAGTACGAAACGAATCTGTCCCTGCGTTTTGATGCGCAACTCGGGCTGAAGCAGCAGGCGCGCGCCCGTCGCACCCTGACCCTGCTCAGCTGGCTCTTCGACACCGGATACCAGCGAGAGAGTCAAAAGCGGAAGCTGCTCGAGCAAACGGGATCCGATCGACTGGCCAGTGACGCCGATGTTCGCCGCTCCTACAGGGTGGGGCTGACGCTCGAGCGCACCGTGCGCCCGCTGGTGTCCGGAGACATCGTCCTGGGCTACAATGGTCGACCAATCCGTGACGGAAAAGGATTGCGCAAGGCCTTGGAGTCAGCGGCGACGTTGACGCTGCAGGTGGAGCGGTCGGGCAAGAAACTCCAGCTGCGTCTGACACCTGGTAGACGGAAAGTCATCAGCTGGGAGCCGTTGGTGCGGATCCTGGACAAGGACCAATGACCCGGACGATGCACCCCTGATGACTCGACAGATGCCGGACCTCGGAGTGCTGGTACTCGATGAATACCAGCTCGAGGAATACATCGGCCAGGGCGCATGGTCCTGGATCTGTCGGGCGACCAGTCAGCACGACGGCCAGGAGTACGCGATCAAGATCCTCAAGGAACGGGGGGAGCTGGCCGGCTTCAACCCCGCCCGGTTCGAAAGGGAATTCGAGTCCCTGCGCCGGCTGCGCTCGCACCCGCATGTGCTCAGCGTCTATCGCTTCGGCGAGTGGCGCGGCTGGACGCTGTTTTCGATGGAGCTGCTCAAGGGCCAGACTCTCCAGGAAAAATTCAAGGACTCCGACCCGCCGCGAATGAGCGTCGCCGAGTACGGAAACCACCTGAACCAGATCTATGCCATCTTCGAGGAGTTGCTCGACGCGGTGCACTACATGCACAACCTGGGCATCGTGCACCGGGATCTCAAACCGGGCAACCTGATGTTCGACGCGGATGGCGGGATACGTGTGATGGACTTCGGTCTGATCAAGGACCTTCAGGCACAGACCCTGACCATCGACTGTCCGGTGATGGGCACCGTGCCTTACCTGGCGCCCGAGCAGATCAACAGCAGGGAGATCGATCCGCGGGCGGATCTCTACGCGCTGGGCGTGATCCTCTATGAACTGCTCACCGGCCAGCGACCATTCAGCGCGAAGAACATGTACCGCATCATGATGCGGATTATCGAGGAGGAGCCACTCCCGCCGTGCGAGCTCGCGCCCCACGTGCCGGCGGCGTTGCAGCGGCTGTGCCTCCGGTTGCTGGCGAAGGATCGTCAGCATCGCCCCTCGAGCGCCAAGTCATTCCTGACCGAGCTGATGCGCGCCAAGGGAGAAAGTGAGCTGTGGATCACCAGCACCACGATCATTCTGGTCGATGAGGTGATCTACTATGTCCCGCAACATCTGGGCAACGAGGGCAACCTCGAGCGGCTCTACAACGTCTTCGAGAAGATGCTCGAGCAGGGCGCGCAAACGGTCCTGATCAGCGGCGAGGCCGGGTCGGGCAAGACCCGGCTGGTTTCAGAGTTCCAGATCGAGTTGAGGCGCAGGGAGGCCAGCTCTCCGACAGGTGTCTGTAGCAGGGAGGATGTGCCATACCAGCCTTGGCTGGAGATGGTCCGTGTGCTGATCTTCGAACTGGACCAGGCCAGAAGCGGTTGGGAGCGCGAACTGTCGTCACAGGTTCAGTGTGAACTGATCCACTTCCACCCGGAGTTCAGTGCGCGTTTCGACGGTGCGAGCGCGATGACGCAACAGTTCGACGGCCAGCAGAAGTTCCGGCGTTTCGACGCGCTCGGGGAGTTTCTGCGACTGGCCGCGCGGGTGCGTCCGCTGGTGCTGCACTTCGAAGATCTGGCGGGTGCCGATGAAGACACGCTGGCTGCCATCGCGCAGCTGGCGGGCGCGCTCGATGACGTGCCGATCATGTTCCTGCTCTGCGTTCGTCTGCCGCTGGTGCCCGCCAGCGACGGCCCGTCGAAGCTCCAGCAAACGCTGGACGGGCTACGCGACGACGGTCGCCTCGCCCTCGAGATCGAGCCCGCGCCGCTCTGCGACGAGGACACGCATCAGTTCATCTGCGGTCTGCTGTCTCGGGACGACGTGCCGTATGCCTTCTCGGCAAGCGTGATGGCCCGGGCGCACGGCAACCCGTTCTTCACCCGGGCGCTGGTGGTTGGCCTGTTGACCGGTGCCAAGGCGGACGAGGCGATCGACCGGATGCGAACCGGCTTGCTCGAGGTCCCCGTCGAGGTGCAGGAGCTGGTCGAGGAGCGGGTCAGACAGCTCGACGTCGGCGTGCGCAAGCTGTTGCAGACCGCCTCGCTGGTGGGCAACCCGTTCGAACTCAAGCTGCTCTGCGCGATCAATGATGTGAGCGAAGCGTCGGTGCTCGCCGCGCTCGACGAGGTCGAGCGGGTGCTGTTGATCCGGCCCGAGTCCAGCAGCGAAGTGGGTCAGAGCTGGTGCTTCGTCCACCCGCTCTTCGGAGAGGCCCTGGCTGCTCGCATCGCCAGGCCGCAGCGGCGTCGGCTGCATCAACAGATCGCCGCCACCCTCGAGGCCTGGCCGGACAGGCCGGCCGCGAGTATTGCCAGCCACTGGTCGGATGCCGGGGAACCGGCCCAGGCTGCCCTGCATGCGCTGAAAGCAGCCCGCGAGGCATTGGTGTCCGAGCAGTTCGCGAAGGCCTGCGCGAACTTCAAGCTCGCTGCCGCGGGGGTCGCACATTATTGCTTCTCCGTGGAGGAGGAGGTGGAGATTCGTCTCGGCTGGTTGAAGTCCCTCTGGCGCACCGGAGATCACGAGGGTTGCCTGGAGCGTCTTCGGGAGTGGGAGGACCGGGTCGGTCGGGGGTCGGAACGCCAGATGGTGCGAATCCTGCGCCAGCAATGCAGCGCGCTCTTGTCGCTCGGAAGGCCGCTGGAGGCGCAGAAGGTGCTGGACCGGGCTGAAGTAGAAGTCAGCGAGATCGATGATGCCGTGCTCAAGGGGCATCTAGATCTGGACCAGGCCAGGGCCTTGCTGGTTCTGGAAGATTGTCTGGGCAGCCTCGCGCGGTTGACCCAGGCCTTCCGCAGGCTGGAGGTACTCGATGAGCAGCAGCAACTGCCCGAGACGCCCGACAGCGAGACCCTGCTGCGGCTGCTCGAAAAGGTGGGACAGCGGGACCTCGGGTTGCGCACCGGAATGACGATCCAGCTGGCCGAATGCCTGAGCCGTCAGAGTCAGCTTCAGCCGTCGCTGGCGCTGTTCATGGACGTCTTGCCGCAGCCGCACAAGAAGACGGACGAGCTGATTCGTGTTTACACGGGGCTGGGTAGCCTGGCCCGGAAGCAGGGGGATGCGGCGCAAGCGGAGGCCCACCACCAGCGCGCGCTGGAGCTGTCTATTCGGGACGGCGGCTTGCTAGGTGCGGCAGCAAATCATACCGCGCTGGCCCAGTTGAGCTATCGGCGAGGATCGATCGCGCAGGCGCAGGAACACCTGCGGAGCGCCTCGTTGATGCATCAACGAATCGGTGACGATCACGCGTTGCTTCCGGTCTGGGAGCTGCATTGCGAGATCTGGTTCGAACTGGATGCGGCCGGCGAGATCGAACGGACCGTCGCGCGCGCACTCGACCTGTTCGCGGAACAGCACCCGGTCCAGCGGGGAAAGCTGGCGCTGCTCACCGGTCGCCTGGCATTGCTTCGTCTGCGGCCGGAGCGAGCGGACGAGCAGTTTCGCCGGGCGGAAAAACTGTTCTCCAACGCCGACACCTGGGATCTATGGTGCCGAGCTTGCTACTATCGAGCCCAGGGATTGCTCGATCGCGGCGCCATGAAGGAAGCCCATACACTGATCCGGGGCCTCGAATTCTCCTGCCAGGACAAGCAGTTCGGGGAGTTGCTGGTGGACGTGCGCCAGCTACTGATGCAGATCTTGCTGGACGAAGAAACCGAGGATGACTCCGAGCTGGAGCAGATCTATGCAGAGGCCGAGCAGGCCCTCGAGCTGCTGACGATGCCGCATAAGTTGTGGCGACTGTACTTCATCGGGGCACGGATCTTTCGCAAGCGGGATGCCGAGCGTGCCGGGCGGCTGTACGGCCAGGCGCGTGAGATCGTCGATCAAATCGCCCACGGGCTGGAGCCCAACCAGCGGCGCGATTATTACGATGAAACCGAGAAGGCGAGCTTGGTGGACAGTCAGGCGTTGTTTCAATGAACCCAGCCAGCCGCCCCAGTCCCGTTGACACGCAGGGTGCGAGGCCCATGTCGGATCGGAATCAGTGCTGAAGCTCTCGATTCAACTAGAAATCGTCAAGGGGCCGGCCCGTGGCAGGGTTTTTAGTGGCCAGCTCGAGCATGAGCAAGACATGACCGTCGGCCGCAAGCAGCCGGTCGAGGTCTGGTTGCCCAAGGCCAACGTGTCACGTTGTCACTGCACGTTGACCAACCGGAATGGACTGCTAGAGCTCAACGATCAATCCAGCAATTCGACGATCGTCAACGGCGAGCCGGTCAATGGCTCGCGGGTACTGGCGCCCGGCGACATCCTGCTGATCGGTCCGTTTCACCTACACCTGACGATCCACGACGAGGAATCACCGCTGTTCGGTGACGTCACTCGCGAGGAGGACCTCGAGGATTCGCTGCATGGCGATCCGGCATTCAGCGAAGCAGCGGACGGCTATGCGACCGGTTACTTCCAGTCGATCTCGCCACACGTGGGGAGCATCTTCGGTGATTGTCGGATCATGCATTCGATCGGCGAAGGCTCCACCAGCGAGGTGTTCCAGGCCCGGCGGCTCGACGATGACGGAGTTGTTGCCGTCAAGGTGTCCGCCAATCTGTCGTCCATGACCGAGGAGGCGATTGAGCGCTTTCGTCGCGAGTCCGTCTTGCTGAAACAACTGGACCATCCACGGATCATGCGGGTGTTCGAGAGCGGAGAGAAGAACGGCGTGCTGTACATGATCTGCGAGTATCTCGGCGGCAGAACATTGCACATGTTGCTGCAGAGGCGCGGCGAGTTGAGCCTCTCCGTATCACTGCGGATCGCCGCTCAGCTCGTCGAAGGACTGGGGTGCGCGGCGGAGCAGGGCATCATTCACCGCGACATCAACCCGCGCAATCTGTTCATTCGGGTCAGGAACAAGAAGCTCGGGGTCAAGGTCATCGACTTCGGGCTGGGCAAGCAGCTGGGCGAAACCGGCAAGAAGGGCGGGATCACCACCCCCGGGGAGGGATTTGGCACGCCCGGCTACATGGCGCCCGAGCAGATCGAGCGGGCCAAGAACGCCGATCTGCGCTCCGATGTCTACGGTGTCGGGGCCGTGCTGTTTCGGATGCTGGTCGGCCGCCCGCCGCGGATCATGCGCGACTGGCAGCAGTTCATGCAGGAGATGAAGCGGGGCATCCCGTCACTCGCGGA
>CAZMLI010000014.1:0-2921 GCA_964566865.1 uncultured Planctomycetota bacterium
TGCTGGAGCTGGCTGGCTGATGGTCCTGCGGATCGCGAGTGTCGACGGCCTGCAACTGGGCTGCGAGCACCATCCGCCGACGGGCCCCGCGCGAGGGGTCCTGCTGTTGAGCCATGCGATGATGGCGGACAGCCGGTCGCTCGATCGGCCGGCTGGCAGCGGGCTGGCAAGCCTGCTCGCGGAGCGGGGCTATCAGGTCTACCGGCTGGACATTCGCGGCCACGGATTGAGCCCGCGATCGGCCTGGACCTATCACGACATCTACGACAAGGACCTGCCCGCGGCGGTGCGGAGCCTGCGCGAACGTCATCCGGAGCTGCCGCTCGCAGTCCTGGGTCACAGCCTCACCGCGCACGGCGGGATGATGATGCTCGGTCGCGATCCCGAGCTGCCGGTCGACGCCTTCGTCGGAGTGGCCGCGAGCTTCTGGCTGCCGCAATTCGAGCCGAGTCGCCTGCGCTGGTTGATCAAGCGGCTGTTGCTCGAGGCCTGGGGACTGATCAGCAAGCCGCTGGGGTATTTCCCGGCGCGGGGCTTACGCTTGGGGCCGGCGAACGTCAGCCTCGGCTTCGTCCGTGACGTGCTGACCGCCGCCCGGCGCGACCGGATCGAGACGCCGTCGGGAGAGAACCTGCTGGCGGGGCTGGGTCGCGTGCGCTGTCCGGTGCTGTTGATCGCGGGCGAGCAGGACCGCCTGCTGGCCCCGTCCGAATACGTGCGGCAGCTCGGCGGTTTTCTGCCGGCGGGCCGGCTGGAACTCTGGACGGTGCCCGGCGGACACATGTCGCTGGTCACCAGTGAGCAGAGCCGCCCGACCTGGCGCCGACTGGCGGACTGGCTTGACAAAACCCTGGTCTGCACCTAGGACGCTCTCTACATGACAGCGATCAAAAGCCTGCTCAACGTGCAGTCCCCCGAGTTTGCCGCGAATGCGGCGCAGATGCAGGCGCTGCGCGAGGACCTGCAGAACGTGGTGCAGCGCGTCACGCTGGGTGGTCCGGAGCGCTCGCGACAACGGCACCTGGACCGCGGGAAGCTGCTTCCGCGGGAGCGGCTGGCGCTGCTGCTGGATCCTGGCACGGCCTTTCTCGAGCTCTCGCAGCTCGCGGCGCACGGGATGTACGAGGACGCGGTTCCCTGCGCCGGATTGATCACCGGCATCGGCCGGGTCTCTGGCCGCGAGTGCCTGATCGTGATCAACGACGCCACGGTCAAGGGCGGGACCTACTATCCGATGACGGTCAAGAAGCACCTGCGCGCTCAGGAGATCGCGCAACAGAACCGCTTGCCCTGCATCTACCTGGTCGATTCCGGCGGGGCGAACCTGCCGAACCAGGACGAGGTCTTTCCGGACAAGGAGCACTTCGGCCGGATCTTTTACAACCAGGCGATGATGTCTGGCGCCGGCATTCCACAGATCTCAGTGGTGATGGGCTCCTGCACCGCGGGCGGCGCCTACGTGCGGGCGATGAGCGACGAGAGCGTGATCGTCAAGGAACAGGGCACGATCTTTCTCGCGGGGCCGCCGCTGGTCAAGGCGGCCACCGGCGAGGTGGTCAACGCCGAGGACCTCGGCGGCGCCGAGGTGCACGCCCGGGTCTCGGGCGTGACCGATCACTACGCGGTCGACGATACCCATGCGCTGGCAATCGCGCGACGCATTGTCAGTCACATCAACCAGGTCAAGCGCGTGGATCTCGAGCTGCGCGAACCGCGTCCGCCGCTCTACGATCCGAGCGAACTGGACGGCGTGATCCCGACCGACACCCGCAAACCGTACGACGTGCGCGAGGTGATCGCCCGGGTGGTCGACGGCAGCGAGCTGGCCGAGTTCAAGCAGCTCTACGGCACGACGCTGGTCTGCGGCTTCGCCCATCTGATGGGCTATCCGGTCGGCATCGTGGCCAACAATGGCATTCTCTTTTCCGAGTCGGCCCTCAAGGGGGCGCACTTCATCGAGCTCTGTTGCCAGCGCGGCATCCCGCTGATTTTCCTGCAGAACATCGCCGGTTTCATGGTCGGCCGCAAGTACGAGGCCGGAGGCATCGCCAAGGACGGCGCGAAGATGGTCACCGCCGTGGCCTGCGCGCAGGTGCCGAAGTTCACCATGATCATCGGCGGCAGCTTCGGCGCCGGCAACTATGGCATGTGCGGGCGCGCCTACGAGCCGCGCCTGCTCTGGATGTGGCCCAACGCGCGGATCTCGGTGATGGGCGGCGAGCAGGCGGCCAGCGTGCTCGCCACGATCAAGCGGGACGGCATCGAACGCAAGGGCGGAAGCTGGAGCGCCGAGGAGGAGGAGCGCTTCAAGGGGCCGATCCGCCAGCAATATGAGACCGAGGGCCATCCCTACTACGCCAGCGCGCGGCTGTGGGACGACGGTATCATCGATCCACGAGATACCCGGACGGTGCTCGGTCTGGGCCTGTCGGCGGCGCTCAATGCGCCAATTAGCAGCACCAACTTCGGCTTGTTCAGGATGTAGTGATGAGCGGACTGCTCTATGAAGTGAAAGGCGGCGTGGCTCGGTTGACGCTCAACCGGCCCGAGGTGCACAACGCGTTCGACGATGCGTTGATCTCCCTGCTCGACGAGACGCTGCTGCGCGCCGCGGACGATCCGGCGGTGCGGCTGCTGATGCTCGGCGCCAACGGCAAGAGCTTCTCGGCCGGCGCCGATCTGAACTGGATGCGCAAGGCGGCCGACTATTCGGACGAGGAGAACCTGGCCGACGCGATGACGCTCGGCCGGATGCTCGAGCGGCTCTACCGGATGCCCAAGCCGACCGTCGCGTTGATCGATGGGGCGGTCTTCGGTGGGGGTGTGGGCCTGGTGGCGGCTTGCGACATTGCGCTGGCCACCGAGCGGGCCAAGTTCAGCCTCTCGGAGGTGCGGCTGGGACTGATCCCGGCCGTGATCAG
>CAZMLI010000014.1:3021-25653 GCA_964566865.1 uncultured Planctomycetota bacterium
GGCCGCGAGGGTCTGACGGCCTTTCTCGAGAAACGCAGCCCGAGCTGGCGAGGAGAGGGGCACTAGTGTTCGATACACTGTTGATCGCCAATCGCGGCGAGATCGCCTGCCGGATCATGCGGACCGCCGACGAGCTGGGTCTGCGCACGGTCGCTGTCTTCGAACCCGCGGACAAGGATGCGCTGCACGTGGAGAGCGCGGACATCGCGCTGCCGATCGGCAGCTATCTCGACGGCGCCGAGATTCTGGCCGCGGCCGAGGCCAGCGGGGCGCAGGCGATCCATCCCGGGTATGGTTTTCTGGCCGAGAATGCGGGCTTCGCCACGGCCTGCGCGGAGGCTGGATTGATCTTCGTCGGGCCGCCGGTCGCGGCGCTCGAGTCGATGGGGACCAAGGCGGCCGCCAAGGGCATCATGGAGGCGGCGGGCGTGCCCGTGGTGCCGGGCTACTACGGCGAGGAACAGACGCTGGCGCGCTTTCAGTCGGAGGCCGAGGCGATCGGTTATCCGGTCTTGCTCAAGGCGTCGTCCGGCGGTGGTGGCAAGGGCATGCGGCGGGTCGATGCGCCCGAGGCGCTCGAGGCCGCGCTCGAGGCGGCCCGGCGCGAGTCACTGAAGGCGTTCGGCGACGACCGGATGCTGGTCGAGAAGTACATCCTCAGTCCGCGCCACATCGAGGTCCAGGTCTTCGCCGATCAGCACGGCAATGTCGTGCATCTGTTCGAGCGCGAATGTTCGATCCAGCGTCGCTACCAGAAGGTGGTCGAGGAGTCGCCGGCGCCAGGGCTCGACGATGCGCTGCGCGCGCAGATCTGTCAGGCGGCCGTGGACGCGGCCAGGGCGGTCGGCTATCAGAACGCCGGCACCGTCGAGTTCATCCTCGACGCCAGCGGCGCCTTCTTCTTCATGGAGATGAATACGCGGCTACAGGTGGAGCATCCGGTGACCGAGATGGTGCTCGGCGTCGATCTGGTGGCCTGGCAGCTGGACGTGGCGGCCGGCTGCGAGTTCCCGATGCGGCAGGAGGACATCGAGCAGGAGGGGCATTCGATCGAGGTGCGGATCTATGCCGAGGATCCCCAGCGCGATTTTCTGCCGGCGATTGGCGCGCTGCACCACCTGCGCTGGCCGGAGGAATCCGAGCATGTCCGGATCGACACCGGGGTGCGAGAGGGCGATCGGGTGACGATCCACTTCGACCCGATGCTGGCAAAGCTGATTGTCTGGGACCTCGATCGAGAGAGCGCGATCCTGCGCTTGCAGCAGGCGCTGCAGTCCTGTCAGATCGCCGGCCTGGTGACCAACGTGGCGTTTCTGCTCGCGGTGGCGGAGCTGCCCGCCTTCTCGGCGGGCGAGATCGACACCGGTTTCATCCAGCGCCACGAGGACACGCTGCTGGCGCCGACGCCGCCGGATGAATGTGAGCTCGCGCTGGCCGCGCTGGCGCTGATGTGCGATAGCGCCGCCACAAACCGGCGGGCGCAGGCCGGCAGCAGCGATCCCCATTCGCCCTGGGGGCTGTCCGAGGGGTTCCGGCTCAACGAATCGTGCGTGCGGACGCTGGAGTTCGAGCAAGCGGACATCCGGGTGCGTACGCTGGGTCCCGGGCGCTACCAGGTCGGCGACGTGGAGATCTCGGGACAGCTGCGCGGTCGTGAGCTGCGGGCCTGGATCGACGGGCAGCCGTTGCGCGCCACGACCGTGCTGGACGGCAACCAGCTGACGCTGTTCCTTGACGGCGCGAGCTGTCGGCTGACCATCTGCGATCCGTTGCTGATCGATCATGGCGCCGATCTGGGCGGTGGCGGGTTGACCGCGCCGATGCCCGGCAAGGTGATCCAGGTGATGGTCAGCAGCGGCGATCGTGTCGTGCAAGGCGACCCCCTGCTGGTGCTCGAGGCGATGAAGATGGAGCAGACGATCGTGGCGCCGTCGGATGGCGAGGTGGCCGCGGTGTTCTACGCCGTCGGCGACCAGGTGGAGGAGGGTGCGGTGCTCGTGGACCTGCAGGCCGGCTGACGGTGGGGTTACCGGAGCGGGTCGAGCTGGTGGAGGTTTCGCCGCGCGATGGGCTGCAGAACGAGCCCGAGCTGGTGCCGCTGGAAATCAAGCTGGGCCTGATCGATCGGCTGGGCGCCGCTGGCGTTCGGGTGATCGAGAGCACCAGCTTCGTCTCACCCAGGTGGGTGCCCCAGATGGCCGACCACGCCGAGCTGATGAAGACGCTCGCGCGTCGACCCGGCGTACGTTATCCGGTGCTGGTGCCCAACATGCGTGGCCTCGAAACCGCGCTCGAAAGCGGCGTGCAGGAGATCGCCGTCTTCACCGCGGCCTCCGAAACCTTCAACCGCAAGAACATCAACTGCGGGGTCGACGAGAGCTTCGAACGGCTCGAGCCGGTGGTCGAACTGGCGCTGCAGCGCGGGCTGCGCGTGCGCGGGTACGTGTCTTGTGTGCTGGGCTGCCCCTATGAAGGCGCGGTGCCGCCAGCGGCCGTCGCGCGGGTTGCCGAGCGCCTGATCGCGCTGGGCTGCCAGGGAATTTCGCTCGGCGATACGATCGGGGTGGGCACCGCGCTGGCAGCCGCGCGCATGGTCGAGACCGTCGCCGAGCGGGTGCCGATCGCGCAGCTCGCCGTTCACTTTCATGACACCTACGGACAGGCGCTGGCCAACTTGCTGGCCGTGCTGCAGCTCGGAATTTCAGTGATCGACGCCTCCGTCGCGGGTCTGGGTGGGTGTCCCTACGCCAAGGGTGCGAGCGGCAACGTCGCCAGCGAGAACGTGGTCTACATGCTCGATGGCCTGGGCATCGAGACCGGCATCGACCTCGAGGCGCTGATCGCGGCCGGCTGGTACATCTGCGATGCGCTGGGGCGTCCGCCGCAGGGCAAGGTGGCGCGCGCGATGCGGCCCGACCGGTCCTAAATGCGCGAGAGCGAGGCCTGGTACGACGATTACGGCGCGCCCGCCGCGATCGCCCGGCGCGCGGGACAGCTGCGCAAGAAGATGGCGCGCTTGCGCTTGCCGCGCACGGCGCTCTGCGAGGGACCCGCGGTCGATGTGGGCTGCGGTTTCGGCGTCGCGCTCGACCTGCTGCATGCGGACGGCTATCGGGGGCTGGTTGGTGTCGACCTGCACGACCGTCCGCTGACGGGCCATCCTGAACGCTTTCGCTACCTGCGCGCCTCGGCGGATGCGCTGCCCTTCGCGGATCGCTCGTTGCGGCTGGTCTGCTGCTTTCACTCGTTGCACCATCTGGCGGACACCGCCGAGATCGGCCGATTCCTCAGCGAGGCGCAGCGCGTGCTGCAGCCCGGGGGGCACCTGGCGCTGATCGACTTTCACAACGGGTTGGCGTTGCGTATGGCGATGCGGCTGATCGTCGCGGGACTGGCGCCCACTGCATACCTGCGTGAGATGCGGCGCCAGTTGATCGAGGAGCGGCCGCGGATGCTGGCTTACTTCGCGGACTTCGCGGCGATCGAGCAGGCGATTCGACAGGCGCCGCTCGAGACCCTGACCTTCGACAAGAACCTGTTCTTCTTCTTCTTTCTGGGTAGAAAGCCGTCATGACACAGAGTCTGCAAGATCGGTATGCGCCGGCCAACGCCTGCTTCGGTTGTGGTCCCTCGAATCCGCAAGGGCTGCAGCTCAAGAGCCTGCTCGATGGTGAGCTGGTGGTCGCCGAGTGGATGCCGGCGAAACATCACGAGGCGTTCGAGAACGTGCTTTGCGGCGGCATCATCGGCACCCTGCTCGACTGCCACAGCAACTGGACCGCCGCCTATCAGCTGATGCAGTCGCAGGGTCTCGACAGTCCGCCCTGCACCGTGACCGCCGAGTACGCGATCAAGCTCAAGCGTCCGACGCCGACAGACGGGTTGGTGCAACTGCGCGCGCGAGTGGTCTCGGTGGAAGGCGACCGCGCGGAGATCGAGGCGACGCTGGAGGCGGGGGGCAAGCTGACCGCCACCTGTACCGGGTTGTTCGTTGCGGTGCGCGAGGGGCACCCGGCGTATCATCGCTGGTAGGCTGGCGAACGACAAAGGGAGGGCGAGGCTCCTGCCGAGCCGCTGCACAAGATCTTCCTCATTCTCGGCTCGGCGGGAGCCTCGCCCTCCCATTGTTGGTGGCGAGAACGAGCGGCTAGCCGAACTCCAACCCCTGGGCCAGCGGCAGTGCGTCTCCCCAGTTGATGGTGCAGGTTTGGCGTCGCATGTACTGCTGCCAGGAGTCCGAGCCTGCTTCGCGGCCGCCGCCGGTGTCTTTCTCGCCGCCGAATGCGCCGCCGATCTCGGCGCCGGAGGTGCCGAGGTTGACGTTGGCGATGCCGCAGTCGGAGCCGCGGTGGGAGAGGAAGATCTCGGCGGTCTGCTGGTTGGAGGTGAAGATCGCGGAGGAGAGTCCCTGGGGCACGTCGTTGTGCCAGCCGATGACCTGGTCCAGGGTCTCGAAGCCGATCACGTAGAGCAGCGGGGCGAAGGTCTCCTGCTGCAGCAGCGGCATGTCGTGGGGCACCTCGGCGATGGTGGGCTCGACGAAGAAGCCGCTGCCGGCGTTTTCGGGCCGGCCGCCGCCGACCAGGATCTTGCCACCTTGTTCGGTGACGGTGACGACCGCCTGCTCGAACTGGTCGACTGCGGCTTGGGAGATCAGCGGCCCCATCAGCGTGCCCGGCTCGAGCGGGTTGCCGATCTTCACCTTGCGATAGGCGGGGATCAGCTTGGCCAGGAATGCCTCTTTGATGCTCTCGTGCAGGTAGAGGCGCCGGGTGGTGGTGCAGCGTTGGCCGGCGGTGCCGACCGAGCCAAACAGCACGGCCGGTAGCGCCAGGTCCAGGTTGGCATCCTCGGCGACGACCAGCGCGTTGTTGCCGCCGAGTTCTAGCAGGCTGCGGCCGAAGCGGCAGGCGACGACGGCACCCACCTCGCGTCCCATGCGGCAGCTGCCGGTGGCCGAGATCAGCGGGATGCGCGGGTCGGCGACCATGCGCTCGCCGACTTCCACCCGCTCGCCGATCGTCAGGCCCATCACGCCGGCATGGCCGGCATCGCTCAGCACACGGTCGCAGATCTTCTGCATCGCGACGGCGATCAGCGGCGTGGCCTCCGACGGTTTCCAGACCATCGTATCGCCGCAGACGGCTGCGATCATCGCGTTCCAGGCCCAGACGGCGAGCGGAAAATTGAAGGCGGTGATGATGCCGACCACGCCGAGCGGATGCCACTGCTCGTACATCCGGTGCTGCGGCCGTTCGCTGTGCATCGTCTTGCCGTAGAGCTGGCGTGACAGGCCGACGGCGAAGTCGGCGATGTCGATCGCTTCTTGCACCTCGCCCAGCCCTTCCGCTTCGATCTTGCCCATTTCGATCGAGATCAGCCGGCCGAGCGGCTCCTTGAGCTCGCGCATCGCGTTGCCCAGCTGGCGCACGATCTCGCCCCGCGCCGGCGCGGGCAGCATGCGCCAGCTCGGGAAGGCCGCGCTGGCGGCGGTCATCACCGTCTCGTAATCGTCGGCCGAAGCCTGGGTGACCAGGCCGAGGGTTTCACCGGTGCTGGGGTCGATCGACACCAGCGAGGAGCCCGAGGGAGTGTTGGTTTCGCTGCTGCCGGAGACGGTGCCGCCCAGCTCCAAGCCGAGTGCGTCAAATGTGTCCTTGATCGTTTGCATGGCGCTATTGTATCCAGGCTTCCAGCAACCGCCACTGCGCGCGGGTGAGGTAGATTCCGGGTCGCACGGAGCGTAGATGGTCGCGGCAGGTCTCGAGCGTTTCGAACTGTCCCAGCCGGATCAACAGGGCGGCCACCAGGGTCGTGCTGCGCCCGTGTCCGGCGGCGCAGTGGACCAGCAAGCCCTGACCGTCGCGGACCTGCGCCTCGGCCCAGTCGACGGCCTGGGCAAAGGCAACGGCCTCGGGAGGCGTGGAGTCCAGCGTGGGCAGGTAGTGCACCGCAACCCCTGCTGGATAGCCCATCGGCGCGGGAAACTCGAAGCACAGGTTGACCACCGAGGCGACCGATACCTCGCGATAGCGTCCGCGGTCCCAGGGCAAGGGCAGCGCGCCGAGGTAGATGCCGGGCGCTACTTCGTCGAAGATTGCTTCCCGCGTGATGACCCGTCGCAGCACCAGCACCAGCCAGGCGAACAGGCTGAACGGGGCGCTGATCAGGTTGATCAGCGCGCAGCTCGCGCGGTGATCCCGCAGGCGTGTCTCATCGAGCAGCCCCAGCGCCTTGCCCGTGTAGAGCGCGCCATACATGCCACAGGAGATGGCGAAATAGACCAGCGGCAGCGTGAGGGCGAGCGACGAGTGGTAGTTCACGGCTATTTGAAGTGCACGTTGGCGATCAGTCTGCCGTCGGTTCTGCGCATCCAGTCCAGCATGACCCTGTGCTTGAGACCCTTGATCAGCACCCCAGGCGGGTTGCGCCAGTCCTTCGAGGGGATCAGCGCGATGCTGCCTTTTCCAGGGGCTTCGAACTGGAAGTCGTTGTGAGAGGACCACTCCATCTTGACCCCGGGCGCGATGGTCTGGACCAGTACGAAGTCCAGTTTCTTCAGCGCCTTCTGCATCTGCGAGAGCGAGGAGATCGGCTTGCGCTTCTTGATCAGGTGCAACATGCCGTCGGCCAGAAACTCCAGCCGGCGCTTGGCGATCAGCACCTGATCGGGCTTCAGCGCCAGCATGAACGTCTTCCAGTGGCGTTCGAAGAGGCTGTAGTCCTTGGTGCCAAAGGCGGCGACGTAGGCGGCTTCGGCCTCTTTTCCCTGGGCCAGCTGCTGCAGATAGCGCACGAAGGCTGCCTGGTAGCGCTTGCTGCCCTGCACCAGGAAGTGCACGACGGCCCACGATTGGTCGTAGAGCAGTTGCCCCTTGCCGGCGGCGTCGTGCTGGTTCCAGCGCCGGGTCTGCATGTTGAGCAGCTCGCGCAGGCTGAACGAACTGCCCTTCTTGATCAACTTCTGTAGCCGGGCGAGACGCTCGGGGTCGACCCGGCCGGCCCGCAGACGGTTGCGAACCAGGATCGCATCGCCAAAATATTCTCCGAGTCCTTCGTCGGCCCACATTGGCAGCGTATCGCCCAGCCGCAGCCAGCCAAACTGATGGAAGCCCTCGTGGCGCAGCGTGCTCATCACGTCGTCGATCCGGTTGTTGCCCAGGAACGAACACAGCGCCGAGCCCCGCTTGTTGAGGAACCACATGCCCGCGCTGCCTCTGCCGTCGATACCCATGCTCTGAAGGTAGCTGTAGAATCCGGCCTTGGTGCGGTAGAAGTGCAGCGGCTGGTAGAGCTTCTGCTTGACCGGAAAGCCGCGGAAACGGCGCTGATATTCGACATGCACCCGGTCCATGTGGTTACCCACCAGGCGCGCCAGCTTGTCGGGCAAATCGGTGTGCAGGTCGTAGAATCGGGTGCGTAGCCGCCGCAGCTTCGGTTGCTTCTGCTTGGCGTCCTTGACGATCAACAGCGGCACCCGGTCGGGCTGCTCGTCCGAGATCACTGGGATGCAGGCGAGCCAGATCACCAGCGCCAGGCAGGCCGGGTGGAGTTGGGGTCTCATCGATGTTTCTCCCTTTCCGCCATCATATCAATCCGACTACCCCAGTTTCAAAATCTCACGAGTTTCGGCGACGGTCGCGACGGGGCGGCCGATGTCGCTGGCCATGCGCACGGCTTTCTCCACCAGCGCGGCGTTGGAGTCGGCCACTTCGCCGCGGGCCAGGTGGTAGTTGTCCTCCAGGCCGACGCGCACGTGCCCACCCAGCGCCAGGGCGGCGGCCAGGATCGGCCACTGTTCGAGGCGCACCGCGATGGCTTGCCAGTTCGCCCCCGGCGGCAGGGTGCGCACCATCGCGACCAGGCCGTCGACGGTTGCCGGGGTGCCACCGAGCACGCCGTGGATCAGGCTGAACTGTAGCGGTGGGCGGAGGTGCCCCAGATCCAGCAGCGGCGCGACCGAGGCGACGTGGCCGATGTCGAAGCACTCCAGTTCCGGGCGCACGCCGGCGCCGTTCATCGCTTCGAGAAAGGCGATGATGTCGCGGAAGGGGTTGGCGAAGACGGCGTCGAGGTGAAAGGTGCGGCTCTTCTTGCCGTAGATCGCGTAGTTCATCGAGCCCATGTTGAGGGCGCCGATGTCGGGGCGGACCTGGGTGATGTGGTCCAGCCGTTCTTCGACGGACAGGCCGATTGCGCCGGTCGAGAAGTTGAGCAGCACGTCGCTCTCGGCGCGGATCAGTTCGGCGATCCGCGCGAAGACGTCGACGCGCCAGGAGGGCTGGCCGTCATCCTCGCGGGCATGAATGTGCACGATCGCGGCGCCGGCCTGCGCGGCGCTGACGGCCTCGGCGGCGATCTCGGCCGGGGTGTAGGGAATCGCCGGGCACTGCTTGCGGTTGGCGGCCACGCCGGTCAGCGCGGCGCTGATGATGACGGGGGCGCCGACGCTCATACGGGGCGTACCCCGTGCTTGCCCTCGGACGGTCGAGGCTGTTTGCGGCAGATCCGTTGCAGGCCCTTGATCAGGCGCTCGCGGGTCTCGCCGGGCTCGATCAGGTCATCGATCAGGTTCGCCTCGGCGGCGCGTTTGATGTCGATCATGTCCTTGAACTTGGCCAGCAGGTGCGCCTTGGTCGCCTCGGGATTCTCGCTCTCGGCCACCTCGCGGCGGAAGGCGATCTCGACCACACCCTCGGCGCCCATCAGGCTGATCTCGGCGGTCGGCCAGGCCAGCAGCAGGTCGCAGCCGAAGGCGCGACCGCACATCACGTAGTAGCCGGCGCCGTAGGCCTTGCGCACGATGACGGTCAACTTGGGCACGTTGGCGCGGCTGACCGCGAACAGCAGCTTGGCGCCGTGGCGAATGATGCCGGCCTTCTCGACGCGTGAGCCGACCAGGAAGCCGGGCACGTCCTGAAAGAAGACCAGCGGGATGCCGAAGGCGTCGCAGAGTTCGACGAAGCGGGTCGCCTTGTCGGCGGCGTCGTTGTCGATCGCACCCGAGAGCACGCTGGGCTGGCTGGCGACGATGCCCACCGGCTGTCCCCCGAGGCGGGCCAGCGCGACGACGATGTTGCGGGCGAACTTGGGTTTGATCTCGAACAGGCTGTCGGCATCGACGATACGGCGGAGGATTTCGCGCATGTCGTAGGCCCGCCGTGGATCCTCGGGCAAGATGTCGTCGAGGCCCGTGGCGTCGGGCGCGACCGACTCGACGCGCGGGGGCGCCTCGCTGTGGTGCGAGGGAAAATAGGACAGGTACTGGCGGACCCACTGCAGGCAGGTCGGGTCGTCGGGCGCCTCGAGATCGCCGACGCCGCTCTCGCGGGTGTGCACGCGGGAGCCGCCGAGCTCCTCCATGCTGATGTCCTCGCCGACGGTCGCCTTGACCAGCGGCGGGCCGCCGAGCGCCAGCGAGCTGGTGCCCTTGACCATGATCACCAGGTCGGTCAGGGCAGGGATGTAGGCGGTGCCGGCGACGCCGGGTCCCATCACGGCGGCGACCTGCGGCACGACGCCGCTGAGCGCGACCTGCTCGTAGAACAGCGCGCCCGAGGCGGTGAAGGCTTCGGTCGAGCCGACTTCCTGGACGCGCGCGCCGGCCGAGTCGATCAGCCAGATCAGCGGCAAGCGCTCGACGCGGGCCCGTTCGCGGATGCGGGTGGCCTTGGCCTCGCCCGTGGCGCCGATGGTGCCGGCGAGCACGGTGAAGTCGTAGGCGATCAGCGCGACGGAGCGACCGTCGATCCGGCCGATGCCGCAGACGACGCCGTCGGCGGGGGTGCGCTCGGGCTGGATGATGCCGCGTCCGAGCAGGCCGTATTCCTCGAAGCTGTCGGGGTCGAGCAAAGTGTCGAGCCGCTCGCGCGCGGTCAGCTTGCCGTGGGCGTGCTGGGCTTCGATCCGCTTCGGCCCGCCCATGGCCAGGGCGTCCTGGCGCAAGGCTGTCAGGTCGTTGTTGTCCATGGGCGCGGATAGTAACGCACGGTGTCATAAAGGCAAGGGCAGACGACCCGTGCGGATCGCCTGCCCTTGTACGGTCCTGTTTTGCCTGTTGAGGCTAGAAGAACTCGACGTGGCGCCTGTTGCCGCGCCGCTCCTTCTTCATCTCCTCGAGCAGCTCACGCAGCAGCTGGATCACGCGATCCTGGCGCGGCGCCGTCTTCCTTGCCTTGCGAGGGGTGCTCCGCTGGTGCCAGCGTGAGGGGCGGGTCGAGGGCTTCTTGACGCGCCGCACCTTCTTGTGCAGCTCGTACAGCTTGAGGCTGCGCTTGCCGTTGTCCGGCAGCAGCACGCGGAACTTGTGCGTGCGCTTCGCGGGATCGGTCCGCATCAGCTTGCGGATACGCTTGCCGTCGGGGCCGATGGTCTCGATGATGATCACCTTGTCCTTGGACCTGATCCGATTGCCGCGACGCTCGAGCATCTTGCCGCGAAGCGTGAGCGTCCTGGCCTTCTCGAGTTTGTTGTAGCTGTGCTGCTTGTTGAACTTCTGGTAGCGCTGCATCGCCTTCTGGTAGTACAGCTTCGACGCCCTGGGGGCCAGGTCCTTGCGCAGCCCCTGGATCTCCTTGCGTAACATGCGCAGCTCGCGCAGGATCGCTCGCGCGACGTCCTCATCCTGGGCGGCGGCCGGCGTGGCCGTGGCGGCCAGCATCAGGGCCACCAGGCCGAATACCATCTGCTTCATCTCGTTCTCCTCCTGTTGGGACTAGTTTTGCTTTTCGGGTCTCATGTAGCGCGGGCAGTCCTTCTCGAGCGCGAAGAGCTGCATCCGCCGCGGGAAGCTGCGTCGAGAGACACCGCTGACCGATTGCAGCTCGTTGAACCTGGCCAGTACCGGCGGGTTCTCTTTCGCCGTCGCTCTGAAAGTCAAGCTGATGACGCGCAGGCTCGGGCCGCTCTGAGTCTGCAGTTTGAAGTGCTTGATCTGGTCGTGTTGCTTGCCGGCGGCCCAGAGCTGATAAAAGGCCAGGACTGTCGGTTGCGGGTTGCGCAGCTTGTAGGTACGCCCGTCGAACACCAGCCTGGCGGATTGCCTGATCCGCTTGATTTGCTGGAAACCCTGTGTTCCGGATCCCTCGATCCGGATCTCATCGGCAACGATACGGAAGTGACCCTTCTGCTTGAGGACCTTCTTCCAGTAACGGGTATTGCCGCGTAGCGCGTTGCCGGGGAACTTGCGTTCGAGCTCCTGGATGATGATCAGCGCCTGGGCGTACTGGCCCTTGTAGACTCGCGCTCGGCTCTGAAAGTACATTTCATACATCGGGTCGCTGCTGTAGATCAGCCGGGTGCCCGTGATCCGCCTTGCGCTGCTGCCCTGCATGCCTACGTCCACCTGCTGGCGTAGGCTGCTGATCTGCTCGAGCAGCCCGTCCGCGCGTAGCTGGACCTGGATTGTTCGCAGCGGCTGGTCATCGGTGTGAACCCAGCGATCGACGATGCGGACCAGCTTGTCGGTCTTGGCCAGGTACACGGTGAAGCCCTCTGACGCGGGGCGAGTCTGCAGCAACAGGCTGCGCAGCTCGGGCGTCGACTTCTTCAGCTTGCTCTGCTTCAACTCGACGCTGAGGATCGGCCGCGCGAGCTTCGGATTTTTCAGCTGCAGCACCTGCTGCGTCAGGGCCTGGGCCGAGTTCATGTGGCTTTCCACGCGGGCCCAGGTATTGGGCAGGTGTGTGTCCTTGGCTGCCCGATCCTCCTTCGCGGGTTCTGCTTGTTTGCTGATCGACGGGGACTGCGCGCCTGGCGCGCCATCGAACTGACGGCCCAGCATCAGGCCGACGGTGACCGAGAGCAGGATCAGCGCGGCGAGCGCGACCCAGCGCACCCAGTTGTTCTGGCGGGGGGCCGCGGCAGCCGGAAAGACCTGGTCGCGCCGCTCGAGCGCGGCGAGCCCCTCGAGCGACTGCGCGATGCGCGCGGCCAGGCGCCCGGAGGGAGGTCGCGGGACGTCGAGGTGGTTGACGGCCTCGACCAGCCAGCGATCGGCGTCGAGCAGCCTGGCGCAGACGTCACACTCGGTCGCGTGGCTGCGCAGTTCTTGCGCCAGTTTTGCGGGCAGTCGATCGTCCACCAGCTCGTGGACCAGGGCTGCGAATTTGCTGCAACTCACGCGCTTGTCCTCATCATTCGGTCTCCAGGCCGCTCGCATAGGCCGCCATCTGATGGCGCAGGCGAGCCCGTCCTCGGGCCAGCCGGGAGCTGATGGTCTTCACCGGACAGCCCTCGACGGCGGCGGCTTGTTCGTAGCTGAACCCTTCCTGCACACAGAGTACGAAGGTCGTCTTGTACGGCTCCGGCAGCTCGCGGATGGCGCGCTCCACGGCCTGATTGGTTTCTTCGGTCACCAGCTTGCGCGACGGCTCGGGCTCGCGCCGGTCCTCGAAGGCGGGGCCGCGTGCCTGCTCGTCGTTGCGCAGCAGCTCCATCGAGACCACCGGGCGTTTGCGCCGCAGGTAGTCGATCGAGAGGTTGCGCGCGATGCCGTAGATCCAGCCGCCGAACGTGCCGCTGCTGCGACGGAAGGTCTCGCGCCGTTCGTAGGCGCGCAGGAATACCTCTTGCGTCAGGTCCTCGGCCCAGGTCGGGCCGATCAGTCGCGAGACGTAGCGGTGGATCCGGACCAGATAGCGATCCACCAGCAACTGGAAGGCCTGGGTCTCGCCATCCAGAGCGCGCTGGATCAGCTGGTCGTCACTCGGGTCCTTGCGGACGGCTGTTTGTGCAGACACAGGGGGCTTCCGTCTGGTCACTTGGTCACTGGGTCACTTGGGGTTTATCCACCGGTTTCATCCCTGTCTACGGGACCGCCGACAGTTTACTCCAGGGAAACCCTACTACTTGACGACGACTTTGGCGTGCAGGAAGCGCCCGGTGCTGGACTCGCGCAGGCTGACCTCGACCACCTGGCCGACCAGGCCGGTGGCGTTCAGGTTCTGCAGCTCCTTGCTCCGTGAGGAGTTGGGGGCCAGGCCGACGGTGGTGAAGCTCTTGCGCAGGCCTGTGGGCAAGTTGATCACGGTCGAGGTGTCGAGCAGCTGGTCGGTATTGTTGATGATCGTCACCAGCAGCCCATCGCCCTTGCGAACGAGCTGAACCTCGATGCCGCTGGTCAGCTTCAGGCCGAGGAACCGACTGAAGCCGCGGTTTTGATTGCCCTTGATCACGGAGCCGAAGATCTCGGCTCGCGCCTTGCCCGTGTAGGCCACTGGACCGACTTCGACCGGGACCGTGATCTTGCCCGTCTGGCCGGCGTCGAGCACCAGCGAATGGGGTAGCAGCGGACTCTTGAACCCGTCCGGGAAGTACAAGTAGAAGATGAAGCGCCGGCGGTCCGAAAAGTGGTTGGTCACTTGCAGGCTGACGGACTGTTTTCCTTGGCGAGATTTGAGCGGGCTGGGATCGAACTTTGTCGAGAGCTGGGTCTTGAGCCAGGGGGTGTCCACGCCGGTGACGAAGTAGGGCTCGCTGCCGACCTGCGCCATCACCTGGAACAGGGCCTTGGTGGTCTCGTTGCCCTCGCCGCCGAGCGGGATCGGGGAGCCGAACAGGTCCCAGGCCTGGGCCTTTCGCCCCGGATAGAGCCGGACCGGTGTTTTATTGGTGTCGTTCCAGATCGCCAGCACGGTCTTGCCCCGGTGCTGGAAGACACGGATCGAGCCTTCCAGCGTCGTCAGGTGGGGGGCTGGGCCGAGGAAGCCGTTGACCGCGCGCGCGATCAGCAGCTCGGGGTGGGCGCGGTCGTGGGCCAGCCAGCTCTCGGTCCCCGGCCGGCGCATCAGCACAGCGCCGATGCCGTCGATCTGCCGTTCGATCAGATTCACGGCCAGACGGGCCAGCGCCTTGCGTGAGGCAATGCTGGCCAGAGGCCGCGCGGGCACCGGTAGAATCACCACGTCGCCCGAACCTGCGCGGCCCGCGGGCGTGGACTGGACCTGGAAGCTGGCGCCTCCGGTATCCGGCAGGCCGAACGAGGCGGCGACCTTGGCCTTGCGTCGCAATGCCGGCAGGCGCTTGAGGAACAGCGCGCGGGCTGCGGCCGGTTGCCAGGCCTTGCCGTCTGCGTCACTGCCGAGCTGCCAGGTGGTGATGTGCCCGCCGTAGTTGCGTAGCGCAGCGGTCAGCTGCTCCAGCGCTGGCTTGCGACCGCCGATCAGGCCGGATGCAAAGTTCTTGCCGAGCAACATGCCGATCACTTGCACGTGTTGCTCGCGCAGCTGACCCAGTGCCGCCAGCACGTCCTCCGAGGGCGTCGGCTGGAGCGCCGGATCGATCGGCAGGCGAAATTTTCCGGGCAGCATCAGCCTGGCCAGCCCCGGCCAGCGCTGCGCAAACCGGTCATCTCGCAGCGCCACACCAACGGGGCCGGTCCTGCCCCAGAACAGCGCGGTGCGCGAGTCGTAGATCACCAGCTCCAATGGATGCGTCAGCACCACGCGTTTGTCCTTGCTCGCGATCAGCTGCAGCTGTCCGACGTAGAAACCGGTCTCGCGCAGCGCGATATCCAGCGTTCCCACGCCGTAGCTACTCTTGAGATGCCAGGGCTCGCTGGCCTGGAGCAGCCGTTTGTTCTGATCCCGCAGCGTGACGACGAGCCGGTACTTGCTCGGTTTGGCGCCGCTCAGGTTCAGCGCCAGGCGCACGTTCGTCGCCGGGGCGCCGCTGGGCCAGATCCGTCGCACGGTGTGGAAGCGACCGACCGTTGCCCAGGGGGTGTGCAGGATGCGTCGCGGAGAGCGGGTCAGCCGGATGGCGTCGAAGTAGGCCTCGCCGCGCACGTCGCCATTGCCCAGCAACAGGCAGCGAAGACGGAACTGGCTGGCGCCCTTTGGGGGGTTTGTCAACGAGAGGGTCAGTGTGGTCCAGTTTTCCGGATGGATCAGGGGGGTCCGGCGTACCTCGAGCGGCCGACGCTGGGCATCGAGCAGCGTCACCTCCAGGCAGGCCCGGCCCCGGATCAGCCGACGTGTCTTGAGCGTGACTGTCAGCTCGTTGCGCATCGCCCGAGCCAGCGCGATCGGTTTGTCGTACTCGATGCCTCTGTTACCGCGGCTGAACACCAGGCGCACGGTTGAACGTCCCTCGATCTTCTTCAGGCGGGCCGACGGCGGGTCGGGCCAGTATTCCCTGGGCCTGTCGGTGATGTTGCGCCAGTTGTCGGGTCGCCCGTCGTTTTCGACATCCTTATCGAAACCGTAGGTCGTGATGTCGGCCGAGGCGGTCGCGCAGAGCAAACCGAGCAGCAGCGTGCTGATCAGCCTCGCCATGGGACCGGATGGATGGGTGTGACCATAGTTTCGCCTCACAGGACTTACATCGACAGGAGTCCGATCTTACCTCACCATTATTTACGCCTGTCGAGCCTGGTGGGGTGCGCACTATTTGACGGATTCCAGACTCACCCCGCGAGAAACCAGTTATTTACCGGTGTGGATCAGGTCCAAGTCCATTGGGAGGCTGGTCTTGAGCTTGATCGAGAGCTTCCCGCCGACGTCCGTCGCGCGGAACGGTTTGCTGCTCAGCTGCTGGTTGTCGATGAACAACGCGAGGCTGTCGCCGGTCACCCGGAACTCGATCAGATGCCAGGCGTCGTATCCCTGCGGCAAGCTTCGCTGTATCGACTCGTTGGTGGCGCCGGAGAAGATCGAGACCCGTAGTTGCGCGGGTGACTTGCTGATCGTCAGGATCGCCGTCAGCTTGCCGTACTTGATCTCGAGCTTGCTCTGGCCCTTGCCCTTGCCCTTGTGTGCACGCATCAGGAAGGTCAGCGAACCTTTGGCGGTCCACTTGGCGCGCACTCCGTTTCTCTGGAGCTCGAGGTAGCCGTTTCCGTGCTCTTGCTTGATGCTGGGAGCGCGTCGGTCCAGTCCGAACGCGTCGGTCAGCTGGGCCGCGTCGTCGAAGTCGATCAGCTTGCCCTTGCCGACAGCGGCCTTGTAGCTGCTGAGGCGATGCTTGTTGAGCAGGGTCGACTGCGCTTGCAGCACGTCCAGTGAGGCGTGATAGCTCCGCTCCAGCGCCAGCAACGCGAGCAAGCAGCTGCGCGGATCGCCGCCCTTGGCCGCCTTGGCGATCTGCTTGTCGACCAGGCCCTCGAGCGACTTGCGCACCTTGGCGAAGTACGGCCTGGCGCCGGCCTGCGAGGTCTGTGCCGCGCTGAACAGCTGCAGCGCCTCGAAGTCCATGCCGTGGCAATGCGCGAACATGCCGGTCTGGAAGTTCAACTCGTCCTTGCGCTTGGCGGTCCGGCGGGTGAGCTTGACGATCCGCAGGATCTCCTTGTCGTCGATCTTTCGCCAGTGGATGTAGTTGTTCTCGCCCTTCAGCCAGAGGCCGTCCTGCTTGAGCTGGGCGATCGGGTAGCGCTTCTTGTTGTAGATGCAGCTCAGGCCGGGATAGTTGCGGATCTGGACTCGCCCGACATGCTCGAACATGGCCTGCTGCAGCCTGAGTTGCTGAATTCTGGCCTGGAGCAGCGGGCGATGCACCGGGTCCAGGGTCTTCATCACTCGGTTGTGGAGCTTGCCGATCACGTCCTTGTATTTGTGATCGCGCTCAAACGTGCGGCTCTCGGTGATGGCGTTCTGGGCCCGTTCGAGCGAACGTCGCGTCTCAGTCGCCAGGGCGGCGACGCGCGCCTTGTCGATCTCGTCGTTCAGCCGAGCTCGCTCTGCCTTCAACTTCCGGTGATAGGCGCGGTTGTCGAACTTGCGCTCGGCGTCCTTGAAGACCTTGATCGCCTGAACCAGCTTGCCGACCTTCTCATATCGCTGGGACGCGAGCAGTAGCGCCTCGTAGAACTGCTTCTCGGCCTGGGTGATGTTGGCGTCCAGCTCGGCGGTTGCCTCGGTCCAGGCATCGAAAGTGTGCTTGCCCGTTTCGCGCTCCAGGAGACTTCGCGCCCGCGGATAGTTGCGGTCGCGGATCGCGCCATCGATCTCGTCCTTGAGATGGGCGACCTTGCTCCGTTTCGCGTCCGCGTGCCGCCGCTTGAGCTCATCTAGCCAGGTCTGGACCTGCGGTTGTTTTTTGGAGTCGCCTGCTTGCTTGAGGAAGGTCTTGCAGCGGGCGATCAGCGGCTGCTGGCGCTCGAAGCGGTGACCATCCGCGCGGTAGGCGGACTGCAGGCTGACGAAGACCGGGCTGTCGGCCTTGTCCTTATCGGGTTTCGAGAACACGGTGAACCAGAGCACCACACCAATCAGCAGCAATACGGCGGCGCCGATCAGCGGCATCGGAGAGCCGCTACTGGCCGGGCTCTGGGCCAGTTGCTGAAGCCCCGAGTCCTCGCTCATCAGCGCGCGCATCGCTTCGGATGACTCGTCCGGCATGACCTCGCCTTCGTAGCGCGCTTCCTTCGGATTCTCCAGGTCGTGCAGCAGCTCCTTCAGGTCCTGGTAGCGATCCTCCGGCTCGGCGGCGACCATCTTCTCGATGATGCGCGCGACGGCCTGCGGGACCGCGGGGTTATAGACCTGCGGCGGTGGGAAGAAATCCTCGGTGAAGCGAATCAGCACCTCGAAGGGGGACTGGCCCTCGAACGGCGGACGCCCGGCGACGAGATGGTAGAGCGTCGCACCCAGGCTGTAGATGTCTGCGCGGTAGTCGACCTCGCGATCCTCGACCACCTGCTCGGGGGCGATGTAGAACGGCGCGAGCTGTCCCGAGTCGACGATCGAGAGGATGTTGTCTGTGATCTTGGGGGTCAGGCCCAGGTTGGACAGCACGACCCGGCCATCGGTCGAGATCAGGATGTTGCTCGGCCGCACGTCTTCGTGAATTCCGCCGTGCTCGTGCACGTAAATGAGCGCCTCCACCACGTGGGCGCAGATCACCAGGGCCTTCTTGACCGAGAGCATTCCCTTGCGCTGCAAAATGTTGCGCAAGCTCTCGCCCTCGATGAACTCGGTCGAGACGTAATAGGCCCCGTTCACCGTGCCCATCGCGTAGACCTTTTTCAGGTACTCGTTGCTCAGCTTGGCGCTGCGTTGCACGTTTGCCTTGAGCGTGGCGACATACTCCTGGTCGTCGGCGATGTCCTTGTTGAAGATTTTCAGCGCGACGATTCGCTCGTCATTCTCCTTGCGCGCCTTGTAGATGCTGCCGGTGCTGTCCTGGCCGAGGTGCTTGAGAATCTTGAAGTCGCCGAAGCTCGAGCGCTCCTTCTGCTTCGGCTTTTCGCGGAACAGCGGCTCGACCTCGCGGACCATCGTCGCGTCGGCGTCGATCGGCGCCTCTTTCTCCTTGCGGAAGTGCAGCGCCTTGCCGCAGGCGGTACACTTGAACTTTGCGCCGGGCTCGACGCTGCGCACGTTGAAGCTGGCGCCGCAACCGGGGCAGCTGGCAATCTTCTTGTTCTGCTCCTCGAGGATCGCCTTGACCTGGTGCTTCTTCAGGTAGTTGCGGGAGACCAGCAGCTGGCCGATGCGCGGCACCTTCTGGCCGCCGTCCTTCATCGTGCCCTGCAGGTCCAGGCACTCCTGTAGCTGCGTTTCGTCGAGCAGGTTCCACTGGATTGCGATCTCGCCGAACAAGCGCTTGGTCTTGCGGTCGTACCCTTCTAGAATCGTCTGGAGCTGTTCGCGGCTGATGTAGCCTTTTTGCAGCAGAACGTCGAACAGGCGGGGCCTGTTGCCATCGGCGTCCGCCATCAGCTCTTGCGCTTCGACTGCCTCGGACAGCTGCTCGCGATTGACGAACTTCGCGTTGACCAGCAGCTTGGCAATGACCTTGTCTTTGATACTCACGGAGAAGGCTCCTGACCGATCTGGGCTGCCAGATGCTTATGAGGTTTTGTGCATTTGGCAGGGCGTTGTTATAAGAGTTGCCGAATCCTATTTCATAGCAGATAGCCCCCACCTTGGCCACAATTATCGTGTCTCGTCAAATCGCCTCTCCCGAGGCCGTTTTCTGCAAGTTGTCAGCGCGCAAACACGCCGTTTTTCTGGACAGTGGGGGTGAGGGGCCATCGGCCCGCTACTCGATCCTGGCGGCCGATCCACGGGAGTTGATACGGGTCGAGCAGGGGCGGATTCTGCATCGCCTGGCGGACGGATCGACCGTCGTGCGCAGCGGGGATCCGCTGGACCTGCTGGCCGAGCGGATAGCACAGCTGGAGCCCTCGGAGAGCGCCGCTAGCCTGCCCTTTCGCGCGGGGGCGATCGGCTACCTGGGCTACGGGGTACGACATCTGGTGGAAGGCAGCCTGCCTGTTGCGCAGCGGCCGGATGCCCTGCCCGAGCTGTGGTTCGGCCTCTACGACCGCGCTCTGGTCTACGATCATGCGCAGGGCGCCTGGCAGGCGCCCGGCGCCTGGTCGCAGCTGGAGCTGGCGGAGCTGCTGCAGGGGCCGGCGCCTCCGCCACCGCCCGAGGTCCCACGCTCGACGATCCAGTCCGAGATCGAGCCGGCGGCCTATCGGGCCGCGATCTCGCGCATCCTGCAGCAGATCGCCGCTGGAGATGTCTACCAGGTGAACATGACGCAGCGCTTCAGTGGGCGCGCGCCGTTGCCCCCGGTGGCCCTCTATCGTCGTCTGCGCCGGCTCAATCCCGCGCCGTTTTCCGCCTACCTGGATCTGGGGCGAGGCCGCGCCGTGCTGTCCAGCTCACCGGAGCGGTTTCTCGAGCTGCGTGGCAGGCGGATCCGTACGCGGCCGATCAAGGGCACCCGCCCGCGAGGCGGTGACGCCGCGGCGGACCAGCGGCTGGCGAGGGAGTTGCTCGAGAGCGAGAAGGACGCCGCCGAGCTGGCGATGATCGTCGACCTGATGCGCAATGACCTGGGGCGGGTGGCGTGCTTTGGCAGCGTGAAGGTCACAGAGGCCCGCAGGCTCGAGCGTTACGCGAACGTGCACCATCTTGTGGCGACGGTCGAGGCGACGCTGCGTGACGGGCTGGACTGGCGCGATCTGCTGCGGGCGACCTTCCCTGGCGGGTCGGTGACCGGGGCGCCGAAGATCCGCGCGATGCAGATCATTGCCGAACTCGAGCCGCGCGAACGCGGCGTCTATACCGGGTCGATCGGCTACATCGACCTGGACGGGGCCATCGACCTGTCGGTGGTGATCCGGACGATGCTGGTCGACGGGGCGCGCGCCTGGTTCCAGGCGGGCGGCGGAATCGTGGCTGACAGTGATCCTGCGGCCGAGTACCGCGAGAGTCTGGACAAGGCGCGTCCGCTGGCCCATGTGCTCGGGGCGGAGCTCTGAAACCGCAGATTTTGCGGCCTACGCCGCTGTTCGAGACCATTCGCCTGGTTGACGGTCAGCCGCGGCGGCTGGCCCGCCATCATGCCAGAATGACCGCCTCGGCGGCCGCCCTGGGGCTTTCTGCGCCCCCGGCGCTGCAGGACTGGGGCCGCCGGATCCGCGGCTTCGAGGACGGACTGATCCGCTGCGACTGGGACGGGCAGACCCTCGAGCTGGCCTGGCGAGCGCTGCCCGAACGGCCGCCCCCGGGGTTGCTCCCGCTTTCCTTCGAACCGGGGCCGCTGGCGGCACACAAGCTCGTCGAGCGAAGCTGCTACGACCGCGCGAGGGCGCAAGCGCGCGCGGCCGGCTTCGACGACGCGCTGCTGGTCGACGCGGCCGGCTACCTGCTCGAGACCACTGTCGCCAACGTCTTCGTCCAGCTCGGCGGCCTGCTGGTCACGCCGCCTGACGATGGTCGCATCCTGCCTGGGATCGCCCGAGCGGCGCTGATTCGCTGCAAAGCTGGCGGGGTGATCGAGCGTCCGGTTCATCTGGACGAAGCGCGTGCGGCGGAGGGCTTGTTGCTGACCAGCGCGGCGCATGACGGACTCCCTGTCTCCCGGCTCGAAACCGTTTGTTTTGACACCCGGCACGCCGCACCATAGGATACGCTCGATGTCAGAAACCGCAGAACAAACCGGCACCGTTTTGATCGTGGACGATCAGGCGAGCATTCGCAAGATCGTCAAGGTCAACCTGCGCAGCGCGTATGAAGTGCTCGAGGCCGACGGCCCCGCGGCAGCGATGGTGCAACTGAAGGACAACAGTGTCGACCTGATTCTGTGCGACGTCAGAATGCCCGGCTGCGACGGGTTCCAGTTCCGTGCTCAGCTGCTCGAGGATGCGGATCTGGCGCACATCCCGTTCATTTTTCTGACCTCGCTGTCCGACACCAAGGACAAGGTGCAGGCCTACGAGCTGGACGCGACCGACTTCATCACCAAGCCGTTCAAGGGCCGAGAGCTGAAGGCCAAGGTCAAGTCGGTGCTCTCGCTGCGGGTCAAGCAGCGCCAGTTTTCCGAGAAGGAGCGGCTCGACGCCATCAGCAAGATGGTCGTCACGATGAATCACGAGATCAACAATCCGTTGACGACGATCGTCGGGCTGTCGGAGCTGCTGATTCGCAAGGATGACCTGCCCGCGCCAGTGCTGCAGCGGCTGTCCGACGTGCACGAGGCGGCGCTGCGCATTTGCGAGGTGATCAAGGCGCTGAGTCAGATCGAAGAGCTCTCGACCAAGACCTATCTGACGGACGTGCTGATGTTCGACGTCGCCAGCTCCAAGCCCGACACTCAGGCACAGACGCTCAAGGACTGACAGTGCCCCCGCCCCCGCTGTTCGACGTCGAGGCCTTTCGCAAGGAACTGGCGCGCAATGGCCCCCGCCGCGCATACCTGTTCAGCGGCAAGGAACCCTACCTCCACCGCCTGGCGATCGGCGCGCTCAAGACACATTATGGCGCGGAGGGCTACGAGGTGCATTTCCCGCCGCGTCGCGGGGAGCCGCCCCTGCCGCTGCGCGACCTGCTGGCCGAGTTGATCTCGCCCGGTCTGTTCGGCGAGTCGAAGCTGATCGTCTTCATGGACGCCGGGCCAATGCTGGAGAGCAAACCGCAGGTGCTGCTGGACGCGCTGGCCGGCACCGGCGAGGGCACGGTGGCCGTCTCCGTCAGCTCGGGGCGGATTCCAGCGCCCGTGAAGAAGGCCTTCGCGCATCACGGCGAGCTCTACACGACGCGTAAACTGTACGAGAAGCCAGGCTCCTGGGTGCGCAACCCGGCGCCGGAAAAGGCGGAGCTGGCGAGCTGGGTCGTCCTGCGGGCGAAGGCGCGCGGCAAGCAGCTGGCGCCGATGGATGCCTGGGAGCTGATTCAGCGGCTGGGCACCGAGCTGGCCGACCTGGATCAGGCAGTCGAGAAGCTGTCGCTGGCCTGTCCGGGCAAGAAAATTTCCGCCGAGGCGGTGCGCAGCGGTGTGGGCCATCACCGTCACTATCAGGTGTTCGAGCTGGCCGACAGCGTACTGCTGCGCAAACGCGAGGTCTCCCTGCGCCTGGCGCGGCGCTCGCTGCTGGAGGAGGCCGAGAACCCCGAGGCTCTGCTGCTGGTGCTGATCGCGGTCTTGCGCAAGCAGCTGGACCAGCTGCTGCGCGCGCTCGAGCTGGGCAGTCGGCCGACGGCCGCGACGCTGCAGCAGAAGCTCGGCATCAACAACAAGTGGCAGGCCGATCGCATCCTGGCCCGTCTGCAGCTGTTCCGCTCCCCGGACGAGGCGCTGGGGCTGCGTCGGGTGTTGTTCGAGGCCGATCGGGACTTCAAGATGGGGCTCGCGCCGGCCGACTGGCTGGTCGAACGGGTGGTCTACGCCTTCACG
>CAZMLI010000015.1:0-2167 GCA_964566865.1 uncultured Planctomycetota bacterium
CTACAGCTCCAGCACGTCCAGATCGCCGACGTCCATGTCGAGCTCGTCGTCATCCTCGTCGTCGAATACGACGCTGCTCAGGTCGATCTTGATCTTCTTTCGCTTGGGCACCGGTTTCTGTGGTCCAGTGTCGGCCTTGGCCTTGAGATCGTCGACCTGCTCCTCGATCTTCGTGCGCGAGACGGAGACGATGTCGGACAGCTCCAGATCCGAGCCGCACTTGGGACAGCGATAGAATTTCTCTTCGCTGAAGTCTCGCACCGTATCGCTGCCGTCGCAGAAGTCGGTGCACTGCAGGTAGCGCTTGCCCTGCTTCGCCAGCAAGTTGGTGACCTGCTCGGGCGTCAGTAGACCCTTGCTCATCAGCAACTGCCCGAGGGGAAAGTGTGCGCCAAAGGAGGCGAACTCCTCCTGCTCGCGCAGGGCGTCCTGGATCTGGGACTTGGTCGCGTCTTCCGCCTTCAGCGCCAGCAGGCCGAATTTCTTCTTCGAGTAGATCGCGGGTTCGATCGTGCTGGCGTCGCGATTGGTCAGCCGGCGCAGTTTTTCCACCTGGGCCTCGGTCAGGTACTCATTTTCGACCGCGATGTCCATCATCGGCCGGCCCTCGAAGTCCGCTCCGTTGAGCAGCGCGCGTAGCTGCTTCTCGGTGATGAGGCCCTGTTCGACGGCCATCATCCCCATCAAGCGCGACGTGATGTTGTCGTCCATCTCGCTCCTTGACTACTGGTTCGGACTCAGTCCAGTCAGCTGCTCGCAATCCGCAACTGACCACCGGTGGTGACTGCCTCAGTTTACCAGTTTTTGTCGACGGCTGAACCAGTCCGGCCTGCAGAAAGTCTGCCCCGCTGCCGCAACCCTGCTGCGCCCGCGGGGCTGGAACAGCCTGTAGCAGGTCGATCAGATGTTGGCATTCGGTTTGCATTGCATCGGGCGAAAGGAGGTCGCCATGAGAAACGGCTGGATTTTGATCGGACTGGCGCTGCTGCTCGTAGGCTGTCGCGTCGGGAACCTGCGCACGGACGGACCCAAGGTCAAACCGGAGCCAGATGCCTGGCGCCGCAAGGCGCTGCCACTGCCGCCGCTCTACATGTCCTTCACCTCGGGCAGCGGCAATCGCTGGACGATGGTCACCCCGCTCTACTGGCAAGTCAAGGGCACCGACAAGGCGTCCTACTTGCTGTTCCCGCTCTGGTATCACTCCCGCGACGAGCAGTCGAGCGTGACGCTGGCCGGACCGCTATATCACAGCGAACGCAAGACAGGCGACGAGCGCTCTCGCACGCTGCTGTTTCCCTGGCTCTACAGCCGGGAGACCGACAATACGGGCTACGACTACTGGGGCATTTTCTTCCGCCTGATCGGCGTCGAGAAGCAGATCATCGATAACCAGCAGAGGACGCGGCTATGGCTGTTCTTCGTCTTTCCCATCCCGCTGGACTGATCCTGTTATTGCTCGGCGGCTGTCAGAGCGCCACGCGTCTGAGTGTGCCGCTGCCGCGTGAGCAGGCGGTCTTTCACCGACCGGCGCGTGTGCTGCTGCAGGCCGACCCGCTGCATGCGCGGCTGGCCGATCAGCTTCAACGAAAGCTCTCGCGCCTGCCCTGGCAGTTCGTCGACGGCGATGAGGCGGAGCTGGTGCTGCGGGTCGAGCCGGTGACGATCCGCATCTCCCGCTCGGTCCATCACCTGCACCGCTATTACGACGCCACGGCCACCGCCGTCGCCCGGCTGGAGCAAAAGGACGACGAGCGCCCGATCGCGTCGGCGGGCGCGCGCGTGCACCTCTCGACACGGGTGCGCTACAGCAGCGAGACCCACGTGCGTGACCTGCTGTTGACCCGCCTCGGCGATCGACTCGCCGAGCGCCTGGCCTTCCTGCCGCGGCCCTTGCTGATCGACCTGGCCGACCCAGCGGACGGTTCGATGCGCGAAGGAATCGAGCGCGCCCGGCGCGGCGATTGGTTTGGTGCGTTACAAACCTGGCAGGCCCAGCGCGCGGCCAGCCGCCACCCCTCGGCGGTGGCGACCAACATCCGTGCAGCGCGCCGTGTACTCAGGCGACTGCGCCTGACCTACCACTGATGCGCGCGCTGAACCTGCTGCTCGGATCGGTCCTGCTGCTGGGTGCGGGCTGCGCGGCGCCGCGCTGGACCATCGAGCGCGA
>CAZMLI010000015.1:2267-3345 GCA_964566865.1 uncultured Planctomycetota bacterium
CGCTCAACTCCCTGCGGCTGTTCCTCGGACTGGCCTACGACGCCGTCAGGCCCTTCCCGCTCGCGGCGCAGGCGCTGACCGAACTGCAGCGCGACTACCAGGTCGTGCTGATGACCGCGCGCGACGACCAGTTCTCCCAGCGCACGCTGGACTGGTTGCGCACGCACGACTTCCCGGAGCTGCCGGTGGTCTTCTCTCGTCGACTGCTGCTGACCAGCGGCAGCCGAGCGCGTTACAAAACCCTCGCGCTGGCTGAACTGGCGAGCCGCGGCCTGCGATTACGCATCGGCGTCGGCGACAAGCCCAGCGACATGCTCGCTTATCGCAACAACGGGCTGCAGCCGGTCCTGTTCGATATCGAAGACGACGCCTGGCAGAGGCTCGCTCAGGAGCTTCGGCGGCCTACTTCCGCTCCAGTGTCAGGACGACCTTGACCGTCCCCGTCTGGAGCACCACGACCTACTTTCAATAGGGAGAACTGTCTCTCAACTCCAAGCCGCTGCATTATCCTGATTTGCGCAACGCAGCGCAGATAAAGATGGTATTTTCTGGGCTTCCATACTGCCTTCCAGGAGTCCTGACCCCATGGCCGCACCTCCACCGCCTCCGCAGCATGTCCCGCAGCAAAAATCCCGCACCTGGCTCTGGCTGCTGCTCGGCGGTATTGCGCTGTGCATGGTGCTCTGCGCCGGGCTGGTCTTCGGGATCGGTTTCTTCGGCCTCAAGAAGGTGAAAGAGTACACGGCGCCGGTGACCAAGCTCAACCAGGCGATCGGCAAGAAGGAGTACAAGGCGGCCTACGCCCTGATGAGCCCCGACTACCAGCAGCAGGTCTCGCAGGACGAGTTCACCGAGTTCTGCAAGGACAATGCCGCCACCTTCAGCGGCAAGTTCACCGGGCGCAGCTTCGACTTCACGCCTCCGACCGCGAGGATCGGGGGAGCCATCGGTACGCAGACCGTCGAGTTCTCGATGGTGCTGGATGGCGATAAATGGCGCGTCTCGCAGATCGCGATCAGCGGCGGCGACAAGACGCCGGCGGCCGGGCTGCGGATCAGCAAGCAGATCAAGGTCAAGC
>CAZMLI010000015.1:3445-4869 GCA_964566865.1 uncultured Planctomycetota bacterium
TGATCGCGCGGACGAGCAAGAGCCAGAACTACCTCATCGCGCTGAAGGGAAAGTAGTATGCAGACCGAGCTGCAGTTCGTCGACCTCTCCGAGTTGACCGAGGGCATCCAGACCCTGCTGGTGCTGGGCCGCCGCGGTGGACTGCTTTCGGAGGCCGTGCAGGCACAGTTGCCCGCAGCGCTGCAACCGATCTGGCAAGAGATGGTCGACTCGCTGACGCCGGGCGATCGAGGATCGGCGACCGGGAGCTGGCTGGCGGGAGACGGCATCACGCAGGTCATTGCCGGAGCGCTGCCCGACGTCTGCTCGCATCACAATACGCCGGCGCGGCCCGACGCGATCACCGAGCTGCTGCAGAAGCACGCACCGAAGTCGGGCGACCTGGGCCTGCTGCTGGTGCTCGACGATGCCGCCCACGAGTTCGCCGCCGGCTGTGCGGTCGCACCCGCCTTCCCGGCCTACTCGCGCAAGGCCAAGGCCGACGAAGGCAGACGCACGGTGCGCGTGGCGCTGACCACCGCCGAACAGGCCATCCCTCCCAACCCGCTGATCACCCAGGCCAGCGATGGCATTCGCCTGGCCGCCCGTCTGGTCGACATGCCCGCCTCGGAACTACACACCGACGCCTTCGTCGCCGAGGCCCTGGCCGTGGCGGAGTCGCTGGGCGTCGAGACCACCGTGATCAGCGGCGAGGCCCTGCGCGACCGGGGATTCGGCGGGCTGTGGAACGTCGGCATGACCTCCGAACACCCGCCCGCGCTCGTCGTCCTGAGCCATCTGCCCGAAGGCGCGACGCGCACCGTCAGCTGGGTCGGCAAGGGCATCGTCTACGACACCGGCGGCCTGAGCATCAAGGGCAAGAACGGCATGCCGGGCATGAAGCGCGACATGGCCGGCGCCGCCGCGATGCTCGGGGCCTTCGACGCCGCCGTGCGGGCCGGCTTCCCCGACCGCCTGCACCTGCTGCTCTGTCTGGCAGAGAACGTGATCGGCCCCGGCGCCTTCCGTCCAGATGACATCCTGACGATGTATGCTGGCAAGACCGTCGAGATCAACAATACCGACGCGGAAGGCCGGCTGGTGCTGGCCGACGGCGTGGCCTATGCCCAGCGCGACCTGAACTCGGACGTGATCGTCGACATGGCCACCCTGACCGGCGCTCAGCTCGTCGCGACCGGCAAGCGCCACGCCGCGATCCTCTGCAACGACCCGGAGCTCGAGGCCCGCGCCGTCGTCGCTGGCAAGGCCAGCGGCAACCTGGTCCATCCGCTACCCTACTGCCCGGAGTTCTTTCGCAAGGAGTTCCGCAGCAAGGTCGCCGACCTGAAGAACTCGGTCAAGGACCGGATGAATGCGCAGAGTTCCTGCGCCGGTCAGTTCGTCGCCGAACACCTGATCGACTACGAAGGCCAGTGGCTGCATGT
>CAZMLI010000015.1:4969-24594 GCA_964566865.1 uncultured Planctomycetota bacterium
CCGGTCAGTTCGTCGCCGAACACCTGATCGACTACGAAGGCCAGTGGCTGCATGTCGACATCGCCGGCCCGTCCAACGCCAACGATCGCGCCACTGGCTACGGGGTGGCGCTGCTGCTGTCGCTGTTCGAGCTAGCCTAGCGCTTCCTGACGGCCACCAAGGGGAGGGCGAGGCTCCCGCCGAGCCGAGGCTTGACAGAGCGTTGTGCAGCGGCTCGGCGGGAGCCTCGCCCTCCCCTTGACTTGCGATTTCTAGAGCACGCCCGGTACGATCGACTCCCACTGCGCCAGGTCCTGCTCGACCAGCTTGATCGAGTTGCGCCAGAACTCCGGTGACTCCAGGTCGACGTCGAGCGCGCGCTTCGCCACGTTCTCGGCGGTGTCGCTGCCGGTCAGCCGCAGCAACTCCTCGTAACGCGGCAGGAATTCCGCGCCCTGCTCCTTGGCCATCGCGAACACGCCCAGACTGAACAGATAGCCGAACGAGTAGGGATAGTTGTAGAAGCTCAACCCCGAGATGTAGAAGTGCAGCTTGGAGGCCCAGAAGTAGGGATCCATCTCCTCCTCTGACAGGCACTCGCCATAACATTTTCGCTGCGCGGCGAGCATCAGCTCCTTGAAGCGGCTGACGCTGACCGGACCGTCGGCCCGCTCGGTGTAGAAATCTCGCTCGAAGTAGAAACGCATCGGGATGTTGAGCAGAAAGGCGGTGGCGCTGTCCATGCGCGTGGTCAGGATGATCGCCTTGTCGCGATCGGTCGAGCTCGGGTCGGCCAGCAGCGCGTCGGTGAACAGCGTCTCGGCGAAGGTCGAGGCGGTCTCGGCCAGCGTCATCGGATAGCCCCGCTGCCAGGGGCGCATGTCGCGCATCAGCCAGTTGTGATGCGCGTGGCCCAGCTCGTGGGCCAGCGTCTGCACGTCGCCCAGCGTATCGTTGTAGGTCATGAAGACCCGCGACTCGCAGTTCTGGTAACTCGAGCTGCAGAAGCCGCCTGGGCGCTTGCCGTCGCGCACCTCGGAGTCGATCCAGTTCTTGTCGAACGACATCTGCGCGAACTCGGACAGCGCCGGATAGAAGCTGTCGAAGGCGCTGACGATGCGACCGGTCGCGGCCTGCCAGCCGATCGGCTCGACGTCGTCGAGCGGCAGCGGGCAGTAGAAATCCTGGAACCCCATCCGCGGTTTGCCGATCAGCTCGGCCTTGCGCGAGAGGTAGGTCCGCGCCACCTCGCAATGCTCGTCGATCACTCCCATCATCGTGTCGAGCGTCTTGTGCGTGATGCCCGAGCTGAACAGCGCCGGATCGAGAAAGTGATCCACCCCGCGTTGCTTGTAGAGCGTCAGCCGCGTGCCGGCGATCGCGTTGAGCGCGGCGGCGGTCATGTCCTCGATGCCGGCCCAGGCGGCGTTCGAACCCTCGAGCGCCGCCTTGCGCACACTCGCATCCGCATCTTCCAGCAGGCTGTTCTTGAGCGCCATCGGCACGGTCTTGCTCCCGCCGTCCGGCTGCGGCATCTCGAATTCCAGCCGCCCGGAGACCTGATCATAGAGCTGCCCCCAGGCCGAGATGCCGTCGACGCCCAGCTCGGCCGCCAGCGACTCGAGCTCGGCCGACATCGTCTTGCGCGCCTCATCTCGCAGACGTGACAGCATGTAGGTCGCGCCGGCCAGGTCGGGATGGCCCAGCAGCTTGTCGAAGACCGCATCTTCGACCTGCTTGAAGGCGGCCTGGATCAGCACCGTCACCTTCTTGTGCTCGGCGTAGGCCCCCATCATCGAGGCGTACTCGCCCGTGATCTGCTCGTTCTTCGCGTCCGCGGCCGACAGGCAACCCAGGTAGGAGAACAGATGACTGGCCTGCACGTCGAGCTGCTCGGTGTCGACCAGCAGGGCAACCCAGCCGCTCAGCGTCTGCTCCGTCAGCCGGCCAAGATCGGCGGCCCGCGCCTGCACGGCGGCGACGTTCTCCTTGTAGGCCTCGCGAAATGTCCGATACTGCTCGCTGTCGAACGCATCGAAGTAGCTGGTCATGTCCCAGTTGGCATATTCTGTAGTGGTCATGGTCGCATTATCCGCCTTCCCCCACCGGTGACAAGTACCGATGTCAGACAGCGTCGAGGCCCAGCTGGACCTGGCCGCCGCCGCGATCGCAGCCAGTCAGGCGCTGCTGATCGGCGCCGGCGCAGGCATCGGCGTCGACTCCGGACTGCCTGACTTTCGAGGACCGCAGGGGTTCTGGAACGCCTACCCGCCCTATCAACAACTGGGCCTACGTTTCTCCGATCTGGCCAACCCGCGCTGGTTCGAGAGCGACCCGGCCTTCGCCTGGGGCTTCTACGGCCATCGACAGAATCTCTACCGCGCGACCGAGCCGCACCCGGGCTTCAGCTTGTTGCGCCAGTGGGCCGGGGAAAACGGCTTCGTCTTCACCTCCAACGTCGACGGCCAGTTCCAGCAAGCCGGCTTCTGCGAAACCCAGCTCTATGAAGTGCACGGATCGATTCACTGGCTGCAATGCGCCAGCGGATGCAGCAACGAGATCTGGCCCGCCAACGGCTGCCGCGTGGCCGTCGACGAAGAGACTTTTCGCGCGCAAGGCGAACTGCCGGCCTGCATCGCCTGCGGCGCCGTCAGTCGGCCCAACATCCTGATGTTCGACGACTGGGGCTTCGACGGCGGCCGGGCAACTCAGCAAGCCGCCCGCTATCAGGCCTGGGACAGCGGCCTGGACCCCGAGTCGCTGGTGGTGATCGAGCTCGGCGCCGGGACGGCAGTGCCCACCGTGCGTCACGAATCGGAAGCCCATCAGGCACGCGGCGCCACGCTGATCCGGATCAACCCACGCGAGTCCTCAGGTCCAGCCGGCACGATCGAGATCCCGCTGGCAAGCCTGGAGGCGCTGCGCCAGCTCGAGAGACGCCTCTGATGCAATACCGCAGCAATCCCGAAGTGATCTTCCTCAAGTGGGCCTACAAGAACGAGCTGATCGACGACGACGACCTCTACGAGTTCAGCATGCGCTACAAGCGAGAGGCGCCAGAGTTCTCGCGGCTCGAAGCGCTGGTCGAGTGGGAGATGCTGACCACCGAACAGATCGCCGACCTGCTACGTCCCGAAGCGATCGACGCCGGTGAGGCCTCCGGCTTGATCGACGGGGCCAACGCCAGCTCCCTGCGCGAACTATGCTGATCCTCGTCCGTCACGGCCGCACGCCGGCCAACGCCAAACGCCTGCTGCAAGGCCGCAGCCATCTGTCGCTAGACGAGTTTGGACAGGCCCAGGCGCAGGCCCTCGGCAAGGCGCTGGGCAACATCTCAGCCGAAGCCACGCGCGTCATCTCCAGCCCACTGCCGCGCGCACTGCAGACGGCCCAGGCGATCAACAACGATGTCGAACAAGATGCCCAGTGGATCGAGCTGGACTATGGCGACTGGGAGGGCCGCAAGATCGTCGATGTGCCGGATCAAACCTGGCACGACTGGCAAGCCGACATGCACTTTCGACCACCCGCCGGCGAGACGCTGGCCGAAGTCGCCACACGAGTCACCGCCGCCTGCGAAGCCCTGGCCGACGAGGCCGCCGAACGCGACGTCATCGTGGTGACTCACGTCTCCCCCATCAAAGCCGCCGTCTGCTGGGCCCTCGGCAACGACGAACTCCTCTGGCGGATGTACCTGGACAACGCCTCGATCTGCCGCATCGACTTCCGTCGCGGCCAGCCCATCCTGCGCGGCTTCAACGAGACCGGTCACCTCCAGGGTTTGTAGGTGGCACACTCGGGAGCACCACTGCGTGATCCGGTCCTCTATCTGGTCGTCCTGGGCCTGGTCGGGGCGAGCAGCCTGATGGCCACAGAACAGCCCTGGACCTGCCTGGCGGCATGGGCAACCACAGCGATCTACCTGATGATCCGCTATCGTCGGTGGCTCGCCAGTGTAAAGATGCCGTCCCTGCCGCGCATCCACCCAGTGGTGCTGTTTGTCGTCGGCTTCTCGCTGATCTTCTTCGGCACGACCCACGTCCTCAGCGAATACTCCACCCTGTTCGCGCACGAAAGTGAAGCAGCGCGGGCTGCCCGCGAGTTCCGGGCAGGGATTGTCGGCGGCTCCGCTATCAGCCTGGGCGCGCTGATTTTCATCGCGTGGTGGGTGGCGGCGCGCAGATGGGCGGTAGAAGACAAGGGGTGAGCAGAATAGACTGACAATATGAGCGAGAAAGACAGGGACATGGGACGAGTCGTCGTAGCAGTGCGACTGTGGAACATGCTGGACGAAAAGCGCATCCGAACCGGTGAGTTACAACCGATCGAAGTCGAGGCGCTGATCGACACCGGTAGCTACCACGCGATGATATCCGACAAGCTGGCCAGGCAGCTGGACCTGCTGATCGAGAAGGAGATCACCGTCATCCTGGCCCATGGCCGGAAAGTCAAACGCCACCTCGCCGTCGGACTGCGCGTCGAGGCGTTCGGCCGCACAGCCGTGGGACAGGCGATCATCGAGCCGTCTGGAGAGGTCCCGCTGCTCGGCCAGTTCTTCCTCGAGAGCACCTGCCTGCTGGTCGACTGTCGAGGCCAGAAGCTGGTACCCGACCCCACCTACGGCGGCGAAGAAGTGCACGAGGTCCTGACCGCCGTCATGGACAGCCAAGCTAGCCCGCGATAGGCTGCAGGCGGATGAATACGACCCGCAACAGACGAATACCCCAGCACGGTCCACCGTACATGCGGACCGGTAGCTCAGGGGTCAGAGCATTCGTCTTATAAGCGAAAGGTCGTGGGTTCGATTCCCACCCGGTCTACCAGACCCTCCTCGAGGCGCAGTCGCGTGATGATCGAGCGAATCACTGGCTGTCTCCTCGGAGGCGCACTCGGAGATGCGCTGGGCGCCCCATTTGAAGGCCGGCAGCCTCCATTCGAGATTGCGCTCGATGCTCCACTTTGCGTGACCGACGACACCCAGCTCACACTGGCCACCTGCGAGGCCATCATCGAGAGCAACGGCGCCGTCGATCCCGAGAAGATCGCGACACACTTCGCCTGGTGGCACAAGGCGCGACGTCTGACCGGACTGGGCGGCAGTACGCTCAAAGCACTCTCGGAGCTTTCCCGTGGCGGTCACTGGGCGCTCGTGGGACGCAAGGGCGAGCGCGCAGCCGGTAACGGCGCTGCGATGCGCATCGCCCCGCTGGCCTTCTGCCTGGATCCGCGGGACAGAAGTCAACGCGTCGCCTATCGAGATGTCTGCCGAATCACGCACCACAACGACGAGGCCTACTCAGGCGCTCTGGCGCTGGCGCTGGCCGTCGCCTTTGCGAACGAGGGACAACGACCACGGCTCACAACAGTGGCCGAAGAATTGCCCGACACCAAGGTGCGCGACAGGCTGCTGCAGCTCGCTCAGCTCGACGCGGAAACTTGCATCGCAGAAGTAGCTTCGCAGTTCGGTTGCTCCGGCTACGTGGTTGAATCGGTGCCGCTGGCACTCTTCGCGGTCGAGCGTCTGGAGCAGCTCGGCTTCACAGATCTCTTGGTCTCGATCATCAACTGCGGCGGCGACGCGGATACGATAGCGTCGATGGCGGGGCAAGTATCCGGCACACTGCTCGGTGTCAGAAGCCTACCAGTAGAGTTGCTCGATCGGCTCGTCGAGCGAGAGGCCGTGACCCAGATCGCTGCTCAGTTTGCCCATGTTAGCCGCGACTAGCAAGCCCCCCGCGTGAACTCATAGGCTAGATCTAGGGAGGGCGAGGCTCCCGCCGAGCCGCAGCACAAAGCACTGCTAATTCTGAATCGCCCCGGGATTTCGGAGGCTGCATGTTGTGAGCGGATGCAGCCATTGGACGCTGCTCATTCCGAAGCCCAAGTCGAAGGAGTGAACATTCGCGCGCAGGACGCGTACCAAGGTTTGGATGACCAGCCTGCCAAGATTCTCGGTTGCCGCGGCCACCGCCACCATCGCCGCCGTTGCGTGTGGGTGCCATAGATCTCCCGAGCCACCCACCCCTGGAAAGCCATCGGCACGAGCGATCCTACAAGCCCCTGCCCCGTCATCGAAGGCCCCGGTTTCGCACCTGGGTCCTGACCTGGCCAGACTGCTCGAACCAGCCCGAGGGATAACTCCACCCGTAAGAGGGAAGCTGACAGATCTGATCATTCGACTACCAGGAGTCAGACGACTGCTCGTCCGCCTTGGCCTCGACTATGCGTTCCGGGAAACAATGAAGCGACAACTCGCAAACGGCACGATCAGCAACCATGGGATGGCGTTCTACGCGCTCTGGGCTCTGACCGAGCTAAACCATGCCCTCGACGGATTGCAGTACCGTTCGCTGATCGCTCGGCACAGCGGACAACCGGTTGCTTACCTGGCTCTCCTCCGAGGGCCCTCTTTCATGCATGGAAGGGAGCCTCTGGATCACCGCGAAGGGCAGTGGGCGCAGGTCGACAAGGCCAGAGAATGGCGTGACGGCGAACTGAAGGATACCCCTCACTCGCGGCAGTTCAGGGCTGATGTGCGTTATCTGCGACGACTGCTCGAAGGAATCGAGAAGTACCCCCACCCCCAGATCCGGAGAGAAGGTCAGGAGACGATCATCACGCCGGAGTACGAAGACTATGACCTGGGCCTGGTCAAACTGACCGCCCTCTTCGAGGGGTCCCCGCCTCATGTGGCAGACGCCTTGATCAGCGCCTATCCTGGTAAGAACAGCACGGCGACCGCGGCAATTCTGTTTGGGATGGGTCAATACCTGAGGGAACTGCAGCGACACCGGAAGGCACTCTCCGCCGAAGTCGTCCAGCAGAAGAAACGACTGATGATGTTGATCGAGCGTGATCTGCGAGCGGGAGAAGACCGGGGCGAGTTCTTGATGCTCACCCAGACGCTGCACGCTTTCGGCAGCTCCGCGCAGAACAAATTGGCGCTGAGACTTCGACGCGCGCGGTTTGGTCGGACCGGTTGGGAGAGGTGGCGTCCAGCCAGACGAAGCCGGAAGTAAAGCTGGTCAATTCTTCCAGTGCTTGCGGACGAGATCAGCGGCCATGAAATAGTCCATCGTCTCGCCCTTGAACGCTTTCCACCCCACGTAGCACTGATAGACGATCAAACCCAGGGCCAGGGCGAGGATGGCTGGGATGAACAGGATCAGCCCCAGCCCCATCGTCAGAAATCCGATGATTGTCGCAAGCACACCCAGGACGCTCAGGGCCGCGAGCATTCCCAGGCTGAAGACCAGCGACTGCTTGGCATGGAACATCACGTAGGCGGATCGGTTCTCGGCTGGCTTCTGATTCTCCAGCAGCCAGAGGACCAGGGGCACCAGGATGTTGAGGCCCAGACTGTTGAACAACCCCGAGAGATGGGCGATGGCCGCCATCATCTTCTCGTTATCGGACAGGGAGGCTGGATCGAACTCGTAGCCCGCGGCCGCCGTATTTTCCATGCGAACACTCTATCATGTCTGCGTAAGCTGTGACCGATGAGAACCCGCCTGACTGTCCTGCTCTGCGCGCTCGCGCTCGCGACCGGCTCCTGCAAGAAGCAGCCCAAGCCGGCGCCACCCGCTGACGACAAGCCGAGCAGCGAGGCGCCGGCGAAGCGGCCTGCGACAGAGGCCGCAAGCTGGCCGAACCATCGCGGAGACGCAGCGCTGCGAGGTCTCGCGTCGGGCAGCCTGGCAAGGACACTCTCGCCGCTGTGGCGCAAGAAGATCGGCGATCAGCTCGAGAGTTCCCCGGTGATCGCCGACGGACGGCTGTTCGTCGGTTCCGACGACGAGCATCTGTACGCGCTGGAGGTCGACACAGGAAAGACGCTCTGGAAGTTCAAGACCGGCGACATCGTCGAGGCGGCGCCGATGGTCAAGGGCGAGACGGTCTATGTTGGTTCGAAAGATGGGCTGCTCTACGCGGTCGACGCGGCGACGGGCAAGGAGAAGTGGCGCTACAAGTCCGGCGGGGAGATCAAGGCAGCGCCGAGCTGGGCGCTGCGCGGGCAGACGCCGGTGATCCTGATCGGCAGCTACGACAGCAAGCTGCACTGCGTCGAGGCGGCCAGCGGCAAAGGGCTGTGGACCTACAAGGCGGACAACTACATCAACGGCAGCCCGGCGCTGACCGACGGCAAGGTGGTCTTCGGCGGCTGCGACAGCGACATCCACGTCGTCTCGCTGGCGGGCAAGAAGCTGGCGCGCATCGACGCCGGCAGCTACCTCGCCGCCTCGGCCGCCATCGCGGGCGGGCGCGTCTACATCGGCAACCGCAAGGGACAGTTCATCTGTGCCGATCTGAACAGTCAGCAGGTGGTCTGGCGCTATCAGCGTCGCAAGCGCAAGAACAGGCCGATCCACTCCTCCGCGGCGGTCTCCGAGACGCGCATCGTCTTCGGCTCGCGGGACGGCAACGTGATCTGCATCGACATCTACGGCAAGCCGGTCTGGAAGTTCAAGACCGGCGATCAGGTCGACAGCTCGCCGGTGATCTGCGGGGACAAGGTGGTGGTCGGCTCGGACGACGGGCGGCTCTATCTGCTCTCGCTGATCGACGGCACGAAGCTCTGGTCCCGCGAGCTGGGGCAGGCGATCGCGGGCTCCCCGGCGGTGACGGCGGGCCGGGTCTTCGTGGCCTGCGCCGACGGCTTTGTCTACGCCTTCGCTTCGGACCGCTGACCGGATGCGCATCATCCAGATCACGCCCGGCGCCGGCGAGGGCTATGACTGCGAGAACTGCCTGCGCGACACGTCGCTGGTCTGGGCCCTGCAACAAGCCGGTCACGACGTGGAGCTGGTCACGCTCTATCTGCCGCCGATCGCCGACCGTCCCGAGGAGCAGCCGGACTCGGAAATCTTCTACGGCGGGATCAACGTCTACCTGCAGCAGAAGATGCGCCTGTTCCGCAAGACGCCACGCTGGATCGACCGGCTATTCGACTGGCCCCGACTGCTCGACTGGGCCTCGCGCCAATCTGGCATGACCAGCGCGCAGGATCTGGGCGAGACGACGATGTCGATGCTGCGCGGCGCGGAAGGACACCAGACCAAGGAGCTCGCGCGGCTGCTCGCACACCTCGAGACACTCGAACGTCCCGATGTGATCTGCCTCTCGAACGTGCTGCTGGCGGGACTGGCCGAGCCGATCAAGCAGGCGCTGAAGGTGCCGGTGATCTGCCAGTTGCAGGACGAGGATGCCTTCCTCGACGACCTGGGCGGTGCGCTGGCGGAGAAGGCCTGGCAGCTGGTCGCCGAGCGCGCGCGCGACTTCGACGGCTTCGTCGCGGTCAGCCAGTATTACGCCGACCAGATGCGCCAGCGCCTGCAGTTGACGCAGCCGATCGAGGTGGTGCACAGCGCGATCCACGCCGAGGGCTACGGTCTGGCCGCGCACCCGATCGACCCGCCGACCATCGGCTTCCTCTCGCCGATGTTGCCCACCAGCGGCCTGGACAGGCTGGTCGAGGCCTACGCCCAGCTCAGGCCGGATTTCCCCTCTCTGCGCCTTTCGATCGCCTCCAGCCGCGGCCCGGTCGACGGCGCGTTCCTGCAACAGATCGAACGTCGACTGGCGGAACTCGGGCTGACCGAAGAGGTCTCGTTCCTCTCGGGAACCGACCGCGCCGCACGCATCGCGTTCATGCAGACGCTCTCGATCTTCTCGGCGCCGACACGCCGTGGAGAGGCCTTCGGCCGCTTCGTGCTCGAGGCGCTGGTCTCGGGCGTGCCGGTCGTGATGCCGTCGCACGGCGCCTTCAGCGAGATCGTCGAGGCGACCGGCGGCGGCCTGCTGGTGCCGCCCAATGATGTGCCCGCGCTGACGGCTGCGCTGTCCCGGCTGCTGTCGGATCCCGATCAGCTACAGGCCCTCGGACAGGCCGGCCGCCAGGCGGTGCTCGACCGGTTTGCGCTGAGCCGGGCCGCGAACGAACTGGTTGCCGCCTTCACCTCCATCACCAGCGGAGCTCGCACATGACCACCTCCCCGCCGCTGCTTTCGCTCGAGCAGCTCTGCAAATCCTACCCGTCCCCCGAAGGACAAGCTCCGCTCGAGGTGCTGGCGCCACTGGATCTGACGCTCGAGCCGGGTGGCTCGCTGGCGATCGTCGGTCCGTCCGGCTCCGGCAAGAGCACCCTGCTCAACCTGATCGGCGGCCTCGACCGACCGACTGGCGGGCGTGTCTTGCTCGACGGCCAGGACCTCTCGGCGCTCGACGACGACGCGCTGGCCCGCCTGCGCAGCAAGTCGCTGGGCTTCGTCTTCCAGTCGCACCACCTGTTGCCGCAGTGTTCGATCTGGGAAAACGTACTGCTGCCGACGCTGGCCTGCGCCGATGCGCCGAGCTGGCAGGAGCGAGAAACGCGCGCGCGCGATTTGCTGACCCGTGTCGGCCTGGTCGATCGACTGGCCCACCGACCCGGCCAGCTCTCCGGCGGCGAATGCCAGCGCGTGGCAGTGGCCCGAGCGCTGATCAACAGCCCGCGCCTGCTGCTGGCCGACGAACCGACCGGATCGCTGGACGCCGCCACCTCGGCGCAGATCAGCGAGCTGCTGCTCGGCCTGGAGGTGACGCTGGTGGTGGTGACGCATTCTCCGGAGCTGGCCGCCCAGCTCGATCGGCAGTTGACGCTCGGATGAGCTGGGCGCGGCTGATCCGGCGCAGCCTGCGCTTCTACTGGCGCACCCACCTGGGTGTGCTGGGCGGCGTGGCGATCAGCACCGCGATCCTGGTCGGCGCGTTGCTGGTCGGCGACTCGGTGCGCGCCAGCCTGGCCGGCCTGGCGCGGGCCCGGCTGGGGCAGGTGCGCCTGGCGCTGCACTCGCCCAACCGCTACCAGCGGGAGGCCCTGGCCGACGAGCTGGCCACGGAGCTGAGCGCACCCACCGCCCCCGTGCTTCGCCTGCGCGGTCTGATCCGCAGCGACACCGCGCAGGTCAATCAGGTGACGGTGCTCGGCGTCGACCGGCGCTTCTGGAAGCTCGGCCCAGGGACCGACGTCACCGGCGTCGCGCTCAACCAGACGCTGGCGAAGAAGCTCGGCATCGAGAGCGGCGGCGAGATCTTGCTGCGCGTCGAGCGGCCGAGCGTGCTCTCCTCCGACCTGCCGCTCTCCTCGGACCGGATGCGCACGATCGCCATGCGGCTGACCGTCAGCCGCATCGTCGATGCCGCCGCCTTCGGCCGCTTCAGCCTGCGGGCCAACCAGCTCCCGCCGCTCAACATCTTCGTACCGCTGAAAATGCTGCAGCGCAGCGTCGAGATGCAGGACCGGGCAAACATGCTGCTGGTCGGGGGCGCGGTCACACGCGATGCGGCCAGCGCCGCGCTCGCCAAGCGCTGGCGGTTGGCCGATGCGGGACTGGCGGTCTCGAAGTCGGGGCAACTGACCAGCGAACGTATCTTCCTCGAACCCGCCGTCGTGGAATCGCTCTCCGGTGGCGAGGGCGTGCTGACCTACCTGGCCAACGAGCTGCGCGCCGGCGACAAGACCTGCCCCTACTCGATGGTCGCCGCGCTGGGCGACGGACCGGACGACGCGGTCACGATCAACGAATGGCTGGCGCGTGATCTCGGCCTGCGCTCGGGCGAGCTGACCCTGACCTACTACCACTACGGCCCCGCGCGTCAGTTGATCGAGCGCAGCGCGACCTTTCAGATCCGCCAGGTGATCCCGACGGTCGACGATCGCAGCCTGATGCCGCGCGTGCCGGGCCTGACCGACGCCGCGACGCTGGCCGCCTGGGACGCACCGATCCCGATCGACAGCGACAGGATCCGCCCGACCGACGAGGCCTACTGGGCTCGCTACCGCGGCACGCCCAAGGCCTTCATCTCGCTGGCCGCCGGCCAGCGACTGTGGGGCAACCGCTTCGGTACGCTGACCGCCTACCGCAGCCAGCAGCCCGCCTATCGTCAGCAAATCAAGCCGGCAGCGCTCGGACTGTTCTTCCGACCGGTCGGCGCGCAGGCGCAGCAGGCCAGCACGCAGGGACTCGACTTCGGCGGCCTGTTCATCGGCCTCAGCTTCTTCCTGATCACCGCGGCGCTGATCCTGACCGCTCTGTTGTTCGTCTTCGGCGTGGAGCAGCGGCGCAGCGAGCTCGGCCTGTTGCTGGCGCTGGGTCTGCCGCAGCGACGCCTCCGTCGACTCTGGCTGGCCGAGGGCGGGGTCCTGGCGCTGCTCGGCTCGTTGGTCGGCGCGCCGATCGGACTGGCCTACGGCTGGCTCGTCCTGCGCGGACTGGCCACCGTCTGGCAAGGCGCAGTCGCTGGTTCGCAGGTCATCTTCAGCGTCAGCCCGACCAGCCTGCTCGCTGGACCGCTGCTGGGCACGCTGGTAGCGCTCGGCGCGATCTGGCTGGTCGTGCGCAAGGAAGGACGCGCACCCGCCCGACAGCTACTGGCGGGCGAGACCAGCACCCCCGCAGCCGCGGCGGGACGCCCCTGGCTGATCGGCGGCATCTCACTGAGCATGCTGTTGACCGGTCTGATCCTGCCACTGGTGGCGCCGGACAAGCAGGTGGCGCTGTTCTTCGTCGCGGGCGGGTTACTGCTGGTCGGCACGATGCTGGCCAGCCACGCGCTGCTCTGCCTGCTGGCCCGTGGCCGGGAGGCCGGCAGCCCGTCGCTGGTGGGCGTGGCCCTGCGCAGCGCCACTCGCCGGCGGGGACGCAGCCTGGCGGTGATCAGCCTGCTGGCCTGCGCCAGCTTCCTGGTCATCGCGGTCGGCGCCAACCGCAAGCGCGTGACGGCCGACGCGTCACAGAAGACCTCCGGCACCGGCGGCTTCGCGCTCTATGGCGAGAGCAGCGCCGGCATCAGCCACGACCTGGGCACCGCCGAAGGCAGCGAGGCCTATGGACTTCCCGACCCGCTCAAGCTGGTGCAAATGCGATTGCGCGAAGGCGACGACGCCAGTTGCCTGAACCTCAACCGACCGCAGACCCCGCCGCTGCTGGGCCTGCCCAGGGACAGCCTGCGCGGCCGTTTCAGCTTCTCCGCGACCATTCGCGAGACAGAAGACCCCTGGTCGTTGCTCGAAGAACCCGACGACGACGCGATTCCGGCGATCGGCGACAAGACCACCCTGCAATGGGCGCTGAAAAAGGCGGTCGGCGACACCCTGACCGTGACCGACGGCCAGGGCCGGCCGCTGAAACTACACATCGTCGGCGCGCTCGACAGCTCGATCCTGCAGGGCTCGCTGCTGATCTCGGAAACACACTTCCTGCAGCATTACACGGCCGAACAAGGCTATCGCACATTTCTGATCGAGCAGGCTGGCCTGCGTCCGAGCACCGCGCTGTCCGACGCGGGCCTCGACCTGTTCTCCAGCACCAAACGCCTCGCGAACTTCAACGTAGTAGAGAACACCTATCTGACGATCTTTCAGGCGCTGGGCGGGCTCGGTCTTTTGCTGGGCACGGTCGGGCTCGGGCTGGTCGTCAGCCGCAATGTGCTGGAACGGCGTACCGAACTGGCGCAGCTGCGGGCCGTTGGCTTCACCCGGCAGTCGCTCAGGCGAATGGTGCTCTACGAGCACCTGGGCCTGCTCGCGATCGGTTTGCTTGGTGGTGTCGTCTCGGCGCTGGTCGCGGTGCTACCGGCCCTGCGCGCAGCCCGCGACGTGCCGCTGGCCTCCCTGTCGATCACGATGGCGGCGGTGGCGGTCAGCGGGGTGCTCTGGACCTGGCTGGCCAGTGGAGTGGCACTACGTGGCGATCTGCTGAAGGCGCTGCGCAACGAATGATCGACCTTACCCAGAAGATGAACGGGAGACCCTGATGACCCGACTGTATTTCCTGCTCCTGCTGCCGCTCTGCGGCCTGGCCTGTCTGGCGGATGACTGGGCCGATTTCCGCGGTCCCTCGCGTAACGGCCACAGCCCCGAGACCGGCCTGCTGAAGAAGTGGCCGGCCGACGGACCGAAGCTGCTCTGGAGCGTGACCGGCATCGGCCAGGGTTACTCCTCCGCCTCGATCGCCAAGGGCAAGATGTACGCCTCCGGCCGCGTCGGCGGCACCGGCTATGTCTTCTGCTACGACCTCAGCGGCAAACGGCTCTGGAAGTCGTCCTACGGCCCCGAGACCAGCGGCATGACCCGCTTCCCGGGCGCACGTTCGAGCCCCACGATCAACGATGGACGGGTCTACGTCTTCAGCGGTCTGGGCAAACTGACCTGTCTCAACGCGACCGACGGCAAGCTGATCTGGCGCGTCGATCTGTTCGCGACCTTCCGCAGCCGCAACCTGATGTGGGGCGTCGCCGAATCGATGCTGATCGACGGCCCCAACCTGATCTGCACGCCCGGCGGCCCCGGCGCCACGGTCGTCGCGCTGAACAAGAAGACCGGCAAGACCGTCTGGAAGTGCGCGGGCCTGAGCGATCAGTCGGCCTACTGCTCGCCCCGCTTGATCTTGCGCGGCGAGACCCGCCTGATCGTGACGATGGTGCGCGGCGGCATGGTCGGCATCGACGCCGACAGCGGCAAGCTCTACTGGAAACATGCCTGGCGCAACGGCTACGGCATCATGCCCAACACCCCGGTGATCTACGGCGACTACCTCGCCGTCACCGCCGGTTACGGCAAGGGCGGCCTCTGCCTGAAGCTGGCCAAGGACGGTAAGTCGGTGACCGAGGTCTGGCAAAACAAGGTCCAGGATACGCAGCATGGCGGGCTGGTCCAGCTCGACGGTTACATCTACGCCACGAGCGACAAGCGGCCGAACGGCCAGTGGATGTGCGTCGATATCCGCACCGGCAAGGAGATGTATCGCGCGCGCGGCATTGGCAAGGGCTGCGTCGTGACCGCCGGCGGCATGCTCTACTGTTACGGCGAAAGCGGCATCGTCGCCCTGGCAAAGGCGACGCCCAAGGGCTTCAATGTGATCAGCTCGTTCGAGGTCAACTGGGGTGAGAAGCAGCACTGGGCCCACCCATCGATCTCGGACGGCCGGCTGTACATTCGCCACGGCAGCGTGATGAAGGTCTACGACATCAGCGCCAAGGGCACCCGGCCGAGCGGCACCCCGAAGAAGAAGCAGAAGAAGGTCGACTTTTACTAGACGAGGAAGTTCCCCGATGACCCGACCGTTGATACTTGCCCTGATCCTGCTTCCTCTCTGCAGCCTGGTCTGCACCGGCGACGACTGGGCCGACTTTCGTGGACCCACGCGAAACGGCCACAGCGCCGAGACCAAGCTGCTGACCAAGTGGCCGGAGGCCGGACCCAAGCTGCTCTGGTCGGCCAAGGGCCTCGGCCAGGGTTACAGCTCGGCCTCGATCGCCAAGGGCAAGGTCTACATCAGCGGCCGGATCGAGCGCATCGGCTACCTGTTCTGCTTCGACCTGCAGGGCAAGCAGCTCTGGAAGAGCCGTTACGGCCCGGAGACCGATGGTTGGCGCTTTCCGGGGTCGCGCTCGAGCGCGACGATCAATGACGGGCGGGCCTACCTGCTGAGCGGACTGGGCCAGCTGGTCTGCTTCGATGCCGTGTCGGGCAAGGTGGTCTGGCAGCAGAACATCCTGCAGAAGTTCAACGCCCGCAACATTCGTTTCGGCCTGGCCGAGTCGCTGCTGGTCGATGGCGACAACGTGATCTGCACGCCTGGCGGCCCCGGCGCGTCGGTCGTGGCGCTGAACAAGAAGACCGGCAAGCTGGTCTGGAAGTGCGCCGGCCTGAGCGACCCGGCGGCCTACTGCTCGCCCCGACTGATCATCCGGGGCAAGACGCGTTTGCTCACCACCTGCACCGACAGCAACATCGTCGGCATCGACGCCGACAGCGGCAAGCTGCTCTGGAAGTACGCCTATCGCAACCAGTACGGCATTCACCCGAACACCCCGGTGCTCGACGGCGACCACCTGTTCGTCACCAGCGGCTATGGCTACGGCTACGTGATCCTCAAGCTCGCCGAGGACGGCAAGAGCGTGACCAAGGTCAAGCGCGCGCGCAGCTTCGACACCCACCACGGCGGCGTGGTGCGCATCGGCAAGTATGTCTATGGCACCAGCGACAAGCGGCCCAGGGGCAACTGGATGTGCCTCGAAATCCAGACCGGCCAGGAGATCTACCGCGCCGCCGGCATCGGCAAGGGCAGCGTGGTGACCGCCAACGGCCTGCTCTACTGCTACGACGAGCGAAACGGCACGGTCGCCCTGGCCAAGGCCGACCCCAAGGGTTTCAGCCTGATCAGCAAGTTCACCGTCGACTACGGCGAACGAGAGCACTGGGCCCACCCGGCGATCTCGGACGGTCGCCTGTACATTCGCCACGGCAGCGTGATGAAGGTCTACGACATCAGCGCCAAGTAACCGCGCCGCTCAACGGTAGTTCGGTCGGTAATAGCGCCGCTGCTTGTCGCGCGGCGCCAGTGTAGCGCGCCAGCTCTTGCGCGTCTGCTCCAGGCCGGACGTCTCCCATTGTCTGCCCCCAGGTGGCGCGAGCAGTGGCTCATCCTTGGCCATGTCCCAGTAGTCCAGCCAGTGTTGTCGCAGTCCTGGCCAGCCGATCCGGTCGAACGCACGCCAGCCCAGGTCCTGGCCGGTCAGTTTCTGCAGTAGCGGGAAAACGCTCGTATTCCATCGCCGAAAGCGACCGGCCTTCAATGCGGCGAGCACGGCGGAGACGACCGGCTTGCCGCCGCGCCGGCCCAGGGCCCCGGCGGCCTGCAATCGAACCATCCAGTCCGGGTCAGCCAGCGCCCGCACCAGTAGCTCGCGGGCTTTTGCTCCCCGCATGTGAGAGAGATACTCGACCGCCTTGACGCGATCATTGGACTCCTGGTAAGCCAGCGTATCGGCCAGTTCGGCGAGCGTCGCACGGTCGGCCTGGATCAATCGTGGCGCCGTCCACTTTTGCGTTTTCTGGCGGAGACGGTCCTCGAGAGAACGCAACGCAAACTTTGCAAACTTGCTCTCGACCCCGGAGTTTTTTCGAATCACCGACTTCAACAGCGGAATGCTACTCGCGGGTCCATGCTCCCAGAGGTTCTGAATCGCGGATTCTCTGACCGTCTTTTCCGGGTCTCGAATCAGCAGCGCCATCAGTGCCGTGTAGCGGTCCGGCGCGATACGCGACAGCATGGGAGCGAAGTCTATGTGCTTGCCCCTGCGCATTTCATCGAACAGCAGCGACGCAAGACCGTCATACCCGAGAATCTCTAGCGCCTGGGCGGCGGACTCCCCTCCACGTTTTCCAGAGCGCACCCGTTTCAGCAACAGCGGAACCCCCGAGCCCGGCTTCAACTGTGACGCGGCCAGCGCAGCGCTGATGGCCAGAGGGCCCTTCGACTGCCTGGCCAGACGCATCAGCGGAGCCAGCGCCTCCTGCAAACCAAGCCTGGCGGCAACAATCGGCGCAATCTTGTAATGGTTGGTGTCTGAGGCAAACCCCTGAAACTCATCCTGGCCCGGTGGTTTCTCGGCGAATTCCCGCAGCAGCGCCAACAGCGCCTCGCGTTTGCCGAGCTTTGCCAGGGCGACGGCCAGTTGAAGCCTGAAGTGGATCGATGAAGCGCCGAGCTGCCGCTCGAGATGGGGAATCGCGGCGCCATCGCCGAGCCAGCCGAGCGCCTGCGCGGCTGCCCGCCGGCACTCTGGCGCGCCGGTCTGCAGTGCGTCGACAAGATACGGGAACGCGACCTGCCCGCAGCGCAGCAGCTCCGCCACCCCAGGTTCGAACGGCTCCAGGCCCACGCTCCTGCCACCCACGTAGTTTAAGTAATCGCTGCGCTGCCCCAGTCCGAACGTCAGCGTGAACGCGTTCTCCTCGATCTCCAGCCGGCGCAAGGTCGATCGCGGTATCTTCAGCCCCAGCTCGCCGAGCGCCCACTTCGAGCGCAGACGCACGATCGCGCGCACATCGTCTGCGAGCTGCTCCAGCGCCGCCTGTCCGCCCTTCAGCTTGTGGCGCCCGATGGCCGCCGCCGCCACGTCTCGCACACGAAACCAGCGATCCCGCGTCGCGCGAACGAGCACTGGCAGCGCTGTCGCATCCAGCTTGTTCGCTTCGAGCAGCTCGAACAGGCAATGCAGCCGAACCCGCCGATCCGGTTCCTTGCTGACCAGACGCAAGCCCTCGGTCAGTGCCCGGCGCGGATCAAGCTGGAACAGCACCCAGAACACTGACTTGCGCACCTCGCTGGACTTGTTGGCCAGGTGCTTGCGCACGGCATCGAAGTCCTTGGGCTTTCCCAGTTCCATCAGCGCCTCAGCCAGCTGCCATGGCTCCTTACCCTCACCCAGCGCCAGGATGGTCGCCGGAACGGCCTTGCGCCCCAGCTTGCAGAGCTTGTCCAGCGGCCAGTTCGTCGGCGTCACGCACTGCCCTGACGCTGGCGCCGGCCTGGACTGGATGACCACGATCAAGTTCCGGATGCGCGCCGCTTCCTGCCGCGCGATCGGATCGGCGTGCAACTGCTTGACCGGCCGGCCCTGCCGCTCGAGCAGCAGATGCAGCCGCGACTGTACGGCCACCAGCTCCTTGTACCAATCGTTGCCGGCGTAACGCGTAAGCGCCAGGCGGCTGCTGGCTAGCGACTGAGCGAGCCGCCCCATGTCGCGCTGGATACGCGCTTTTCGCAGCAACAGACCGGCCACACGATCCGTGTCGTAATCCGCCTGCGCCAGTTCGGCCTGGATCAGCCGCAGATCCCCCTGGAAGTCGTGTGGCCTGACCCGCTTGTCCGGCTGCGGCACCAGGCCTCGGCGGGCACGGTCGATGCCACCCAGCCTGCGGCTGGCCGCGTAGGGCAAACAGCGAATTCCGGTGAAGGTGCGATAGATGTAGATCCCGGCGACGGTGATCTGTTCCATCCAGCCATCACCGTCCAGATCGGCCAGAAAGGAGAGGTCACGTGGGCCCGGCTCGCCCTGGACCCCGTTGATCTCGAACGGATCTCCGTTGCTGATGATCTCGAGGTAGCCGTCCGCGTCGATGTCGGCCAGAATCGGATCCCTGATCGGATTCCTTCTTCCCAAACGAGCGCGCGGAAAGCCGCGGTAGTGCATGCCCTTTGCGTCGAGCACATACAGCCGCCTCTCACCAGCAAGGATCAGCTCGAGCTTGCCGTTGCGATCGAGATCCGCGAGTTTCAGACTGCCCAACCACTTGGTTCCCTTCAGCGTCTTGGGCCAGCCCGGAAGCGGGCGTCCCTTTGCATTCAAGACGTGGACCGTCTTGCCGTAGGACAGCGCAACCGCGGTGCGGCCGCTGCCGGTTATGTCGCCGGCCGCGGGGCTGCTGGACTCCGGGTTGCCCAGGCTGCTGAATCGATCGGGCGGCGGGGCCGGACCGCCGGCCCGCAGCGTCACGGGCCAGCCGGGCATCGCGGCGCCCTTGCTGTCGAACGCGTACAGCTTGCCGCCGCTGAGCAGGATCACCTCCTGCTTGCCATCGCGGTCCAGATCGACCAGCATCGGCTCTCCCTGGATCTCGTGAACCAGATCGATCCCCCAGAGCGCCGTATAACCGCCGCCCTTTCGGCCGCCGTAGCAGAGCAATACGCTGCGCCGGAACGCGCTGACGCCGGCGATATCCGCCAGGCCGTCGCCCGTGACGTCGCCCATCGAGCCGGCGTAGGGCAGATCCGCGGGCCAGACCCAACCGGCCAGCTCCTTTCCGTCGCGGGTGAACG
>CAZMLI010000016.1:0-13825 GCA_964566865.1 uncultured Planctomycetota bacterium
TGGTCGGGGTGACAGGATTCGAACCTGCGACCTCTACGACCCGAACGTAGCGCTCTAGCCAAGCTGAGCTACACCCCGACGTTTTGGATAGTATAACGCCGAACCGCGGAGGCGGTTCAGCGCTTGGAAATTATTGCTAGCGGCCCGCGGTGGCGGGTTTGATCCGGGCGATCTGGGTGATCACGCGTTCGATGCAGTCGTCGATTGCGCGGCGCAGGGCCTTCTGGGCCAGCGACTGGTCGTAGGTCGCGCCGGAACCGCCGCCGAGCACGCCGGAGCCCTGGTAGCGGATCTTGAACTTGGCGTGGCCGGTCTCGCTGCCGATCCTGCGGCCGTTGTGGTGGTTGATGATCGAGACGTCGACGGTGCACTGCACTTCCTGGTACTTCTCGACGTAGAAGAAGTAGTTGTGGCCGCCGGTCTTGACGCTGAAGCTGGTGACCTCGCCGGTGATGATCGCGTCCAGCTCGACGCGGGCCGGCTGCGCGGGCGCGCCGCCGCCTTCGCCAAGGCGTCCCATGCGAATCTTGCCGCCGGTGTAGCGCAGCTCGCGTCCGGAGGCGGCGAGGTTGCGCCGGTCGTACATCTCGAAGTAGTTGCTACGGCCGAGTTCGGTGTCCATCAGGGTCGCGGCGGTATCGCCCAGCTCGCCGCCGTAGACGGCCTTGTTGGTGAACTTGACCACGGCCACCTTGTGCTTGGCGCCCGAAAAGTTGCGCGCCCGGAAGACGTGCCGGTTCTGGTCACCCGATTCCACCTCGAGCGCGGTGCAGCCGATCTGCGTCAGCAGCAGCACGCAGCCCATCATCGTCAACAGCAGGTGTTTCATCATCTGTCCTTTCTATCGCACCCGACGGGGGAGGGTCGCGAGGTTGTGGTCGGTCGCCATCATGGCTTCCCGGTACAGCGGTGTCTCGGTGATCGTCTGCGCGATCTTGCGCACGCCATGGGCGATGGCGGCATTCTTGGCGTCTTCCTTTGACGTCTGCACGTCGGCGGTGATGCCGATCTTGTTGTCCATCCAGATCGTCGTGCCATCCTTGGTCACCAGGCACCAGCCGATCTCGACCTTGCGCTGGTTATAGAAGCCAGTGATGATCTCGCCGTAGTAGGTCAGGTGCCCCATCACCAGGCCGTCGACCTTCAGATCTTCGCAGAGCTTCTTGGCCGACAGATGTTTGGGGAAGACCCAGCGGAAACTGGCGTCGTCCCAGTTGCCCAGCTGACCGCCCTGGCTGACGCCCTTGGTCTTGAGGAAGCTCATCACCTGGGCCGCGCTGATCGCCCGGTAGCCACGCCGATGGATATTCTTGGCCATCAGGATGTGGGCTAGCTGGGCACCGACGAGCTCACTCGTCGCGTTCGACGGCGGCATCACGGCAACCAGCCGCGGCGCCAGCTCGTTGAACTGGGGGTGGACGTAGAGCGGAGCGGATCGACAACCGGAGAGCAAGCAGGCCACGATCAGGAACAACGGCAGGCAAAGTCGGCGCACCACGGGCATGTCCTCACGAATGGTTCTACTGACCTGGGAAGCGCAAATTTTAGCAGGTTGCTGAAAAAAAGGCGCGAGTGGAATCTTCGCGAGATTTTCGTGTGACAAGGCGCGAGGCCGGAGGCAACCCGGTGGGTTGCTGAGGCCGAGCAACGCAGCCCCAATGCCTGCCGCAGGCAGGTGTTGGGGTAGTGAGGCGAAGCCGAGCGATCACGCGGAAAGCTCGCGAAGATTCCGCCGCGAATCACGGCCGGAGCGCAGCGGAGGTCTTGATGGCCTTTTTTCAGCAGCCTGCTAGATCAGCGACAGGGGTAATGCAACCCCGCTCGCTAGTCCAGGCCGGCCAATCGGTTCCAGCCCTTGAACAGGACCCAGTTCGCAATCACCATCGGCGTGCCGAGCAGGAACCCGCCCACATAGCCGCCCTGGGCCAGAACCCGCTCGCTCAGCGGCGAACTGTCGGTCGTACCGTAGATCGACCACTCGACGGGCGCAACGATCAGGACGAGCGGCGAATAGGCAATTCCGCCGAGCAGGTTGCCCAGGGCGGTCGGGCCGTAGGTGAACCAGGTATCCTTGTACTCGGCGTTGATGTCGCGCATGACATCCGCATACGGATCGTCGCTGCCGAGCGGCCCCTCGTCGGTGGTGAACGCACAGCCGGTCAGCGTGACGACCAGCACCAGGCACAAGATCGCTCCTCGCATCATTTCTCCCATCCTTCCTCTCCTAGCAGTTCCACGAACAGGCAGTCGCACAGCCGGCGCTCTACCAGCCGACCCGATTCCCGCGTCACCGCGTACAGGGTCTGCCGCTGTCGGCCCCCGGCCGGCACGACCAGCGTGCCATGCGCGAGCAGTTGTTGCAGCAGCGTCTCCGATACGCGCGGCGCCGCGGCGGTGACGATGATCCCGTCGAACGGGCCGGCCTCGGGCCAGCCCACCGATCCATCCCCCAGCTTGAACCGGATATTATCGTACCCCAGCTCATCCAGCACCTGCCGGGCATTGCGAGCCAGCGGCTCGATACGCTCAATAGTATGCACTTCGGCGGCCAGCTCGGCCAGGATCGCTGTCTGATATCCCGAGCCGGTGCCGATCTCGAGAACCCGATGCAGGGGGTCGATCTGCAGCGCCTGCGTCATGCACCCGACGATGTAGGGCTGCGAGATGGTCTGCTCCTGCCCGATCGGCAGCGGACGGTCGCAGTAGGCATCGTCCTGTTTCCAGGGCAGCACGAAACGGTGTCGCGGCACCTTGCTGAAGGCCTCCAGCACGCGGGCATCGACGATCCCGCGGGCCTCGAGCTGGCTGGCCACCATCTGCTGCCTGGACGCAAGGAGCGACTCCTCGGACTGCATGTCCTAATTATCGAGCTTCAGATCCTCGATGTACAGCTCGACGCTGGATCGGCCGCGGAAGTCGTTGATCTTCGGCGAGAATGCGAGCTGCATCGAGCGGCTCTCCTGCATCGCGGCGGCCTGCTCCCCTCGACCGAAGGCGATCGCCTTGAAGTTGCGACCGTCCTGCCGGGCCCAGAACGACAGGTGCGCGCCATCCTTGCCGACCCGATTCGGGGCGCCGACCAGCTCGACGTTGCGGCTGACGAACACCGCGCGCGGATTGCCGGAGCCGGTCGGCTCCAGCCGCGCGATCTCCTCGATCAGCCGCTCGCCGATCTCGCTGAAGCTGGCCTCGGCGTCAACGCGCAAGCGCGGAATCAGCAGCTCCTCCGGCAACGTGGCCCGCACCTGCTCCTGCATGGCCAGCCGGAACGGCTCGAGCTGGCTGCGCTCGATCTCCAGTCCGGCGGCGGCCGCATGCCCGCCGCAACGGATCAGGTGCTTGTCGCAGGCGAGCATCGCGTTGAAGATGTGGTAACCCTCGACGGAGCGGGCCGAGCCGCGACCGCGCTCGCCATCCATCGCGATCAGCACGGCCGGCAGATGAAATTGCTCGACCAGCCGGCTGGCGACGATCCCGATCACGCCGGGGTGCCAGTCCTCGCCGTGCAGCACGATCACCCGCTGCTGATCCAGTCCGCGGTCGATCACTTCCTGCACCGCCTTATCGGCAATCTCGCGCTGGACGACCTGGCGCTTGCGGTTCTCCGCCGTCAGCTCCTCGGCCAGTTGCTTGCCACGATCGGCATCGGTCGTGGTCAGCAGCTCGAGCGCGCGGCCCGCGCTGCCCATACGCCCCGCCGCGTTCAGCCTGGGGCCGATGCGAAAGGCGATGTCCTCGGCGCTGATCCGCTTCCCACCCAGCTCGCTGCCCTCGAGCAGCGAACGAATTCCGGGAAACTTGGAGGTCGGCAGGCAGCGCAGCCCGTAGGTGGCCAGGATCCGGTTCTCGTCGAACAGCGGCACGATGTCGGCGATCGTGCCGACCGCGGCCAGCCCCATCGCCTCGACCAGATAACGACGAAACTCGGCCGAGACCTTCTTCGATTCGGACAAGCCCTGCGCCACGCCCCAGGCCAGCTTGAAGGCGACCCCCGCACCGCAGAGCACCTTGAACGGATAGGGGCAATCCAGCCGGCGCGGATTGATCACCGCCAGCGCCTCGGGCAGCGTCTCGCCGGGCTCGTGATGGTCGGTCACGATCACGTCGATCCCACGCTCGTTGGCCAGCCGCACCGGCTCGAGGCCGCGGATGCCGCAGTCGACGGTGATCAGCAGATCGCATCCCTGGGCGGCGATCTTCTCGATCGCGCCCGGGTTGAGCCCGTAGCCCTCCTTGCGCCGCTCCGGCACGTAGGTCCGCACCTCCAGCTTCAGCAGATCGAAGAAGTGGTAGAGGATCGATGTCCCGGTCACGCCGTCGACGTCGTAGTCGCTGTAGAGCGTGACGCGCTGCTTGCCGCCGATCGCCCGGCGGATTCTCTCGACCGCGACGTCCATGTCCTTGAGCAGCCCGGGGTCGTGTAGCGCGTGCAGATCGGGGTAGAGAAAACGCTTGGCCTGCTCCGGATCGGTCTGTCCCCGGTTGACCAGCAGGCAGGACAGCAAACGGCTCACCCCGAGCTCCTTGCGCAGACGAGCTTCTACCTCAGGTTGTGGGTCGGCAATATCCCACGCCCTTTCAATTGTATGCTTGGCTACTCTCCCGCGTGTCATCGTAGTCCCACGGTACTGTAGTGTCGCGAGGGTGTCAAGCCGACCCACCGCCGGCGACGAACGCCGTGATATACTGCCCCAGATGCATGTTTCAGCACTTGTGGTGGCCGGTGGCCGCGGATCCAGGATGGGCCGTTCGGTCAACAAGACCTTCCTCGAACTGGAGGGCAAGCCGGTCCTCTGGCACACCATCTCGCGACTGACCCAGGTCCCGGCGATCTCCGAGATCCTGCTGCTGGTCAACGCCCAGGACATGTCGCTGATCGAGAAGAGATGGAAGCACACGCTGCTCGAACTGGGGGTCAATCGAATTCTCACCGGCGGCGCCCTGCGCCAGGACACCGTCTTCGAGGGGGTTCGCAACTGCCGCGCCGGTGTGGACGACCTGGTGCTGATCCACGACGCCGTGCGACCGTTCGTGCGTGTGCATGTGGTCGAGCAGGTGATCGCCGCCGCCGAGAAGACGGGCGCCGCGATCGCCGCCATCCCGGCCGACTCGACCGTCAAGGAGTGCGACGGCAACCGGATCCAGCGCACCGTGCCGCGCGAGAAGCTCTGGTTGGCCCAGACGCCGCAGGTCTTTCGCAAGAAGCTGCTGGCCCAGGCGCTGGACTATGCGCGGCGCGAGAAGATCACCGTGACCGACGACGCCCAGCTGCTCGAGCTGCTCGGCCAGACGGTCGAGGTGGTGCCCGGCAACCGGGCCAACATCAAGATCACCACGCCGGACGACCTGGAGCTGGCCCGCGCAATGATCGCCGGGCAACGCGTTCTTTGAGGCGCCTGCTGCTGATGCTGGCCCTCCTGGCCGGTTGTTTGCCAATCCTGGCGGCCGGTCAGGAAAAGAAACCGCCGCGCCTGAGTCTCTCGGGCTACATCAAGCTGACCGGGATCGCACGCCAGGGTTATCGTTCGGACGGCATCAATCGTCAGTTGCTCGCGGGTGACGACGACGCGTTCATCGACCCGCGGCTGGTGATCGACCTGGAGTACCGCGCGCCGAGCGACCGCGCGAGCGCCAGGCTGCGGCTGGTCAACCGCCACTTCCCCGACGCCGTGCTGATCGGCGCCGCCTCCAGCGACTTCCCGCAGGCCCCGGACCAGGCAGCCACGGCGCAGATCTGGCCCGAGCTGGCCTACGGCGAGCTGAAGGAACTCTACGGCCCGCTGCTGTTGCGAGGCGGGCTGATCCCGCTGCGCTACGAGCTGCGCGAGGTCGGCGGGGCGTTCCTGATCGACCTGCCCGAGGCGGAGCGTTTCAGCGACAACGCCCCGATCTGGGCTGCCGGCGGCGGCCGCGGCACCTACCAGTGGGACATCTTCAACCAGCCGCTCTACCTCGATCTGTTCTTCCTGCGCACTCTCGGCACGGAGTTCCGCGAGAGCCAGGAGGCGGTCTGGGGCGCCAACCTGGACTGGCTGGTGGCCGGACCGCGGGCGGGTCTGGACAACGTCTTCAACCTGATCCTCGCCGGCTTCAGCTCCGGCGGCAAGCACATCATCACCCTCGGCGGCGGCAGCGACTTCCATCTCTCCGACTTCTGGGAGCTGTTCGGCGAAGCCTACGCACAGGCCGGCGATCGCGGTGCCGAGGGCGGCGGTCGCATCGGCGCGCGTCATACCTGGTTCGACCGGCGCAGCGAGCCCTACATCGAGGCCGCCTTCTCCTACCGCAGCGCCGAGTTCGTCAGCTACGAGAACGTCGACACCTTCCGCATCCTCGAGGATAACGACCACGGCTTCGACGTCGACAGCAACTACTGGTCGCTGCGACTGCGCGCAGGCCTGAACCTGGCGCCGGCGATCAAGCACGACGTCCTGCTCGAACTGCTCTACGGCTACTTTCGCACGGCCAGCCAGGCGGGCGGCCTGCACCCACAACTGGGCCACGAGATCGACCTCAAGCTACGCTGGCGCCTCAACGAGAAGGTGACCCTCGGCGCGGGCGCGGCCCTGCTGCTGGACAGCAAGCATTTCGACGAACGCGGACAACGTCGCGCGTCGATGTTCTACCTCGAGGCGAAGCTCAAGTTTTAGCTTTGCCGGCGCTTCGCGCCGCGGCTCGGCCGGAGCCTCGCCCTCCCTTTGGTTCTGCCCCATTCAGGGAGGCCGAGGCTCCCGCCGAGCCGAGACCGAGATCACGCTGACTAAGGCCGGTCGCTGGGCGGGATCAACTTGCGATCGGGACGGCGTTCCGCTTCCGGTTCGGCCAGCCGATTGGCAATCGCGATCGGCAGAAAGACGATGTCCAGGCCGAGGCTCAGCGGGGCGTCGAGCATGAACAGCGGGATCATCACGCGGTCGCGTGAGATGGGGTCGGAGATCTGCCGCCAGTCGTACTGAATCCCGCCCATCACCTGCGGGCCGCGGTCGTTCAAATCGATGATCGTACCGCAGCCAGAGAGCAGGAAAACACAGATCAACAGCAGGCCGCAACGCATGAAGATGCAGCTTATCAGCCCGGTCCTTGCTGTACAATCCAGGTGTGAAGGAATTCGAGCTGCTGGATCGCATCCGCGCGCGGCTGCCGGAGAATCCCGCGGGCGTGCTGATCGGCTCGGGCGATGACTGCGCGCACCTGGACTCGGGCGGCCAGCGCCTGTTGCTGACGACCGACCTGCTGGTGGCGGGTGTGCACTTCGAACATCCCGGCGCCACGCCGGAGCAGATCGGCTACAAGGCGGTGGCGGTCAGCCTCTCCGACATCGCGGCGATGGGTGCGCAGCCCTGGACGCTGGTGGCGGGCTACGGCATGCCCGCCGGACTGCCGGAGGACTTCGGCGACCGCCTGCTGGCCGGCATGCTCGAGGCGGCGGCGCCCCACGGGGTCAGCCTGGTCGGCGGCGACATCGTGCGCTCCCCCACCCTGTTCCTCTCGGTGACGATGATCGGCCGCGACATCTGCGGCCAGGTCGTGACCCGCGGCGGCGCCAGACCGGGCGACCTGCTGCTGGTCACGGGCGAGCTGGGCGGCTCGATCCTCGGCCGCCACCTGCGGCCGGTCGCGCGGGTCGCGGAGGGGCTGATCCTCAACCGCGATTTCGGCGTGACCGCGATGATCGATCTGTCGGACGGCCTGGCCGGCGACCTGCAGCATCTGACCCGGGACTCGGGGGTCGGCGCGGAGATCGACAGCGCACGGCTGCCGATCTCCGCGGCGGCGAGAGAGCTGGCGTCGAAGAGCGGCAAGTCCGCCATCGAGCACGCCCTCTGCGACGGTGAGGACTTCGAGCTGCTGCTGGCCTGCCCGCCAGCCGCCGCGGAGCAACTGCTGAGCGAACCCCCGTTCGAGACGCCGCTGACACGCATCGGGCGGGTCTTGCCGGCCGAGGCCGGACTGCTGTTGATCGACGCCGATGGACAACGCAAACCGCTCGCGCTCGGTGGGTACGAGCACGGCGATTTCCTGGCATAATCGCGCAGATGGACGGCGAACGCCTGCTGCACTCCCCCGAGGAGACCCACGCGCTGGGCCAGCGGATCGGCCGCGGCCTGCGCGGCGGCGAGCTGATCAGCTTGACCGGCGAGCTGGGCACCGGCAAGACACAACTGGCCAAGGGCATCGCCTGGGGTCTGGAGGTGCCGGACGCGCTGCGGTTGGTGACCAGCCCGACCTACGTGCTTCATTGTCAGTACCAGGGTCGCTTGCTGATGCATCACAGCGACGTCTACCGGCTGACCTCGCCCGAGTCGTTCCTCGAGCTGGGGCTGTTCGAGCTGCTCGACGCGCAATCCGTGCTACTGATCGAGTGGGCCGACCGGGTGCGAGATGTGCTGCCGACGCCCGACCTGGAGCTCCAGCTCGAACATGCCGGCGAGAATTCGCGGCGGATCAGCTGGCGGGGAGCAGCGCCAGGATCTCTGGAATGATGCGCCGCTGCACTTCAGGCAGCGGGCCCTCGAGCGTGCAGCCGGCCGCGCCGGGATGGCCCCCGCCGTCGAACTTCTTGGCAATCACGCTGACGTCGACGTCGCCTTCGCTGCGTAGCGAGAGCTTCACCTCCCCCGGGGTATCCGTCTCGCGCAGCAGCACACCGACCTTCACGCCGCGCAGCAGAATCGGCACCTCCACGCAGTCGAGCGTCTCGATTGCCGAGACCTGCGCCTTGGCGCACATCGCGTTGGTCAGGTAGGCCCAGGCCACGCGGCCGTCGTCGGAGAGCTCCAGCGTATCCACCAGCAGTGAGTGAATCCGCAGCTGCCCGATCGTTCGATTACGATACAGTCGCGCGGTGATGTCGGAGGGATCGACGCCCAGCGCGATCATCCGCGCCGCGATCTCGTGCGCCCGCGGCGAGGTATTCTGATAACAGAACCGCCCGGTGTCGGTCACGATCGCGGTGTAGATGCAGGTCGCGATCTCGAGGTCGATCTCGACGCCGAGCGCAACCGCCAGGTCCAGGATCAGCTCGCCCGTCGAGCAGGCCTCCGGCTTGACCAGGTTGATCTCGCCGAAGTAGTTGTTCGAGACGTGGTGATCGATGTTGATGATCCGCTGCGGCTTCAGCCGGGGCAGCACCTCGCCGAGCCGATAGTCCCGGCCGCAATCCAGCGACAGCAGCGTGTGAAAACCGCCGTTGCCCTGATAGTTGTCCAGCGTCTGGATCGCCTCGCGCAGCGGCAGGAAGTCGTACAGATCGGGCAGCGGGCTGGCGTTGATGATCGTCGACTTCTTGCCCAGCTTGCGCAACGCCTGATACAGCGCCAGCTCGCTGGACACCGCGTCGCCGTCCGGATAGAGGTGCGTCGAGATCAGGAAGTCATCCTCCTCGGTCAGCACCTGGACGATCTGTGACAGCGCCCCCATCAAATGTGCCCCAGCGCAACCGTCGGCGAGACCTCGGTCACCTGCACCGGCAAGATGCGATTGTGCAGTGTATCCGGGCCGTCGAACAGCGTGCGCACGTAACGATCGGAGTAGCCCGCCAGCTTGCCGCTCCCCGGATCGCGGGTGCTCTCGACCAGCACTGGAATGCGTGATCCGATGAAGCGCCGCTTGTAGTCCTGGGCCAGCTCGGCCTCCAGCGCCGCCAGCCGCAGCCCGCGCTCGGCCTTGACCGGCGCGTCCACCTTGGGCTTGAAGCTCCAGGCGCTGGTGCCCTTGCGATCGCTGTAGGGGAAGATGTGGATCTTCATGAAGCCGGCCTCGCGGCAGACATCGAGCGTACCGCGGAAGGCCGCCTCGTCCTCACCCGGGAAGCCGACGATCACGTCGGTCGTCAAGGCGATGTCGGGCAGCAGCGCCCGGACCTGCTCGATCGTGCGCAGGTACTCGCCGGTGGTGTAGCGCCGACGCATGCGCTCGAGCACACGATCGTCGCCGGCCTGCAGCGGGATGTGCATGTGGGCCGCCACGCGCGGCAGGTCGACGACCGCGCGCAGGATCTCGTCGGTCAGCTCCCACTGATCGATCGAGGAGATGCGCACGCGCGCCAGCCCGGGCACCTCCTCGAGCCGTTCGAGCAGCTTGACGAACATCCGCGGATCCTGCTTGTCCTGACCGTAGCCGCCGAGATGAATGCCGGTCAGCACCGCCTCGCGATAGCCCGCGGCCGCCAGCTGCGCGATCTCCTCGACCACCTCGTCGATCGCGCGGCTGCGCACCGGACCCCGCACGTAGGGAATGATGCAGAAGCTGCAGAAAACGTCGCAGCCCTCCTGAATCTTGACGAAGGCGCGCGTCTGCCCGGTGTAGCTGCTAATGCCGAAGGCGACCGGCGGATCGTCCTGCGGCCCCCAGACCGGGATCGGCTCCTCTTCGCGATACTTCGGCGAGTTGCGCACGATCTCGGCGATCTCACTCTTGCGCACGTTGGGCAGCACGTAGTCCACTCCGTCCATCTCGATCAATACGTCCCGATCGCTGTCGGCATAACAACCGGTGACCACCACCACCGCCTCGGGGTTATTGCGCACGATGCGACGGATCTCCTGGCGCGACTTGCGCCCGCTGCGGTGGGTCACCGTGCAGGTGTTGATCACGAACAGGTCCGCAGGCTCGCTGGCGCAGACCTCCTCGTACCCGTCGGCGAGGATCTGCTCACGAACGACCTGGGTGTCGTAATGGTTGGCCTTGCAGCCCAGCGTGACAAACGCGCAGCGTCGCATAACTCTTTACCGTGCCAATGATTAGGCTCGCCCACCGAGGACGAAAAAGGCCGAGAGTATACGCAGCGGGTCAGGCCCTGTCAACGGGTTTTTCGGCGACCTACGACTCTGGCAACTACAGGCTGGCGGCGGCCAGCGCGGGTGTGGTCGATTCGACCGGCGTGGCGAGCTGCGGCAGCGGTTTGCTGAAGTAGAGGAAGCGCCAGAGGTCGATCGCGTGCAGCTTGTAAGAGCGCAGGATATCGATCTCGGTGTTCTCGACCAGGTCGCTGACCTTGAGGTCCATGCGCCAGCCGATGCGCCGCGAGATCGGATTGAATGCCTTCTCGAGGATGCCGATCAACTTGCTTTCGCTCTGGAAGTGATTGACCAGCGCCAGATTGCCGCCCGGCTTGCAGGTGCGCAGCATCTCGGCGATGACATCGTAGGGCCGCTCGACAACGGTGATCATGAAGCCGCCGATCACATGGTCGAAGCTGTTATCGCCAAACGCCAGCCGCGTCGCATCGCCTTCGACCAGCCGCACGTTCAGGTCCGGCCGCTGATCCAGCTTGGCCCGCCCCAGGTCGAGCATCGAACGACAGATGTCGATCCCGACCACCTCGACGCCGGCGGGGTAATAGGGCAGCGAGATCCCGGTGCCGAACCCCAGCTCCAGCACACGGTCGCCCGGCCGGATTCCAAGCTGTCGGATCAACTCCTTGATCCGCGGCTTGAAGAACGGGCCAAAGACGAAGTCGTACATGGCGGAGTAGCTGGAGTAGATCTTGTTGACCGATTTGGCGTCCACAGGAGCCCCTATCAATTATCTGAGCAGAAGTTGTCTTTGTATCGGTTTATCAGCTGGAGATCAAGGATCTGCAAAAATCAGGCCATATTTTACCCATCCCGACCAAATCCACAACGATCAACGCAAGCTGAACTTAGGCCGATCCGCTCGCCGGCAAAACAGCGCGGCAAACGCAGTCCTACGCTTGCGAGGTGCAGCATAAAACTTGCGTCGCCGAGCAGCACCACTCGGTTGTAGACTTACGTCGCCCAAGCACGTCAAAGAGGAACCTTCTGAATGAGTTCGGACCGAGTCGAGAGAGCACTCTGGCAGACGATCGAACGCATTGAAAAGAAGCCCAAGACTGCGCAGGTCGTCTTTGCGGCCGATACCAGGCTCGAAGAAGGCGTGCGTTGCAGCGCCACGGTGCGCGATCTCCCAGCCATTCCCGTCGACGAAACCGCCGCGCTGGGAGGGTGCAATGCGAGCGTGAATCCGGTTGAACTGATGCTGGTCGCGCTGGGGACCTGCCAGGAAGTCCTGTATGCCGCCCATGCCACCATACTGGGCATTCAACTGGACGCGGTCGAGATCAAGCTCAGGGGCTACCTGGATCTACAGGGCCTGCTGGCCCTGGATCCGTCGATTCCGGCAGGCTTCAAGACCATCAAGTTCGAGACGCGAATCGTGAGTCCGGACAGTCCGGAGAAGATCAAGCAACTCATCGAGCTGGTGGAGTCTCACTGTCCAGTGCTCGACAGCCTGACCCGCGCGGTGACGACCAGCAGCCTGGCTTATCTCAACGGCGCTGCACTCTGCGGGTCTTCGGCTGCACTGAAGCGATAACCCGCTACAATGGCCCCGTGTCCGAAACAGCGAAGAGGGCAGGGCGCAACAGGGCTGCGGCGCTGGCGACCGCCACGATCCTGGTCGCGCTCGCGCTGACGAGCGCCTGGAGCTACCGGCAGATGCTGGAAGCGCGCGCGCAGCAGGCAAAGGCGCAGCGCAAGGAACGCGAGGCGAAGGCCGGCTGGGCGATCGCCGAGAGCGACCGCGCGCGCGGGCGCAGAAGCCTGCGCGAGTTCAGCTCGATGTCCGACATCAAGCAGCTGTCCGAGCTGGAGGCCGAGCTGGCCGCGCTGGGACCCCAGAGCTGGAAGATCGCGCGCATCGAGCGCTGGCTGGACGACGCGACGGCGATCAGGGCTCGCATTCCGCAGCACGAGCGGGTGCTGGCGCGACTGGCGCGCTCGGGCCAGCCGCTCGACACCGCGCAGCGCTGGCAAAAGTCGCTGCTGGCAGACCTGCTGCCCAGGTTGAAGCACTTCGTCAGCTGGATCGATCCTGTTTCGAGCTGGCCGGCCGCCGCCGCCGTGGAGCGCAAGCGCTCGATCGAGCAACAGCGAGCAGCCTGGGACAAGGCACTCGGCGCCATTGCGGCCAGCAAGCGCTACACCGGTCTCTCCGGTATGGCTCCGCAAGAGGGCCTGTTGCCACTGGGCCCCGACCCGGCCTGCGGGTTATGGGAGTTCGTCCACCTGCCGTCGGGTCAGCCGCCGCGACGGCGAGATGCCAACGGTCGCTGGGTCATCGAGCCAGCCAGCGGAATCGTGCTGGTGCTGATCCCAGGCGGGACCTTCCGCATGGGCGGCGGCGCGCTCGCCAACTCGAAGCCCGCGCACCCCGTCAGACTGCAACCGTTCTTCCTCGGCAAGTACGAGGTGACCCAGGCGCAGTGGCTACGCCTGGCCCGCGCGGCGAAGCTGCCGGCTGACCGGCTGCGGCCGAGCCGCTGGAAGCCAGGTGCGAACCTCTATTTTCGCGGCGGCGCAGCGGGGTCGATCGAGCCACATTCGCTGACCAACCCGGTGGAGCAGGTGAGCTGGGACGATTGCATGGCGCTCGTCGGGCGCGCGGGACTGGTGCTGCCGACGGAGGCACAGTGGGAGTACGCGGCGCGAGCCGGCAGCCGCAGCACCTGGTGGTGTGGCACGGAGACGGCCTCGATCGGCGCCCGCCGCGCGGGCAACGTCGCCGACTGGACCTATCGCCTCGGCGGCGGCTCGAATGGCACCGAGATCTGGACCGACGGGTACGTGATGACCGCGCCGGCCGGCCGCTTCTCTGCCAACCGGTTCGGCCTGCACGACGTGATCGGCAACGTCTGGGAGTGGTGCCGCGATCCCTACCTGAAGCAGGCCTACCGGGCGCAACTGTCGAATGCGAACGACGGCAGCCGGCAGTTCAGCGACGCGCAGCGGCGCGCTGCGAGCGCTCGTATTCTGCGCGGCGGCAGCTTCAGCGACGACGCTGCCGACGCGCGATCCCGCTACCG
>CAZMLI010000016.1:13925-24245 GCA_964566865.1 uncultured Planctomycetota bacterium
GGCGTCGCGCGGTCCTGATCAGCCGTTGGATCGGCGAGGGATGTTCGTTTTCTTGCCCTTGCTGGCTGATTTGCTCCCGCCGTAGACTTTCTCGGACCGACGTTTGGGCTGAAAGCGGACGGGGGCCGGCTTCTTCTTCCCCTGCTCCTCGGACTCCTGATCCGCGGATGCCTCTTCGACCACCTCCGGCGCCTGCTGCTCCGCCAGCACCCGGTCCGCCTCGCGGCGCGCTTCGGAATCACTCTCCTGGTGGCACTTCTTGTACTTCTTGCCCGAACCACAGGGACAGGGGTCGTTCCTGCTGGTTTCCTTCAAGCGCGTTCTGATCTCTTCGTCCATGGGCTCAAGCTACCACAGTTTTCGGGCTGAACTTGCCATGTCTCAACAATAGTCGAAGTACCGATCCCACCAGGTCGAGATCTGCTCCGAAAACGCGTTCGAGCCGTCATACGGCTGATCCAGGTCCTCCGTCGAGATATGGACATAGCCCTGAGCTTCGAGATACTCGACCAGTTCCTTCAGGGTCGTGGCACAGAGGGGACTATCCTCCACCGTATGGTGGATGGCCACCAGCCGCCCAAACGCGGAGAATCGGATGCCGAGGTTGATGTAACTCGTCAGCCCAAGTCCCGGAACGTGGCTGGGCTCGGTGACGTTCGTCAACTCGGCGAAGTGGGACGCGTCCTGCACGTTGTCATCCAGCTCCAGCGGAAGGCCAACCAGCGCCTCCACCTGGGCCGTGATGCCACGAATCCGCGCCAGCTCCGCCTTCCAGGGAAATCGCCGTGGCATCTCCCAGTTCTGGTCATCGTCGGCCTGGCTCAAGATTGAGCGTGTTCGAGAGTTCATCGCTAGATTCTAGCAAACAGAACCCTCTGCGCTGATCCTGCGGTTCGGCCAGATCGGGTATGATGGCTGTCGTGACGGAACCTGACGCAGCCACGAAGTTCGGCGCACAGCTTCTCGCCTGGATCGAGCAGAACGGAGAAGACCAGGCTGATGGGGACCTCGACGGGTCGTTCGACCTCGACGAGCAAGCCCTCGATGAAGCCGTCATCCGCCGTGTGGAGGACGAGCTTGGCTACCGGCTCCCCAAGACGCTTCGCGCCGTCTTCAACATTGTCGGCAACGGCGGCTTCGGCCCCGCATACGGCTTGCTCGGACTCGAGGGCGGCGCACTCCAGGAGGACAAGCGAGACGCCATCAGCATGTATCGATTGTTCCGAGAGGCGGACCCCGAAGACCCGCACTGGTCCTGGCCGGCTGGCCTGCTACCGCTCGTCCACCTGGGCTGTGCAATGTTCTTCTGCGTCGATTGCACGACCGAGCAGGGGCTCATCACCTGGTTCGAGCCGAACCCTCACGAGCTCGGCGAGTCGTGGGACGACAGCATTCTCGTTTCCGACGTCACGTTCGAGGAACTGATGGCAGCCTGGATGGCGGGCAAGGACACGATCCAGTTTGTTGCAGAGTCGGCCGAGGCCAGGCGGCGGCGCGAGCAGGGGTAGGTCACATTTCGCTTTTTTCACGGGGACAGAAAACAGATGATCACCAAGATTGCCTTTGTCAGCATGCGTGTGACCGACATGAACCGCGCGAAACAGTTCTATGGAGAGGTGCTGGGGCTGAGCCACTCCTTCGACAGCGGTGAAGGAGCCTACTCCGAATTCGATGCGCCGGACGGAAAATCGATCGGCCTGGAATGCGTTTCTCCCGAAGGCTCGCCGCCCTGCCTGGCACTGGAAACGGATGACATCGAAGCAGAAGTCGCGCGACTGCAGGAGGCAGGCGTCAACTTCCACGGCCCCGTGATGGACCACAAGGTCTGCAAGATGGCCTTCTTCAACGACACCGAAGGCAATACGATGATGCTGCATCAGATGGCGGACGACCGGAAGAAGTCGTAGCCGAGGCCAGGACTACTCCCTGCAAGGCTCGGCCAACTGGGCAGCAAGCTGCTCCATCAGATCTGCGTAGCCATGGACTCGATCCAGAGCGGGGATGCCCTGGAAGGTGAGCAGCACTCCGGATCGATCGACATTCCACTGGCTGCCGACTGCTCTGCTTGTATCGAAGAATCCGAAACTGGCGGCGTTGATTGCGCCTGCACACCATGTGGGCGTAATCTGCTGCGAAGCCCCGAAAACTACAAGCTCCCCTTTTACCCGAGGATACTCCGGGTGGCGGTGAGTCGTTCCTCCACGGGGGGTATTGCGCCCGAGGCAGAGCACGATCGGTTCACCTAGCGGCAGGCCGACTCGAAGGAACATCTCCAGGATCGGTCGGGGCGAGGTCGTGAGCCTGAGCATCCAGCTCTTTGAATTCCTCGAACCCTGGACGGTGAGCACAAGTCCGATCTGATTCTCGGTCTGGCCGATGACCACGCTGTCATACGCATACTCAATTCCGACACTACCCAGGAGATACTCGAGATCCTTCTGCCACGCTTCCGTGTCCCTCGGACTTCGTTTGCGGGGCGCGAACAGCAGGCCGCATAGTGCAACCAGACCCAAAATCACGTAGTGCAGAGGATGGGAATCCATAAGGAGGCTGAACCCGATTCAGATCAGAGCGAACTGCGGCATGGGGCTAATACTAGAGAGTCGGCGTCACGTGCGCAAGTATCGTCTACGCCTGCCTCATGGCTGGCGATCAGCGCTGGGCCGTCTCCCTTGAACACCGTAACAGCAGATCCAACCATCCCCGATCCGGTGCGCGAAGCAGCACGCAAGCTCATCGAGACTCAGGCAAGTTCCCGCACGACGTCGTCATGGGGAACGACCCTACCAGCTTCGATCGCTTTCTCGCCGGCCTGGATCTTCTGCAAGACGTACAGGTGGTACTGCACATCTTCGATCGACGCGTCGTCGGGCAGTGCGTCGAGCAGCTTGGAGACAACTTCCTTCGTAGTCCTGGTGCTCCAGGGTACATCTTGGGCGGGTCGGCGGCAATCGGTCCGTGGGCCGTGACTGTTAGACTCGACTCAGAAGGTCCGCCGGAAGGCGGCCCTTGACAGCGCCCGAGGCAGAGCACGATCGGTTCTTCTAGCGGAAGACCGACTCGAAGGAACACGAGGATGCTAAGCCGCCGCTCGAAGTGCACCTCACACCTGCGAGTCGTGAACACGGCGTGCTGCATGCAGGGCCCTCAACCCAGAGGGCTAGCTGTACTCGAGTCGCTCCAGAACAGTCAGGTTCTCTCGAGCAATAGACCTAAAACCCGTGGACAGCGAGGCGTGATTCGATGCTCGAGCCCAAAAGTCACGCGCTGCTTCCCGCGCCTGAGACCAAACCCCAACTTCCCGTGGCGTAGGCATGGTGGGGACGAACTCACGTTGCAGTATCTCACCTTGCTGAGGTGCGTAGAGCATTGGCAGGATGTCATATGCCGGGGTCAAACCGCCTATCTTGGTTTCCTGGGCGCTGAAGGCGAGGTTGTAGGGGTGCATATCTGTGTTTGCGATCAGGTTGCTGAACATCTCCAGCCACTGAACATCTTCGAGGGTCGCCCTGGACACCACTCCCTGGGCTAGAAGAGCTGCTGTCGTCTCGCTCCAACTCCCCAGCGTCCCGACAAACTGGGCATCCAGCGCCCTGAGGGAAACCACGCCAATGCGGCCTCTCAAGCCGACTCTGTCGAAACGCGCAACTTCCAGAAACACGCGCTCCCTCTCGATAACCAACTCTGAATCAGCGGCTTCACGACCATTTTCGCGGAGGACCCCGAGCGCAATGTGCTCGCAGATGAGCAGGTCCCCTATTCGGACGCTCACGTCGTCTCGCATAGGTGGAGAGAACTTCACCAAGACTGGCAAGTCAGGCGCCAGGGTCGCAAGGAACTTTGGCTGCTCACCTCCCGCCGAAGATCCTGGCGTGCCAGCCTCCAGGACACTTTCGGCCAGCTCGACGTATCGAGCTGCACGACCCTCCATTTCAACAATGTCCTGCGGGTCAGACAGCATCGCCAGATACAACCGGAAGGCCTCATCCCCCAGGATGAAGCTGCCCACGCTATTCCAGCCAAAGCGGCTGAGGTAGTGCAGGCAATTGTCAGCAGACCAGAGTCTCAAGTCCTCGGGAAGCTGGAGCTCGGGGTGCCTTGCTGGCACCAGTCTCCCCAGAAACCCAGCTGGCCTCATGTCGTGCAGGAAATAGGGCAGATCAGCGTAGAACTCGGCCTCGACTGCCTGGGAGTGACTTTCCAGGTAGTATCCCGCGGGATACGCCCCGTGGAGAGTTGCAACGTGGCTGGAGCTACCATCGGGGGAAACCTCATAGACGGGGGTTTCCATGCCGACATTCTTGATTCTTCTCCTGGCAGCGTACCGCGTGGATCTTCCGCGACCCGCCACGATAATGTCCCCCCTGACGGCCTTGGCGAGTCTCGAGAAGGCGGACTGGCTAATATCCAGCTGCTCACAAAGGCTGGCCCTGGTAGAGGGCCCCCCGACCCTCAAGATCCTCATTAGCAGCTCAGCAAGCCGCTCGTGGTTTAGTGACCTGGATCCCATCGCAATATAGAATAGCTCTGGAATAGCATAAGTTCAATAATTCCAACAAATATGAGCCAGTATTGCCCACTAGTGGAATTTATGTGGGGTAGATGTGGGGTGGATCCCCTCCGTAAGAGAGGAGGGGGCGAGATGCTGGCAATCGGGCCGTGGCCGTGACCGTGGCCGTGGCCGTTAAACTCAGAAGGGCCGCCTTGCGGCGACCCTTCTTCGCTTTGGTACCCCCAAGGGGACTCGAACCCCTGTCCCTGGACTGAGAATCCAGTATCCTGGGCCACTAGACGATGGGGGCGTTTCTTGATACTGCCCCGCGAGGGCTCGAACCTCGATTCCCGGAACCAGAATCCGGTGTCCTACCATTGAACGACAGGGCATTCGGGCGAGAGGATAAGGGCGGGTCTGCGACCTGTCCACTATAATTGCGCCATTCACGGCAGCTAAAACACGAGCGGAAGGAAAGTGTTCAGATGGACGCTACGACGGCTGAGATGCTTTACGAGGGTGGCCCAGCGGGTGCCCACATTTTTTACGCGAGCGGTTTCATGGCGCCGGATGCGTTTGCCTTTTTCTCTCATGCGGGCAAGAAGATCGGCGTTCTGTCGGACCTGGAGATCGGCCGGGCCTCCAAGGAAGGGGCGCTCGACGAGCTGGTCTCGCTGCAGCAGTTGCTGGACGGGCTGAAGGGGAGTGGGCAGCCAACCCCGCAGATTCCGGATGCGCTGGTGAGCTTCTGCAAGGAGCGAGAGATCCAGAACCTGGTGGTACCGGAGTCGTTCCCGTTTGGGCTGGCCGAGAAGCTGCGCGCGCAGGGCCTGACGGTCCGGGCGCGCGAGGAGCCGTTTTATCCGCAGCGGGAGATCAAGACTGAAGAGGAGATCGCGACGATCCGGCTGAACCAGGCCAATACGGAGCAGGCGACGGCGCGCGCGATCGAGATCATCGCGCAGGCGGAGGTCGGCCCGGACAAGGCGCTGATCTGGCAGGGCGAGCCGCTGACTTCGGAGCGGGTGAAGTACGAGATCGCGATCTTCCTGCTGCAGCACGAGCTGCTGGCCTTCGATACGATCGTCGCGGGCGGCGAGCAGGGCTGCGACCCACACTGCATGGGCAGTGGCCCGCTGTTCGCCGAACAGACGATCATCATCGACATCTTCCCGCGGTCGATCGCCAACCAGTACTGGGCCGACATCACCCGGACGGTCTACAAGGGGCAGGCGCCGGACGAGATTCACCAGCTCAACGACGCGGTGGCCGCGGCACAGCTCGGTGCGCTGGCGATGCTGCGCGACGGGGTGGCGGGACAGGACGTGCACCAGAGCGTCAAGGACTGCTTCGAGTCACGCGGCTTCGAGACCGGCTCGAAGGACGGGGTGCCGCAGGGCTTCTTTCATGGCACCGGCCACGGGCTCGGCCTGGAGATCCACGAACGGCCGCGCATCTCGGATGCCGAGCATGTGCTCCGCACGGGCATGGCGGTGACGATCGAGCCGGGCCTGTACTACCCGGGCCTGGGCGGTGTGCGGATCGAGGACCTGGTCATCATCACCGACGACGGCCACGACAACCTGACCAGCGCGCCGAAGGTACTGGAGGTATGACGATCATCGTGGCGGTGCGCAAGGCCAACGAGATCGTGCTGGCCGCGGACAGCCAGACCAACTGGGGCTCGCACCGCGACCAGTCGGACAACGTGGCCTTGCCCAAGCTGCGCCGCTTCGGCAGCAACGTGATCGGCTCCTCGGGCTGGGCCCTGTATGACAACATCCTCGACCACTACCTGGCGAAGCGCAAACGCATGCCGCCGCTGAATGACGAGCGCGCGATCTTCTCCTTCTTCCACCGCTTCTGGCAGGACATGCGCGAGCGCTACACCTTCGTCAACGATCAGTGCGACGACAGCACGGACTCCCCGTTCGTCGACCTCGACGCTTCGTTCCTGATCGCCAACAGCCACGGCATCTTCGGCGTCTCGGGCAACATGAGCGTCGTGCGCTACAAGAAGTACTTCGCCATCGGCGGCGCAGCGGACTATGCGATGGGCGCACTGCACGCGCTCTATGACCGGATCGACGAGGCCGAAACGCTGGCGCTCGAAGCGGTCGACACGGCCATCCGCTTCAACGTCTACTGCGGCGACCCGGTGGATGTCGAACGGATCAAGCTGAAGTCACGGCGCAGGACGCGATAACTCGCGCCCTGCCCCTACTTCTTCCGCTCCAGCAGCACCTTGACCGCACGCGCGAGCTGCGGGTCGGTCCCGGCATTCTCACTGCCCGGTGTCTGCGCCACCAGGTGGTGCGGTCGGGCGGCGTGGTACTCCATGTCCTGGCCCTTGGGCAGCACGTACCAGCCGCGGCCCGGGATGCGAAAACGCGCGCCGTCGATCAGCGTCGCGGAGCCGGTCGAGATCACCGCGCCGTAGGTCGGCTGGCCGATCACGGGGCCGAGCTTCAGCGTGCGGAAGGCGTGACTGAAGATCTCCGCGTTGGAGAAGCTCATCTCGTTGCACAGCAGCCCGACCGGCTTCTGCCAGACGTAGAACGGCCGCCGCCCCTGCGGGTAGCCCTTCTTGCCGCCGCGGCCGATGGTGTAGGCGTGCGCCCGGGTCTGCAGCATCACCAGCAGCATGTCGGTGGTCCAGCCGCCGCCGTTGTAGCGCACGTCGATCAGCAGGCCCTGCTTGCTGTGCGCCCGCGCATAGAGATCGCGCTCGAAGCGCTCCAGGCTGGGCCAGTTCATGCCCTGGATGTGGATGTAGCCCAGCTTGCCGCCGCTCAGCTTGTCGACCAGCGCCCGACGGCTGGCCACCCAGTCGCGATAACGCAGACCGCGGTCGCTGCCGGCAGGCCGCACGATCACGTCGAGAGACTTGTCGCCCCGTCGGATGCGCAACCGCGTGGGCTGTCCCGCGGTGTCGATCAGCAAGCGATAGAAGTTGGTCCGTGCACCGATCTTCTCGCCTTCGACGGCCAGAATCCGATCGCCGACGCGCAACTTCGCCGCTGATGGACCGTCGCCCAGAACCCGGGCAACCCGCACGCCCGGCCCGGCAGCGCCATGCTCCAGATCGATGCCCAGCTCGCCGGTGCGTTCGGAGACGCCACCGCGCTGACGAGGGCCAGAGATGCCCAGGTGGCTGGCGTTCAGCTCCCCCAGCATCATCTTGATCACGTAGTTGAAGTCGGTCAGATGGCGCGTCGCGAGCGCCATATCTCGATACTTCTTGCGCAGACCTTGCCAGTCGGCGCCGTGGAACTTCGGGTCGTAGAACCGGGTGTGAATCAGCCGCCAGCACTCATCGTACTTCTGCTGCCGGATGTGCTGCCGGTTGCTCAGCAGACGGGCCTCGAAGTCGACACGCCCGCGCTTGCCACTGGCCGGGTCGAGGGTGGAGATCGCGCCGCCCGCGCCGAGGTAGTAAACCTTGCGCCCCAGCGGACCATAACGCATCGCGCGCACCGAGCCAGCGTTCGGCACGAGCGCGCGTTGCCCCTTGCCGCTGACCTTGACCTTGTAGATCGCGGTCTTGTCGCCCAGCGTACCGGTGAACAGGACGGTGTCGCCGACCGGGCTGATCACCGGGTTGCCCTCGTCTCCGGGCAGCCGCGAGATCTGCCGCACGCGCAAGAAGATCTCCTTGCCGTCGACCCGCACCGCCAGCAGATCCGTCTTCTTCCCGGCGGCCTTGGCCGGTTTCTTCTTCACCGGTGGCTGCTTGCCGACCGGCCCCTTGGGCGCCTTGGACGCCTTCTTGGCGCTCGACTTGGCCTTCGACTTCTTCTGCTTCGCCGCCAGCGCGGCCTTGATCTTCTTCAGTAGCGGCGCCCATTCGACCTTCGAACGAACCGCGTCCGCGCGCCGCAGATAGACCTGCCAGATGTCGCTGTCCTTGCCGCGCTGCGAGGCGAAGACGATCGAGCGCCCGCTCGCCGACCAGGACAGGTTGTGGTCGTAGTCGGGATGGCTGGTGACGTTGATCGCCGCCCCGCCACGGGTACGAATCAGCCAGATGTCGCTGTTGTACTCGTGGTCGGAGATGTTGTAGGCGATCCACTGGCCGTCAGGCGAGAAACGGTAGCCGTGGGTGTTCCAGCTCTTGACCAGCAGACGCTCCTTGCCGGTGGCCAGCTCCCGCAGCATCAGGTCGCCGGCCCCGCGCAGGTAGGCCAGTTGCTTGCCGTCGGGACTGAACTCGGGCGAGTGGTGCCGCGCGCCCTTGGTCAACTGCGTGATGCTCCGCCGATGCGTCTTCCACAGCGGCTTGCCGCCCTTGCCCGCGAGCTGGTACAGCTGATTGTTGCCACGGCGGTCGGAGACGAAGACCAGCTTGTTGTCGGTCGACCAGGCCAGGTCGCTCTCGCGCGCCGATGTCGTGCGCGTGAGCTGGATCGCTCGCTTGGACGGACTGGCCAGCTCGCGCAGGAAAACCTCCCCCTGGATCACGAAGGCGACCGCCTTGCCGTCGGGACTGAGCGCGAACTCCGAGACGCCGCTGCTGCGAAAGGTCCGCCGGTGGGTACGATTCTCACGCTCGTCAGCCGGCACCTCGATGCGAACCCTGCGCTCCACACCACTGTTCAGGTCGAGGGTGTAGAGATCGTTCCAGCGCTCGTAGACCGCCAGCGGCGCGCGCCGCGCGACGTCCAGCGCCCGGATGCCCTGCGTGCGCGATTGGCTCATGCGGGTCAGCTTGCGCGTCGCCAGCTCCAGGCGCCAGAGGTCGGCCAGCCCCTTGCGATCGCTGCGAAAGTAGACCTGTTTGCCTTGCGGTCCGAAGCAGGCGAAGTCGTCGTTGCCCGCGAACTCGGTCAGCTGGCTGAAGCGCTTGCTGGCAAAATTGTAGAGCCACAGATCATGCGCGGCGGCGCCGCGGTAGCGCTTGCGATGCCAGGCAGCCACGCCCCGACTCAGCACCAGTTGCTTGCCATCGGGTGAGAGCCGGAACTCGCTGCCGACCGCATCAAACAGCTTGCGCGGCGTGCCGCCCACGACGGGGACCTGATAGACGTAGCCGCGCCAGTCGACAGACTTGTGTCGCGAGGACATGAACAGCACCTGCGTGCCATCAGGCGTGAAGCAGGTCGGCTGGTCGCCGCCCGAGTGATAGGTCAGCCGGCGCGGAAGGCCACCACTGGCGCCCATCAGGAAGATGTCGTAATTGCCGAAGCGATTGGAGGAAAAGGCGATGGTCTTGCCATCTGGCGACCAGACCGGGCGGGTGTCGTAGGCCGGGTGCACGGTCAATCGCCGCGCGGCGCCGCCCGCCGCTGGCACGACCCAGAGGTCGCCGCGCCAGCAGAACGCGATCCGGGATCCGTCCGGCGACAGCGCGGGGCGGCGCATGAACTTCGCCTCGAGCGCCTGTGCCGTGACAGGAACGAGGATCAGCGACAATACGACGAGCAGACAGCGGTGGCGCATCAGGGGCTCCTTTGTTGGAAGTCGCGCATTCTAAGCCATGATTCGCGCTCTGCTAACCCCCAACGGATCGCACACCTGCCCCGTATATGGTTCTCACCCGTAGTGCAACAGGAGATCGGAATGCGAACAACCATGATTGCGGCGGCCATGCTGCTGTTCACCATCACCTGCCTCGCCCAGGAGCGCCCCTATCTGGGCGTCCAGGTCGACCAGCAGTATCAGGGCAAGGGCGTCAAGATCAGCAAGGTTCTGCCTGGCACCTCCGCGGCCAAGGCCGGATTCAAGGACGGCGACGTGATCATCGAGGCCGGCGGCAAGGCCGTCACGAGCTTCGACGACCTGGTCGCCACCCTGCAGGGCCGCAAGATCGGCGACGTCTTCGCCGCCAC
>CAZMLI010000017.1:0-15004 GCA_964566865.1 uncultured Planctomycetota bacterium
TCAGCTCGGTGGCGCCCTCGCTGATCGTCAGCTCGGGCTGGTAGTAGTCGTTGCAGGGAGCGGCGTTGTACATCCGTTCGAGTCGTCGATGATGTTGGCTCATCGGGCGTTATTTTCCGCCGAGTCCCGCCAGCCGCCAGCCGGGCTTGATCCAGGGCAGGTCGCGGTACTTCTGCAGCTCGTGCTGCATGGTTCGCTGGCGACTGGCCCACTGGCGGTGGTTGCGCTTGAGCTGCTGAAAGCACTTGACGGCGCCGGACAACGCGGCGGGTTGTTCGGTGAGCTGATCCGAGAAGAGCATGGTGACCTTGAGGAAGGCCTTCAGCGCCGCGGCGTGGTCGGGCGACGCGCTGGCCAGCAGGCACTCGCCCAGGCTGCCGTAGGCACGCGAGAGGGGCATGCGCTCGTTTGCCTGGGCCTTGTCGATCACCTGGGTCAGCAACTGGGCGGATTGGGTGTACTTCTGCTGTAGCTGTAGTGCGCGGCCCATGCCGACGGCGGCCTGACGCGCGAGCGCGGCGTCGGTCAGGCTGGTGTGCAGCTCGCTGAAGATCTCGAACGCCTCGGACGACTTGCCGCTGGCCAGCAAGGTTCGTCCGACCCACAGGCTGGCGCGCGCTCGGTCGCGCGTGCTGAAGAACTTGCGCTCTGCAATCGCCTTGTCGCGCAGCTCGGTGAAGGTCTTCCGTGCCTCGACTGTCTGGCCGCGCGCGAGCTGGATCCGGCCGCTCTGCAGCTTGGCGTCGATCAGATAGACCGTCTCCGGGTATTTGGTGAGCAGGGCCTTCAGCGTGGTTTGTACCTCGGCTAGCTGATGGAGCTGTAGCTGGGCTTGGGCCAGCCGCCAGCGCGCGTATTGCCCGAGCCAGACCGATCCCTGCTCCTGCTTCAGCGCGCTGCGGTAGAGCGCGATGGCCGCCTTCGACCGACCGTCCTGACGCGCGCGTTCGGCTCTGCTGTAGGCGGCGGGGACGTTGTCGAAGAGGATCTTCCGCACCTTCGACCAGGGGAAGGTGTAGCCTTTCTTCAGTCGCACGCCCTTGTAGGACAGGCCGACGATCTCCCCTTCGATCGTTTGCTTGCCGACGGTGACCTCGTCGGCGCCGGCGCAGAGGGCGCCGGAGAGCAGCAGGACCAGCAACGTTCGCACAGGCATGGTTTCGCTCCAGAATAGAACACGGGCCAGCTGTCTGTACGACGGCTGACCCGGATGGTTCAACGTTCCTGGAATAACGAGCAGGCTGGTTAGTTACCACCCCCCATGCCGTCGTCCTCGTCCTCTTCCTTGTCCTTGTCGTCATCACTGCGCTCGGTCTTCTCTGGCTTGTGCTCCTTCTTATCCGCCTTGCCGCCGAAGAGCTTGTCGTCGATGCCCTGGTCGATCTTGTGTGCGGAGAGGGTGATTTCCACCGTCACCCCTTGCGCCGGGATACTCTGGATCATCTTGGTCGGCAGCCAGTACTTGCCGATCTTCTTCCACTCGACGCTGACGATGACCTTGGTGGCCTGCTGCTCCGTCGTGCTGCCCGACATGAGCAGCTTCTTGTCCTGCTCGAGCCACTTCGAGGCGGCCGTGGCGGTCCCCTTATCGCTGGTCACCTCGGTCTTCAGTAGCTTGTAGTCCTTGTCGAAGGTCATCAGCATCTTCGAATAAGGCAGCTTTTCCGCCGGGGTGTCCGCCTTGCGCGTGATCGTGACGATCCAACCGCCGTCTTTCTCCTCGACCGTGCGGGTCGCGTACTTCTCCTGATTCTCCGCTGCCTTCTGCGACTTGGGCGTCAGCATGGCGGTGAAGCCGGCGGCCATCGGGCCGGCCATCCGGTTGGCCATTTGCTGCATTTGCGGGTTGTCCAGCTTGCCCTCGACGCGCGCGAGCGCCTTGTCGGCGGGCTTGCCGTCCTTGGTGCCGGCCTTCCAGTAATAGAAGATCTTGGATTCACCAAGCATCATCGCGAACATCGGTGAGTGAAGCTGGAACGAGAGGTCCTTCAGGCCGGCTTCCCGCAGGTCGTACAGCCGGGCGTAGTGCTTGTCGAGGACCTCCTTGGCCGTGTCGGCGTGGAGGTTGGGGATCAGACAGAACAGCGCGAGTAGGATCGTCAATTTTCTCATGCGCGGATCCTAATACAGCACTCCCGGCCCGTCTAGCGCACGATTGCGATCGATTCGAAGCCCGGATTCGGTCCCCAGGTGGCAAAACCGATGCGTGTGCTGCCCTTGACCCGGATCGGCGGCACATGCACGCCCTTGAAGAAGCTGACCCCGTTGATCGACAGCGTGACCTTCTCGCGCAGGCGTTCGAGCTTGATCAGGTAGCGCTCGCTCAGCGGGAGCTTGATGTCGAAGCTGCGGAAGAACAGCGAATCGTACTTCTCCAGGCTGACCCGCAGCCACTTGCCCTTGTGAATGGGCTGCAGCAGCAGCGTCCATCCGGACAGCCCGTCGCTGCCGCCCTCGCCGTCGAAGGTCAGCGTCATCTTGGGCAGTTGTTTCTTGGTCAGCTTCAGTCCGAGTCCCAGCCGGAAGTCGCCGCCGCCTTGGGTCAGCTTCTTCGGTAGCCAGAGCAGGTTCGACGGCGAGTCCTTGGGAAACCCCGGGCGCACGGTGTACTTGCGCCAGGCCACGCCCTTGGATTTGGTGGCGCCGTAGAGCACCGACTTGCCGCGCAGGCGGAACGAGCCGACCTTGGCCCGCAAGCGTCCCAGGGTTCGGCCCTGGATCACGACCGGGCGTTTCCACTTCTTGCGCAGCGCCTTGGGCAGTTCGGGCTCGGGGGTCGGCGGCTCGAGGCTGCGCTGCATGTCACGCATCGGCATCCCGTTGCTGCCGACGACCGCCGCGATGAATCCCGCCACGCCGCTGCCGTTGGTGATCTTGATCAGCAGGATGTTCTCGCCCTTCTTCAGCGACAGCGGCAGCATCATCTCGTCGGGCGCCTTGCCCCAGCTGCCACGCCAGGGATAGCGCTGGCCGCCATTGACGCCGAGGTTCTTCATCTTGTGCAGGTGGCGGCCGTTGAGCCAGACCGTCAGGTGGTCGTCGGTGCGCAGGTAGAGCCGCGCGCTGCGCGCCTCGGGCAGGATCAGCTTGGTGTAGGCGTAGGACGAGGTGTGCTTGCCGTAGGCGTAGTCCAGCTTGATCCAGCCGGTCTTCTCGAGCAGCACGTACTTGCCTTGTTCGCGGCTGGGCTCGCGCCAGACCGCGGTGTGTTTCTTGTATTCGTAGCGCTTGCTGAAGTCGATCTCGCCCGTCTCCGGCGGAAAGACCTCGGCGAAGCTGCGCCCCGTATTGGCCAGAAAGGGCCCCGCGATCTTCCATTCGTAGATGATCCCACCGAGCTGTTCGCTGGCCCGCTTGAGCAGGGCGGGGCTCCGGTGGCGCAGGCTGGCCAGCCGTCGTTGAATCCGGTCGCGGTGCATCTGCGAGTTGGGGTAGCGCGTGAGTCCGTTTTCGCGCGCGGCCCAGTCGGTAAAGCGGCCTTCACCCCGCGCCATCTCCTCGGTGATCGCCTCGCGGTCCGATTCGACCAGCGGGAAACGAAAGCGCAGCAGGTCGTCGAACGCCTTGTCGCCGAAGGCCTTGACGAAGAAGTAGGCCAGCGCGCGGATGGCCTGTCGTGGGCGCCCGTCACGAATCGGCGTGCGATTGAATCCGCGGAAAAAGGTGCGGTAGAGGTTCCAGTCGTACTGGCCCTTGCGCTTGCCATACTTGTCGACGAAGTGCAGGAAGAAACCGGCGCTCGGCCCGTACTTGTGGATGCGCCAGAAGGCCAGGTCGCGCCCGAGGTAGTCCTCGCGGAAGGCGGTCAGGTTGCTGCGAAACGAATGCAGCGCATCGCCCTTCTGGTCGAGCACGTCGAGCGTGAAGGCCGCGCCGAAGTTGGCGATGCCCTCGGTGAAGCCGGGGTAGCCCGGCACGACGGTGTAGATGTTGTGGGTCAGCTCGTGGTAGAGGAAGCCGGTGTCGACGCGGTACCGCGTATTGTCCTTCTTGGCCCGGCCGATATCGATGATCTTGCCGCCGCCCTGGCCTCCGCCGAAGTCCCAGAGCTCCTTGAAGAAGACCGTCAGCCGATCGCCGCCGGGGTTGGGCACCCTGCCGTAGAGGTCGGTCTGGAAGATGTAGGCCAGGTCGAAGCGCCGCGTGGCGTTGTGATTGGCCAGCACCCCCTCGACCAGCTTCTTCGGACCGATGTAGATGAACTTGTGCGTCGGCAGCACGACGAGGCGATCGAAGGCGGGGTTGGTCTTGGCTTTCTGGACGGCCTTCAGTTGCGCCTCGCTGATCTGGCTGAACCACTTCTTCTCGAGCCGTCGCATGGCCTGCTTGGCCGGCTCGATGTAGGCGTCCCCGCTGTCGCGTGCCCGTCGGTAGGCCTCCCAGGCGGCGCCCTCGTAGCCCCGTTTCTCGACGCCTTGCGCCAGCTCGAGGACCTTGATCCGCCGGCGCCAGTCCTTCATCTTCTTGAGCTGGTCGATGATCGCCTGGTCCCGCGCGACCCGGGCCTGGATGATCTTGATCCGGATGCTCTCCTTGCTCTTGCGCACGCGCGTCGCCGCGTCAAGTGCGCCAACGACCGCCTTGCGGCTGTCCTGCTCCAGCATCCCGCCGATCTCGTCGAGGATCTTCAGCGCGCCGTGGTACATCTTGCGGTCATGCAGGCGGCCCGCCTGTAGTCGCAGCCAGCGCACCTTCTCGGACTGGATCCGGCTGGCGACGATGGACTGCTCCACCCGGGTCAGTGGTCGGGGCTCGAAGCGTCCGAGTTTCTCGATCGCCTTGCGCAGCCGCTTCTTTTGCGGGTAGTCGTTGCTGGCGCGGATGCCGAGCTCGAGCCGGTCGAAGGCCGCCTGTGGCTTGTTCGCCTTGGCCAGCTCCGCTGCCTTTTCGAGCAGCGTCTGTTCCGCCTCGGCGGAGAGCGACTTGCGCTCGCGCGGGGCGTCGAAGCTGGCGACCAATCGCTGGCCGTCGAGCGAACGGCCGGCGCCGTCCGGAAGCGCTTGCTTGCCGGTCACGGCGTCGATGAAGCCGACAAAGACGTTCAGCTTGCCGGGCAACAGCGCGTCGACGCCGTTGAGCGGAAATAGCGAGGGCAACTGATAGGTCACCGTTTGCCCTGCGTTGCAGCTGCTGGGTTCGGTCGGGGCGGCGTGATCTCGGCGGAAGACGACCGTGTCGCCCGCGGTGATCGCGACGCGCACGCGGTAGGGATGCTTCGGCGGCTTGTTGACCACGAAGGTGATCTTCAGCGTGAAGCGTCCGGTCTGGTTCAGGCTCGACGTGTCGACCGTCGCACGAACCGTCAGGTCCGCCGCAGCGGCGGTGGGACATGAAAACAGCACAACCAACAACACCGCCGCCAGGCGTTTGATGAACATCTTCGGTCTCCGGTGGGAAAACGAGGGAGTTCCTTGTAGCAGATCTGCTAGCATTTCCCAATGCGCGTCGGCATCATCTCGGACATCCACGCCAACTGGCCCGCCCTCCAGACGGCACTCGCAGTGCTCGATCGCGAAGGCGTGGACCGTATCTTCTGCCTGGGCGACATCGTCGGCTACTACACCGAGGCGGCCGAGTGTGTGGAAGAGATGATCGACCGTCAGATCGATTGCATCCGCGGCAACCACGAGCGCTACCTGCTCGGCCAGGAGCTGGATCAGATCCAGCCGACCGCGCGCCAGGCGATCGAGTTCACCCGGACCCAGCTCGACGAGGATCACCTGAAGTTCCTCGAGGGACTGAGCAACATCATGCGGGTGCCCAACTTCTTCCTGCTGGTCCACGGCTCTCCGCGTCACCGCGACGAGTACCTGCTCGAACGCGAGCAGTACGAGGCCAACTTCGACAAGCTGGCACGCGACTATCCGGAGTTTCGCGTCTGTTTCTTCGGCCATACCCACCTGCCGATGGTGGTCTGCCGCGAGCAGACGCTCGATGACTTCCATGAGGATGCGCGTGTCTCGCTCGACCCCAAGCGGACCTACCTGATCAATCCGGGCAGCGTCGGCCAGCCGCGCGACGGCTGCCCCAAGGCCTGCTTCGTGATCTACGATACCAGCCGGCGCGAGCTGAATTTCTATCGCCGGGCGTACGACATGCGCACGATCCAGGCCCGGGTCCACGAGGTCGGGCTGGACGCCAGATTGGCCGAGCGGCTGCCCTTCGGCCGCTGATTGGTGGTGTGATTCACACGGGGGTCAGCCGTATCTCCCCGAAACTACCGCTAAGGAAGGCAGGAAGGCAGGAAGCCTGTCAGCTTCGCTGCCAGGCAGAGGCTGGATCCAGTCGTGCTCCTCGAGCTATTCAGGTGGCGGCCGAGTCTGAGCGAACGTGGGCCCTCCCGGCGCCGCAGGCGCCTTCCTGCTTTCCTGCCTTCTTGCCTTCCTTAGAAGCAGTTGAACTGGTCAGCTTGCCGGCGGCGCTCGACCTCTGCATCACACCACTGGCTCTGGGCGGGGTCAGCGACTGAGGCGATAGCAGGTCAGCTGAATCAGCGTCGCATTCGATCCGGCGAAACCGGGCAGTAGCTGGGTCAGGCTGTCGTCGCGTCGATAACCCAGCGCCTTCAGCTCACCGAGGATTCGTGGTCGCGGATCGGCCACGTTGCTCCAGGTCACGATCAGCCAGATGACCTGCTTGCGGCGCGCGCCTTGCAGCAGATAGGGGCGATAACGTCTGCTGCGCGGGTGCCGGTCGTAGGGCGCCGCACCCTCGGGCGCGAAGACGAGCACGGCCGGATCGGTGCTGTCGGTGGCGTACAGTTCGCGCAACTGGCTGGCGGCGTTCAGCGTGGCGTAGCGCAGCGGGATTCTGGTATAGGCCGGCTTGATCAGCACCAGGTCGCCCGGGGCGGCCTGCGCCTGGAGCGTCTGCGAGACCTGCGCCCAGTGTTCCTTTTCCTCGAGCAGCAGGCCACGATAGTTGCTCCAGCCGTTGAAGCCGATGAACAGCGCCAGCGGCAGCGCGGCGAGCGTGCGGCGTTCTCGGGACAGCAGCGCCAGTCCGAGGCAAAACCAGGGCAGGGTGATCAGCAGGTGCTTGAACTCGAAACGGTGCGGCTTGAATGGCAGCAGGGCCAGCATGACCCAGGGCGCGATCGTCATCGCGCCGGCCGCCAGGGCGGCGTTTCGGTCGCCGCCGCGGTAGCGCATGACCAGCGCGAGGCAATAGGCGCCGATCAGCAGCACCGCGAGGCCGAGCAGCAGGACAGCAATCCCCTTCGACTCCAGGTTGCCCCAGTGAAAGCCAGCGGTGAACGGCAGGTAGTGGTTGTAGAAGCTGACCCAGTGCGCGGCGACCGCCTCGGGCGGATAGGGGATCCCGGCAATGATCTTCTTGGCGCCGAGCTCGATCTCGAGTGACTCGACCTTGCCCAGCAGCGCGACCAGCTCCGGGATCCAGAGCAGCAGCAGGCTGCCCGCGAGCAGCAGGAAGTTCCGCAGGATGCGCCCCAGTTGCGCACGGCGTTCCGGCGTGCGCCAGCAGACCAGGCCGACGAACAGGATCTGGGCCGCGATGGCAAACCAGGCGTAGTACAGCGTGTAAGTCGAGAGGCAGGAGAGCACCAGCCAGCCGGCCCAGTCTCGCCTCCGGGGCGGCCCCGGGCCCAGGACCAGCCGCAGGCAGATCAATCCGGCGCCCAGGGTCAGCGCCAGGCCGAGCATGTAGGGTCGCGCTTCCTGGGCGAAATAGACCTGCACCGAGGAGAGGGCCAGCAGCATCGCCGCGAGCAGGCCGACTCTGCGGTCCGCCAGCAGCAGGCCGATGCGATAGATCAGCGCGAGGCAGGCCAGGCCGCTGAGAATCGAGAGACTGCGCAGGACCAGCGCGCTGCGGCCGATCTTCAACCAGTAGTGCATCACGACGTAGTAAAAGGTCGGGTTGCCCTCGACCAGGCGGTTGATCCTGACGACGCGTTCGATCGGGATGCCGGAGCGGTGGATCGTATAGCTCTCGTCGAGCCAGAGACCCTTGCTCGAGGCACCGAGCACTGCCACCAGCGCGAAGAGTGCGAGGGTGATGAGCAGGGCGAGTTCCTGTGACTTGTTCAACAGGCGCCCCCGTCAGGGCCCCCAGTTGCCGAGCCAGCGCTGCAGCGCCTTGTGCTGAGACTCGAGCGGATCGTAGGCGAAGATCTTCACCGGCCGGGTGCGCGGGTCGGCCGCCAATCGCTGCAAGATCCAGCGGCGGCGCGGGCCTTCGATCAGGAACGTGCCGCCGCGTTGCTGCGAGATGCGAACTTGCAGCGCCTTGAGCAGTGTTGGCATGCCCTGGGTCCGGCCCAGCGTGAGCAGGGCCAGCGCGGCATACAGTCGGACCTCCGGGTCGCCGTCGCCGAGCGCGCGGCGCAGTTCGCGCACCGCCGGCGCCGCTGGCAGGCGCCAGAGTCGCCAGGCCGCCAGCTCTCGACTGTAGGGCACGCCTTGCACGAGCGTTTTGCGCAGTCGCCCCGGCGCCTGGCGAGCCAGGCGGAGAGATTTGCGCTGCAGGTCGGCCCAGCCCTCGGAGCCGTAGGGCCCGGGCGCCCACATCCCGCTCAGGTCCGAGCGCAGTCCGTGTCCGATCTGTCCCTTGCGGGTCTTGTGCGGCGCGCCGCGTTCGGTCAGCAGCACCGTCTCCATCGGCATCAACAGCGAGAGGCCCTGCGTGTAGCGGTAGCTGGTCTTGCGTCCGCTCGGTGTCTGGAAGGGGTCGGTCTGCGCGGGGCAGAGCAGGACTTGTTCTGACGTCAGCAAGCCCAGGTCGTAGAGGGCGTCGAGGCTGTCGGGGTAGCGGTGCCCTTCGCCGAAGCGGTCCAGATAGGCCAGCAGTGCGCCGCCGAGGCGACCGAGGTTGCGCGCGCACTGCAGTCGCTGCTGGCTCTGCCGGACCTCGGCCGAGGGGTTGCGGAAGATCCGGTTGAGCGCGCCAGCCAGCAGCATCAGGCTGAGCAGCAGGACGCCGGCGGCGATCAGGCCGCGGCGTCGCCGCGGTTCAGACATCCCGCATCAAGATCGACTCGGGATCCAGCAGCTCGTCGACCGTCTCGCGTTTGCGGATCAGCCGATGGGTGTCGCCTTCGACCATCACCTCCGCGGCGCGCGGACGTGTATTGTAATTGCTGGCCATCACGAATCCGTAGGCCCCCGTCGAGAAGACCGCCATCAGGTCGCCGCTCTCGACCGCCGGCAACATCCGATCCTTGGCCAGGAAGTCGCCGGTCTCGCAGATCGGGCCCACCAGATCGCTACTGATCAGGGAGGGGTCCTCGCTGCCTTCAGGGATGGTCGTATTGACCGGCCAGGCCCGATGATAGGCGCTGTAGAGGCTCGGGCGAATCAGATCGTTCATCCCGGCGTCGCAGATCACGAACCGCTTGGTCGGCCCTTGTTTGTTGTAAATCACTCGCGAGACCAGGATGCCCGCGTTGCCCACGATGAAACGGCCGGGCTCGAGCGCGAGTCGGCAGCCGGTGGGCTCGATCGCCGGCACGATCACCTCGGCGAAGGCCTCGGCGGGCAGTGCCTCCTCGCCCTTGTAATGGATGCCGAAGCCGCCGCCCATGTTGATCCACTCGATCTCGTGGCCCAGGTCGCGGGCCTCGCCGAGCATCGTCACCACCTTCTCGACCGCTTGCTTGTAGGGCGCGGTGTCGGTGATCTGGCTGCCGATGTGGCAGTGCAGGCCGGTGAGCCGGACGCCTTCGAACTGCGAGATGGACGCGACCAGTGCGCGCGCCCGCTCGAGGTCGATGCCGAACTTGGAGGCCTTCTTGCCGGTCGAGATATAGCGGTGTGTCTGGGGGTCGACGTCCGGGTTCAGCCGCAGCGTCACCGGCGCGGTCTTGCCCAGCACCGAAGCGATCCGGTTGATCGTCTCCAGCTCCTCGCTGCTCTCGACGTTGAAGAGGAAGATCCCGGCCTGCAGCGCGTCGCTGATCTCGGCGTCGGTCTTGCCGACACCGGCGAACATCACCTTGTCGGCCGAGCCGCCGGCGCGCAACACGCGGGTCAGCTCTCCACCCGAGACCACGTCGAAACCGGAACCCCAGGAGGCCAGTTCTTGCAGGACCGAGAGGTTGGAGTTGGCCTTGACGGCGTAGCAGATCAGGTGATCGACGCCGGAGAAGGCGGAGCGGATCTTCTCGTAGTGCTCGCGGAACGTGCGCTGGCTGTAGACGAACAGCGGGGTGTCGTACTCTTCCGCCAGGCTGTCAACGGGGATCTCTTCGCAATGGAGTTTTCCATCGCGGTAGTCGAAGTAGTCCATCAGTCTCGTCCGCGGCTAGTTGGCCAGCGGTTCCAGTAATACGCCGGTGCCGGCCTTGCGGGTGGGCACCTTCGCATCACCGAGCGGGAAGCCCTCGACGTGGCCGTCCAGGAACAGCACGTTGACGATGTCGATGTGGTTGTCCAGTCCTTCGTCGTCGTCGGCCGCGACGGCAGTCTCGGACGCGCCCACGTTGCCGAAAATGCCGGGGTAGGTCCCCGCTGTCGAGTTCTTGCGTCCCATGAAGCTGACCGCGCTCGGTGGAATCACCCCGGCTACCAGGTCGTCGCCCGACGCGTTGCTATCGATGGTCGCCGGACAGAGGAACAGGTTGGCGTCCTCGAGTAACCCGCTGCGATACATGTGGACCAGGAACAGCGAGCCGTCCTTCTTGGGATAGCTCTGGCTGATCCCCGCCACGCTGTCCAGATAAAGGGCCAGCGCGGTGCCCAGCTGCTTCAGGTTGTTCTTGCAGGAGGCCGCTCTGGCGCGTTCCCGCACCCGGTTGATCACCGGGATCAGCATCGCTGCGAGGATGCCGATGATGGCGATCACCACGAGCAGTTCGATCAGGGTGAAGCCAGCCCGGCGTTTGCCGCGCCCAGCGTTTTTGGTCAAGACAGACATTTGGATAGCACCCAATTGGGATATGAGGCCGCATCACAATAACAGGCTCTCGAATGATCGCCTATAGAGGGCCCTAAATGCAAGCCCGGAGCCCGTTTTGTGCTAGTTTGCCAGTGGTTCGAGCAAGACGCCGGAGCCGGCCTTGCGGGTCGGCATCTTCGCGTCTCCGATGACGAACCCCTCGACGTGGCCGTCCAGGAACAGCACGTTGACCATGTCGAGATGGTTGTCCTGTCCTTCGTCGTCATCGGCCGCGACGGACGTCTCGGAGGCGCCTGAGCTGCCGAAAATCCCCGGGTAGCTGCCAGGCTCCTCGTTTTTACGACCCATGAAGCTGCAGGCGCTCGCCGGCGGCTTGCCCTTGACCAGATCGGCGCCGGAGGCGTTGCTGTCGATGGTGGCGGGGCAGAGGTACAGGTTGGAGTCCTCGAGCAACCCCATCCGATACATGTGCACCAGGAACCGCGCGCCGGTGCGGTCGGGATAGCTCTGATCGATCCCCGTGGTGCTATCGAGGTAGAGCTGCAGCGCGGTGCCCAGCTGTTTCAGGTTGTTCTTGCAGGAGGCCATCTTGGCGCGCTCCCGGACTCGGTTGATCACCGGGATCAGCATCGCCGCGAGGATGCCGATGATGGCAATCACGACGAGCAGCTCGATCAGGGTGAATCCGGCGCTGCGCCTGTCGCGTCCTGCGGATTTGCTCAGAAAAGACATTTGAAGGTACCCAATCGGGAAATAAGACCGTACGCAAAAAAAACAGGCCCCGGAATGATGCTCATTCCGGGGCGCAAATGCAAGCCCAGGGCCTGTTTTTTGCTGCTAGCAGGCGGCGGAAGCGCCGGCCGCCTCGCGTAGCGCATCGGCCTTGTCGGTCTTCTCCCAGGTGAAATCGGGCAGCTCGCGGCCGAAATGGCCGTGCCGCGCAGTTTCACGATAGATCGGGCGTTTGAGGTCCAGCGCCTTGATGATGCCCTGCGGCGACAGATCGAAGTGCTCGCTGATGAGCGCCTCGAGCTGCGTCTCGGGGATCGTGCCGGTACCGAAGGTTTCGACCAGGATCGACAGCGGATCGGCCACGCCGATTGCGTAGGACAGCTGAACCTCGCACTCACGCGCCAGGCCGGCGGCGACGATGTTCTTGGCGATCCAGCGCGCCGCGTAGCTGGCGGAGCGGTCGACCTTCGACGGATCCTTGCCGCTGAAGGCGCCGCCGCCGTGACGGCCGCGGCCGCCGTAGGTGTCGACGATGATCTTGCGTCCGGTCAGGCCGCAGTCGGCGACGGGGCCGCCCTGGACGAAGCGTCCGGTCGGATTGACATGGTAGATCGTCTGGTCATCGAGCAGCTCGGCCGGAATCACCGCCTTGATCACCTTCTCGATCACGTCGGCGCGGATCTGCTCCTGCGTCGCATCCGGGTCGTGCTGTGTCGAGATCACCACCGTGTGCACGCGCAGCGGCTTCTTGTCCTCATACTCGATGGTGACCTGGCTCTTGCTGTCCGGGCGCAGGTAGCTGATCTCTCCCGTCTGGCGCGCCTCCGCCAGCCGCTCGACCAGCCGGTGCGAGAGGTGGATCGGCATCGGCATCAGCACGTCGGTTTCGTCGCAGGCAAAGCCGAACATCAGGCCCTGGTCACCCGCGCCTTGACGCTGGTCCTGGGCCGTCTCGCTATCGACGCCGAGCGCGATGTCGGGCGACTGCTTGTCGATCGTGGTCACGACCGCGCAGCTCTGGCAGTCGAACCCGGTGCTCGGATCGGTGTAGCCGATCTGCTCGACCGCCTTGCGCGCGATCGCCGGGATGTCGACATAGGTGGTGGTCGTGATCTCACCGGCGATGACGATCAGCCCGGTGGTGATCATTGTCTCGCAGGCCACGCGCCCGTCCGGGTCGTCGGTCAGGATAGCGTCCAGCACGGCATCCGAAATTTGGTCTGCCATCTTGTCGGGGTGTCCCATCGATACCGACTCGGACGTGAACAGGTGTCTTCTCGAACTCATTGTCCCTCTCCTCACTTAGAGGCTGTTGCTCTGTCAGTCAGCAGGCGATCGGCCACCAGCTTTGCGCTGAGGCCCGACGCCTTCCGCTGGCTTCGGACCAGCTGCTCCGCTCTTTGCCCGATTTGTCGGGCTTGTTCCGGCTGGGCCAGCAGCTGCTCCAAAGTCCGCTCCAATTGGTCGGCGTCCTGCACCATCCGGCAGGCATCTCCGTCGACCAGCAGGTCGACGTTGTCACCGAAATTCCATGTGTGGGGACCGAACAGCACCGTGCGACCCAGCGCCGCCGGCTCCATCATGTTCTGTCCGCCACGATCCATCAGGCTGCCCCCGACGAAGATCAGCTCGCCCATCTCGTACAGGGCCGTCAACTCGCCGATCGTATCGAAGATCCAGACTGCGTCCGGATCCGGGGCATCCCCTTGACTTCGTCGCGCAACGCGAAATCCATGCGCTGCGACTTCCTTGGCCACCTCCTCGCCCCGTCCTGGGTGTCGCGGGCAGATGGCGCACCGCAAGTCCTCATACTGCTCTCGCAGCCTGGCATAAGCCTGGACCACGTACCGCTCCTCCGGCCAGTGCGTGCTGCCGCCGACCAGCAACCGACAGGACTCAGCGAGGCCCGTCTCCGCCCGCAAGCGGGCGACCCGCGCCGGATCGCTCTCCGGCAGGGTGTCGTACTTCATGTTTCCACTGACCACGACCTGCTCTTCCGACAGCCCCAGTTGCAGGCAGCGCGCCTTGTAGCGCTCCTCCTGCACGGCAAACAGCCTCACGCTGCCGAACAGATATCGCACCAGCGGGCGAAAACGCATGTAGCCGCGATGCGACCGCGGGGACATCCGACCGTTGACCACGAACACCGGCACCTGCTTGCGCTTGGCTGTCAGCAGGAAGTTGGGCCACAGATCGAGCTCCGCGAAGACCACGGCATCAGGCCGGATCTTGCGGAACACTCTCTCGACCGTCCAGCTGAAGTCAAGGGGGAAGTAAAAGACCTGTCGCTGCGGATGGTGCTTGCGCGCCGCCGTGTAGCCCGTTTTCGTCGTGCTCGAGAGCACCACATCCCAGTCGGGCAGCGCCTGATCGAGCGCCTCAAGGAACGGTCCGATCGAGAGGATTTCTCCCAGCGAGACGGCCTGGATCCAGATGCAGCGGCGGTCGCCTTCGCGGGCGGGGATGCGGCCGATGCGCTGCGGCAGACCCTCGCGATACTTGTCCGTTGTGAGCACGCGGTAGATCCAGACCGGCGCGGTGACGCTCAGGAACAGCACGTAGACCAGGTCAAACAGCAGGCGCATTGCACCGCTCGACTGTGCGCCTGCTGGGTCTGGCCAGGCATTCTCGCTTGAAAAGGGTCCTCATCGAAGAAAGTACAGTATCCTGTATCTGCTGAGTTCGCATATACCTGAAATGGTGTTTTTGCCAGACGGATGAAAGGTCGTGAATACATCCCGCTCGCATTTTGTCGAACGAATTGGTACTATTCATGCCCCCCCAGCTCGCAATCCGTAGAGGATTAACATGAGTCGATTTCTTCCGCTCTGGGTCATCGCAGCTACCCTTCTGTTCTCCAGCCCCACTGTACAGGCCCAATCGTTCGACTGGTCCAAGGTCTCGCCCGTCGAGAAGCTGATGGCCCGTCGCGCCGCGCGGCTCGACGCGCTCCGTGAACTCTCCGAGCTGGTCCAGAGCTTGCCGATCGGCAACGGCCGCACGCTCGGCGACCTCGGCCCCGACAGTTCGATCTTCCTGACCGGCGCCGCCGAGGTGGGTCAGGCAAAATATTTGCCGACCGGTTTTTGCAAACTCACCATGCGGCTGCCCGCGCAGTCGACGCTGGCGAGTGCCGCGGCGCTGGCAAAACAGCGCGGGGTCGGGATCGAGATGGCCGCCCTGCGCCGTGCGCTCGGCGCCTCGCTCGAGGCGACTGGCCTCGGTCGCGCCCGCAGTGCGACCGCGCGTATGCCCCAGCGTGGCAAGCGGCAAGGCAAGCTGGGCCAGCCGCGCAAGCGTCTGGCACAGCGCACGGACAAGGGTGCGCAGCAGCCGCGCACGCAACAGCCGGAGCGCTCGGAACGACGGATGCGCCGACTGCTGGGCGAGGCAGACAAGCGCTCCGAACGCTGGC
>CAZMLI010000017.1:15104-20941 GCA_964566865.1 uncultured Planctomycetota bacterium
GAACGACGGATGCGCCGACTGCTGGGCGAGGCAGACAAGCGCTCCGAACGCTGGCGTCGGGAGTGGAAGAAACAATCCGACGACTGGGAGCGCAACTGGCAGCGCGACGCCGAGGCATGGCGCAACAAGCGCAACAACTGGGAACGGGAGCGCGGGTCGTGGCGTCAGCGGATGAGGTTCAGTACACTCAGCATCGACAAGCAGTACGAGCTGGGCAAGCCGATCGGCGGCGGCTGGCGCTTGCTGCCTGACGGTTCGATGATTCGTCTGCTCTCAGAGCGCACGACCCGTCAGCCGCTCCGCAGTGGCACCTTGAAGAGGCCGCGTTGGGGTGAATCGGTGATCGAGGAGAACATCACCGAAGAGATCATCGAGCAGCGCATCATCATCAAGTAGCAGGTTGTTGCTGGGGCAGCGAGGAGGGGACTGCTGAGAGTCAGTGTGGTGATCCCGGCTTACAACGCCGAGACAGATCTGGGGCAGTGTCTCGACGGACTGTCGGCGCAGCAGACCGACCATACGCTCGAGCTGATCGTCGTCGACGACGGCTCGAGCGACGGCACAGCCGAGCTGGCCCGCGCGCACGGCGCACGGGTGATCTGCCAGGAGAACGCCGGTCCCGCGACCGCGCGCAACCGCGGCGCGCGCGAGGCGAGCGGTGAGGTGCTGGTCTTCACCGACAGCGACTGCCGGCCACTGCCAGAATTCGTCGAACAGCTCCTGCGCCCGATGGCGGCGGACGAGGTCGATGCGGTCAAGGGCGCCTATGTCACCGATCAGCGCGGCCTGGGGCCGCGGTTCGCGCAGGCGGAGTTCGAGAACCGCTACCGTCTGCTGGCTCGCGCAGCCCGGATCGATTTCGTCGATAGCTACGCGATGGCGATCCGGCGCGAGCTGTTCCTCGAGTTGAACGGTTTCGACGAGAGTTTTCCGGTCGCCAACAACGAGGACACCGAGTTCTCCTATCGCCTGGCCAGCGCCGGGCACCAGATCGTCTTCGCGCCGCGGGCGCGAACCGCGCATCGCCACCGCGCGACGTTGTGGCAATACCTCAAGCTGAAAGTCGGCCGCGGCTACTGGCGGATGGTGGTCTATCGCAAGTTTCCGGGCAAGGCCGTCTCGGACAGCTACACGCCACAGACGCTCAAGTTGCAGATCCTGCTGGCGCCACTGGCCTTGCTGCTGTCCGCGCTCGCGCCGTTGTGGCAACCGGCGGCCTGGGCCGGGGCGGCGGCCTGGACGGTCTTCGTGCTGAGCTGCCTGCCACTGGCCCTGACCAACCTGCGGCGGGACCCGCTGGTCGCTCTGCTCAGTCCCGCGCTCTGCCTGCTTCGCGCCCTGGCCTTTGTCTGTGGCATCGGCGGGTGGCTGATCTTCTCGCACAAGAAGGAACTCGCATGAACAAGAACTGGCTGCCGCTGCTGGTCGTCGTGCTGATCGTCGGCCTGGTAGGCGGCTACGGCCTGGGATCGCGCGGCAAATCCTCGCCGCAGCCGCTGGCCGAGCGCAGCGACCCGTCGAAGCGCTTCGTCCTGGTCTGCGAGCGGGTCAGCCCGGCCGTCGTGCACATCAAGACCGAAGGGCGGACCAACGCCAGCGGCTCCGGCGTGATCGTCGCGGCCGACGGTCGGGTACTGACCAACCACCACGTGATCAAGGACGCGCGACGGATCTGGGTCGAGCTCGGAAACGGCAAGCGTTTTCCCGCGACCGTGCTCGGCTCGGATCCAAATACCGACATCGCCGTGTTACAGATCCGAACCAGCGAGCGCCTGACGGTGGCCGAGCTGGGCAGCTCGCAGCAACTGAAGGTCGGCCAGTGGGTGCTGGCCTTCGGCAATCCGTTCGGCATCGGTCAGACCGTCACCGCCGGGATCATCAGCGCGCACGGACGCGCAGGTATCGGGCTCAATGAGGCCGAGGACTTCATCCAGACCGACGCGGCGATCAACCCGGGCAACTCGGGCGGGCCGCTCGTCGACCTCAGCGGCAAGGTGATCGGTATCAACACGGCAATCCTGACGCGCAGCGGCGGCAGTCAGGGCGTCGGGCTGGCGATCCCGATCGAGATCGCGCAGCGGATCATGGAGAGTCTGGAGAAGACCGGCAAGATCTACAGCGGGTATCTGGGCATCGTGCCCGAGGCGGTCGAGTTCACCACCGGTCCGCTGGCCGGTCGCAAGGCGGTGCGCGTGGCCCAGGTGGTCGCCGACAGCCCAGCCACGCGGGCTGATTTGCGGGTCGGGGACATCATCCTGCGCTATGACGGCAGCGACGTGGGTGGCCGGCGGCACCTGCTCGGACGGATCCGACAGGGGCGCCCAGGCGCCCGGGTCACCCTCGATATCGTCCGCGGGCAGACGCGCAAGAAGCTGACGATCACGGTCGGTCGGCGTGCCGTCAAATGAAGACGGGGTTCGAGACCGACACGCATGGCTGGTTGACCTTGATCCTGGCCGAGTGGGAGCGGATTCGCTCGCGCGTCCCGGCGCTGGCCTCGCTGCGCGCGCCCAACTTCCGCATCAGCGACGAGCTGGTCAGCACGCTGGGGCTGTGGGATCAGACGCGACGCACGATCACGCTCGCGCGTCCGCTGCTGGACGGAGCGCAGTGGCATCTGCTGGTCAAGGTACTGGCGCACGAGATGGCGCACCAGGTGGTCTCCGAGTACTTCGGCGTGCGCCAGACCAAGCCCCACGACGCGCTCTTTCGCCGGGCCTGCGACCTGCTCGGCATCGACGGGGCCGCGCGGATCGATGCGCCCAGCCTGCGGCAGCCGGCGCCGGAGAGCCGGATCTACCAGACGATTCGCAAGCTGCTGGCCCTCGGGCAATCGGCCAACCGATTCGAGGCCGAGTCGGCCCTGCGCAAGGCGCACTACCTGGCGCTGAAGTACAACGTCGACTTGCTGGCGCGAGAGGTGCCGGCGGGCTACGAATACCGGCTGGTGGGCACACCGCGCCGACGGGTCCCGTCCTACACCTGGCTGGTGACGCAGATCTGTTGCGACAACTACTTCGTGCTCTACATCTGCCGCGCCTGCAACGGTCTGCAGGTGATCGAGTTCTACGGCACGCGCGACAACCTGGATCTGGCGGAGTATGTCTTCGACTTTCTGCTGCACCAGGGAGGCATCGAGTGGGTCGCCTACAAGCGCGAGCATGGGCTGCCCAACAACCGGCAGCAGCGCTCCTTCCTGACCGGCCTCTACAGCGGCTTCATCGAGAAGCTGGACAGCCAGCGCGCGGAGCTGGCCAGTGACAAGTCGTTGATCTGGCTCGGCGATCCGCAGCTGCAGAGCTTTTACCAGCAGCGCAATCCGCGGGTGGTCAACAGCCGCTCGCGCGCTGCCCACCACGTCGACGCGCACAGCGCGGGCGCGCGGGTCGGCGCCGAGCTGTCGATCCGGCCGGGGCTCAAGCGCGGTGGGCGCTCGATCCGGGGCCTGATCGAGTAGTCGTAACCCCGGCATCCCTCCATTTTGTTCCAAAGGTCTTTATGTGGTAGAGTTCTATGATGGAGCCCACTACCGAGATGAGGATCCATTGTTCAGCTGAGGGGGGGAGTGACCTGGTAAAGAAGGAGTAGCGTATGAAGAGCCCGGTTCCTGGGGTGGAGCCGGCTTGTAGGGATCATGGCAGCGTCGGTCACCTGTGGATGGTGGCGTTGATTGCCATGACGGGATCAGTACAGGCCATAGGTCAGCAGCAAAGTCCGTTCAGCGCGGAAGATATCCGCATCCTGGCGGTCTGCCGGGAGCGATTGACTCTCGTTCCGACGCATCGATATTACTTCAGCAAGATGGTGGGCATTCATCGCCGGCGCGGCGCGTTGCCCCGCTTGCTCTCGCAGTACGCCGGAGCGGACGATCCGGTGAGCCAGCTCGTCACGGCACGATTGCTGACAGAGCTCGGCCGGGCGCGCGAGGCCCAGCAACAGCTCGAAGCGCTGCTGACGAACAAACGCTGGCGAGGCGACGTTCATCTACTGCTGGCCCGTTTGAAGGCGCGCCGACTGGATCCGCAAGGGGCGCTGGCGCACTACAAGCAGGTGCTGGCCAACCCGCGCTTCCGCGGACGCGAAAAGATCCAGCTCGCAGCCGCCGGCCAGGCGATGCAGGCCCGGCGCACCGACGAGGCCCTCGCGCTGGTGCGCCAGATCAAGACCGCCCACACCCGGGAGGTTTTCTATCGTCAACACGGCATGATCGCCGCGCTGATTGCCTCCCTTCAGACGCGCTGGAAGGCGGCGCGTTATCCGGCCGAGCGGCTGAGCTTCTCGGCCCAGCTGGTCGGATTGGCCGCCAATGCAGCCCGGCTGGCGACCTGCGCGCGCCACGCCGCTTACATCCTGGACCAGACGGCCCCGGGTCACTGGACCCGTCGACAGCTGTTCGATACGCTCGAGCGGCTCGGGCGCAGCGGTCTGGCCGGCCAGCTGGAGCCGGTGCTGCGCAGGGCGCTGTTGCGACGGCCGCGAGATACCGACCTGCGCGCGGTCACTGCGCGTCTGGCGGTCCGGCAGGGGCAGGTCGCGCGTGCGATCAAGATCCTTCGGCAAGGGATCGCGCTCTCGCCGTCGGGCGCCACGCTGCGGCTGACGCTGGCGGATCTGCTGATGCGTCAGGGCAAGATGGCCGAGGCCCAGACGCTGTTGCTCGCGGCCCAGAAGGAAGACCCGCGGATTCTGCTGCGACGGCTGCGGTTGGTGCTCGAGACCGACCCCACCGCGGTCAGTGAGGTGGTGGATCTACTGATTCGCAGCCCGCAGAGCCGATTGACCACCCTGCTCGAGGCCGAGAGTCTGCTGCGCAGGATGGGCCGGACGCCTTCCGCGCGTCGGCTGTTGCGGGCCGCGACCCGCCGCTGGCCGCAGGACCATCGCCCACTGATCGAGCTGGCTCGGATGGACGAGCGCAGCGGAAACAAGCCACGGGCAGTGGCCTGGGCCCGCAAGGTTTGCCATCTGCGCTCCTTCTCCGGCCGTCGGGCCGGTGTGCGGCTGCTGGCCCGCTGCGGCCGGGCGCCCGAGGCTTTCGCCCTGCTCAATGGCTGGTCGGTCGCGGCCGGTGGCGCGATTTATCTGGAGCTGGCCAGCGAGCTGGCGCGCGAAGCCGGGGACCGGCAGCGGGAGCAGCGCTTTCTGCTGTCGCGCTACCGGGACGCGCGACCGGATTGGCTGCCGCAGCTGGCCTCGCGGATCGCCGCGCTGGGACCGGTCAGCGCCGCGCAAACCCGGCCGCTGTCGGCTGACCGAAAGGACTGGCTGCAGGCCTACCGCTTGCTGGAGCAGGCAGAGCTGGAGGTCGGCCTGCGGCAAATGACCGGCCTGGCGCAGCTCGGCCCACCGGCGCAGCTGCTCTCGCTGGCGCGTCAGGCACGCCGCTTCAAGCGCAATCAGCTGGCGCGCGATGCTTATGGGGCCTACCTGCAGACGGGCCCGGGTCTGGCCGACCGCCAGGCCGCGCTCGAACTGTCCGCCTTGATGATGATCAACGGTGACGCGCGCAGACTCTCGCGCTGGTTCGCCAAGCTGCTTCGCCGTTTTCCCGACGAGACACAGATCTACCTGCTGCAGGCCGACCTGGCGCTGCGCAATGACGACTGGCCCGAGGCACTGGAGCTGCTCGGTCGCGGGCTGGTTGCCTGCGGCGAGCAGTCACGGCTGTTGCTGGCACTGGCGCAGATCCAGAAAAGTCTGGGGCAGCGCAAGCAGGCCGCGGCGCTCTATCACCGGCTGGCCGTCGCCAGCCAGGGCGATTATCGGCGCAAGGCGATCCACGCGCTGCTCGAACTGTCCGTTCCCCGGACAGCCAGCGATCCGATCAGTCTCGAGGT
>CAZMLI010000017.1:21041-24192 GCA_964566865.1 uncultured Planctomycetota bacterium
GGTGAAGCCCGGCGGATGGTCGATCGCATGGGGACCCGCCGGCCGCTGGCGCGCGCGCGGGCCTACATGTCCTGCGGCCTGTTCAAGGCTGCGATCGAGGAACTCGAGACGCTCAAGAAACAACGCGGCAGCTCTTCGTCGCTGGCGCAGCTGCTGCTGGTCGCCTACCTGGCCGACGGCCGGGATGCCCAGGGCCAGAAGATCGAGACCCTGCGGTGAAACGTGCCTGCACCGCGCTGCTGGGGTTGGTCTTGCTCTCGCCGCCGGTCGCAGCCGAGCAAGCGCAGGCCCAGCTGCGACGGCGCTATCGATTCTGCCTGGCTCGCAATCCCTTATCGCCGCGAACCTATCGCGCGCTGGTCTCCTACTGCGCGGCACTGCGTCGGACCGGTCGCCGGGCGCAGGCCCGGGCCTGCTTCGAACGCTACCGGCAACAGGTCGGACTGGACCGGGCCACGCGGCGGCAGCTCTGGTCGGATCAGTCGGCTCGCATGCTGAACCAGGCTCTGCGGCTGGAGTCGGATGGCCAGTTTCAGTCAGCGCGCACGCGTTACCTGCAGCTGACGACCGAGGTCACGCTCTCGTACGAGGGATGCCCCGGGCGCTGGCATCCGCAGAGCCCGGCGGAACAGGCCTGGCGCGGAGTGCTGCGCACCGAGCGCCAGCCAGCGGAGCGCGCGTTGCTGCGGGCCGAGTTGCTGCTGCGTCAAGGTGAACACGAGGCGCTGCGCGCGTTGCTGCGACCCCTGGAAACGGGCAAGAAGACGCGAGCCGCCGCGATCTATCTGGCTGCAGTGAGTGCCTTCGTCGAGCATGACTTCGCGCGCGTGGGCCAGTTGATCAGGCGGTTGCTCGGTCTGCCCGCGAGCCCGGGTTGGACCGCTGCGGGCATCTACCTCGCGGGCCGCGCGGAGGAAGAGCTCGCGATGGGGACGAGCCCCAGCCGTCGCCGCTTTGCGCGTTTCCCCTACGATCAGGTGCTCGAGGGTGACTTCGAGGGCCTCCGGCTTCGGCGAGGTCAGCAGAGCGCGAGCCTGACGCGTTCCCTCGCGCTCTACGGTCGGCTCCGCAAGCACTACCCGCGTAGCCGGCTGGCGGATGATGCGCTCTACAGCATCTCCGGACTGGCCTACTGGCAGGGCGACTTCGAGCGCGCCTACCAGACCTATGCCTTGCTCGAGCGTCCCGGTCACTGCGCGCGAAAGGCCCGGCGCCGGCGCCGGCTCTGCGCGCTCGCGCTCGAGACCCTGCTGAAGCCAGCCGCTCGTGTTCGCTTGCTCGCGCAGTGGCCCGCGGGACGGGCGTTGCGCTACCTGCAAGACAGCCAGCGCTATCGCACGCTGGCCGACTGGACCGCGGTTTCCGGGCGCGCTCCCCAGCCGGCGCTGCAGCGCATCGCCCTGCTCGGTCTGGCCGAGGGTCGGGGACGTGAAACCGTCGGGCAGGACTGGCGCGTCTGGGCCTGGCGCCAGCTGCTGCAGGCCAGTCAGCCGTCGCAGGCCGTCTGGGTCAAGTCGCTGGAGGCGCTCTGCGCGCGGGCCCTGGCCAGCGGCCAGGCACGACGCGCCGGCCGGCTGCTGAGGCAGGGCCTGCAAGAGAGCCTCTCTGTTCGGGGGCCAGGCGCCGCGAGCCTGTCCCAGGTGGCCTGTCGCTTGCTGCGGTTGTATCCCGCGCAGTTCGATCCGCTCGCGCCCGCGCTCGCTCTGAGCATCCTGCACTGTCCGACCCAACGCGCGCAAACGCTGGAAACAGTGCGGCAGACGCTCGCGATTCACGGCTCGCCCGCCGCGCGCGCCCGCTGGGTAGCCAGCTTGCGCGCGGCCCTGCCCGCCGATACCGATCACGTTCTGGCCCGTGAGCTGGTGGCCTGGGGGCAGTCCGATTCGCACACCCTGGCCCATGTGATCGATCGGCTGCGTCGCGGGCAGGACGTTCCCGGCGCGCTCGCGTTGCTGTCGCTGCATGTGCCCGTTGCATCGCTGGGATCGGCAGACCTGTCGCTGCTCACGCGGCTGCTCGGACCGTACTTTTTTCGCCTGCCCGGCGCCGTCGACTACCTCTATCCGAGGTTGACCAAACGCGGTTTCTTCGAGGACCACTGGCAGCTCAGCTGGGCCGAGGTCTTCGGCACAGTGGCGGGTATCCGGCGCTTCCTCCAGCGTTATCCCCACTCCGCCTGGCGCGGCCGGCTGCAGATTCTGCTGGCCCGCCGACTGGTCGACGAGGGGCGTTACGCCGAAGCGATCCCGATCTGTCAGCGCCAGTTGCGCCGCGATCCGCTGGGCGATCGCAGTCCCGAGATCGCCGCGCTACTGGTGCAGTGTTTGAAGCTGCGCCGGCTGAAGCTCAGCGCGCCAGGGCAGACCTACCTGCTGGCCCGTGCCCTCTATCGCAGCGCGCCGGGGCCCGCCCCGACCTACGACCTGTATCTGCTGCAGAAGCCAGCCTGGAGAGACGCGACCATCGCAGCGATGATGCGCCGCCAGCCGATCCTGCAGGCCGCCCGCCGGTTCGAGCAGCTGGCGAAGAACCGGCCGAAGGACAAGCAGGCCGCGCCGGCGCTTTACTCGGCCGCGACCGCCTACCTCAAGGCGATCGACCTGGGCCCGTCCTACCAGCAGATCCGCGCGCAGCTGCGCAAGCTGGCCGTCTCAGGCTACGAGCGGCTGCTGGTGCAACACCCGCGCAGCCCACTGGCTGACGACGCCTGCTACTGGGCCGCGCGCTTCACCGACGATCTCCCCAAACGCCGCCGGTTGCTCGAGCTGCTGCAGAAGAATTACCCCAGCTCGCCATTCGTCGGCCGGGCGAGCAAGCTGATCGCCTCGCCCCGCAAGGATGCGATTCCATCCGCCAAGCAGCGCCGCCTGCAGCGCCTGGTCGATAACCTGGTCCATGCACCGTCGCAGGCGACCCTCGACAAGCTGGTGGAACTGCTGGGCAACCACTGGATCTCGACGGCCGGCCGTTTTCGCGCCGCCGCCGAAGCCTCTCGGCGTCTGCTCGAGCGTGGCCAGCCACGCTTCGCCTTGCGCGTGTTGCGCGGCGCCTTGCACCAGCTGAGCTTTGACGAGACCAACCCGCTCAGCATCGGCCATCTGCTGACCGACCGCGCGGCCTGCCTCGAAGCAGACCTGCTGCGCAGCCGATA
>CAZMLI010000018.1:0-19903 GCA_964566865.1 uncultured Planctomycetota bacterium
GCGATCCCGGGAAAGAACAGGTAGGCCCACTTGTCGTCACCGAAGACGGTTCGCAACAGCGCGCGACAGGCAGCGCCGACGGCCAGCAGCGCGAACAGCCAGCAAAAGAGCGCCAGGGTGAGAGACACGGGCTAGCCCGGACTATTCATGGCTAGATGTCCAGGTTCTTGACTTCCAGCGCGTGTTTCTCGATGAACTCCCGCCGGTGACGCACGGACGAGCCCATCAGCACCGAGAAGATCCGGTCCGACTTGACGTAATCCTCGAGCTTCACCTGCAGCAAGGTGCGCGTCTCCGGATTCATCGTGGTGTCCCACAACTGCTCCGGGTTCATCTCGCCCAGGCCCTTGAAGCGCTGGATGTCGGTCAGCCCCTTGCGGCCGATCTCGCGAATTTGCGTGAGCAGATCCTGCAAACCTCCGACCGGGGTCTGCTCGCCATCGCTGATCAACTTGATCGGCTCGGCATCCGCGCTCTGCTGGACGTACTGCTCGGCGCTGAAGCCCATCTCGGTGATGCCCAGCAGCGTCTTCTCGATGTCGCGCACCTCGTGCAGCTCGAACAGCTCGATGCCCGGCTCGCGCTCCTCCTCTGCGCCGAACATGTCGTCCTCGCTGTAGACTGGCAGCTGTTCGACACCTTTGCGCTCACTCTCGGTGCGAATGAACTCGTTGAGCTGCTCGTCGTCGTAGAAGAACTGCCCCTGGCCCTCGTAGCGCACCTGGTAGAGCGGCAGCTTGCCTTCCCGCCGATAACCGAGGAAATCACCGAAGGGGTAGCCTCGCTTCTCGAGCGCGTCCCGATGGTGCTCCATCTCTTCGAGCAGCTGGAGCAGCTTCTGGACCTCGCTCTCTTCGAGCGTCTTGCTGTTGACCTGTACCTGGGCCCCGCCCAGGCCCATCTGTGCCAGCGCCTGGTTCATCTCGCGCTCGCTGTTGACGTATAGCTCCTTCTTGCGCTGCTTGATCTTGAACAGCGGGGGCTGCGCGACGTAGATGTGTCCGGCTTCGATCAGCGGACGCATGTGGCGAAAGAAGAAGGTCAGCAGCAAGGTCCGGATGTGACTGCCGTCGACGTCGGCATCGCACATCAGGATCACCTTGTCGTAGCGCAGCTTCTCGATGTCGAAATACTCCGCGCCGATGCTGGTGCCCAGCGCGGTGATGATCGTCATGATTTCGCTGTGGTTCATCATCTTGTCCGGCCGGGCCTTCTCGACGTTGAGAATCTTGCCGCGCAACGGCAGAATCGCCTGGTAGTAGCGATCCCGCGCCTGCTTGGCCGAGCCGCCGGCCGAGTCACCTTCGACCAGGTAGATCTCGGTCTCTTCCCGCGACTTGCTGGTACAGTCAGCCAGCTTGCCGGGCAGGCCACCGCTGGACAGCGCGCCCTTGCGCCGCGCCTGGTCCCGCGCCTTCTTGGCCGCCTCGCGCGCGGCGGCGGCAGCGATGCCCTTCTTCGCCAGCAGCTTGGCCGTCTGCGGATTCTCCTCGAGATAGATCGAGAGCGCCTCGTTGAGCGCCGCCTCGACCGCCCCCTGGACCTCGCGGTTGCCCAGCTTCGACTTGGTCTGGCCCTCGAACTGGGGCTCCGGCAGGCGCACCGACAGCACCGCGGTCAGGCCCTCGCGCCAGTCATCGCCCTTGGTCTTGTCCTTGTCCTTGAGGATGCCGGCCGTCTTGGCATAGGTGGTCAAGGTGCGCGTCAGCGCCGCCTTGAAACCCGACAGGTGGGTACCGCCCTCGCGGGTATTGATGTTGTTGGCGAAGGTGAAGATGTTCTCGGTGTAGCCGTCGGTGTACTGCATCGCGAGCTCGATATACAGCCCGTCCTCGTAGTCGCCTTCGGTGTAGATCACCTCGTCGTGCAGGGTGTCCTTGGTCTGGTGCAGATGCTCGACGAAGGCGCTTATGCCGCCCTCGTAGTAGAACTCCTCGCTCTGACCGTCATCGCGCTCATCGGTCAGGTGGATCCGCAGGCCCCTGTTCAGGAAGGCCAGCTCGCGCAGCCGCTCCGAGAGCAGGTCGAAGTGGTAGACCAGTTCCTCGAAGATCTCAGGGTCGGCCTTGAAGGTGGTCTTGGTGCCCGTTCGGTGGGACTTGCCGCGAATCGCCACCGGCGCCCGCTGCACACCACGGTCATAGGCCTGGTAGTAGATGTGCCCATCGCGAAAAACCTCGACCTCGCACCACTCCGAGACCGCGTTGACACAGGAAACACCCACGCCATGCAGACCGGCCGATGTCTTGTAGGCATCGCTGTCGAACTTGCCGCCCGCAAACAGCTGCGTCATCACCACTTCGAGCGATGAGACGCCAGCCTCCGAGTGAATCCCGGTCGGGATACCGCGACCGTCGTCCGCGACCGTGATCGAGTTGTCCGGGTGGATCTTGACCGTCACGGAGCTCGCAAATCCGGCCATCGCCTCGTCGACCGAGTTGTCGACAACTTCCCAGACGAGCTGGTGCAGGCCGCGAACAGCCGTGTCGCCAAGGTACATCGCAGGCCGCTTACGGACATGATCCAGTCCGTCAAGAATCTGAATCTGGTCCTCGTCGTAATCGCTACTCATCTGTGCCCTCTGGCTCCCTCGGTGTGTGCACCATCAACCTCAATCGCCGAAACTGCCGTTTTGGGAATTGTTCGGTGAGAGCCGCTAGCAGCGACTTCTCTTTGAATTGTCTTATCTCGTACAGGGCGGAGGAGCTGTCGACCGCCACATGCAGCACGCCGCCGCGCAGACCCAGCAGTCGCGTATGGTCCGCAAGCGGACCGAGGGACTCGTTCCAGGCCAAGGCCACGTCGGCCAGACTGGCCTGTTCCTTGATCTGATCCTGCTTGAGTACCCGCTGGAGGATATCCCCGAGCGCCTCGCTCTTACGTAGCCTTAGCCTCGGCGGGTTCACCCCGCGCCTCCTTGTCTCCGGCTTCCAGCGGGTCGTCTCTACGGATTGGCATGACCAGGTAGTCGACCCGGGCGCCCTTCTCCTGGAACAGCACCTGCTCCGATGGGCCACGGAACCCGATCACCACCACCGGATCCTCCATCACCTTGAGGAACTCGATCAACAGGCCCGGATTGAACTCCACGTCGTACAGTTCTCGCTGGCCCTCGCCGATCGGCAGCTCCACTTCTCCACGGCCGCCCTGGCTGCTCTCTCCCAGCACCAGCAAGCTGTTCTGAGTCAAGCGCAACAGCAGCGTGTTCTCCTTGTCGTCGAGCACGAACTCGACCTGCTGTAAGGCCTGTAACAGGGCCGTCCGCTGCAGTTCGATGGTGAAGTGGGGTTTCTTCTCGAATACCTTTTCGATGGGCGGGAAGCGCCCATCCCGGTCGATCATCGCCATCTCGGCCCGACCGGTGCGGAGAAAGACATGTCGCTCTCCGAAAGCCAGCTCGACCGGATCCTCGACGGGACCCAGCTTGCCCACCGTCACCAGCAGATCGGGCGGCACCAGCTTCTTGCCGACGAAGTCCGATCGGTTCTCGATTTCGCGAATGACGGAGACCAGTCGGCGCCCATCGGTCGATATTCCCTTGAGCTCGCCCTTGGAGATGATCAGACAGACCGCGTCGAAGGCGAATCGCTCCTCCAGGCTGGTGGTCGCCACGGCGCATTTCAGGCCCGTCTCGACCAGCGACTTTCCGCTGGTGATGATGTCGACCTGCTCCGGGAAGGCCGGCAGGCTGGGAAAACTGCCAGGGTCCTCGCAGAAGATCTCGAAACGCCCGGTTCCGAGATGGACCTCGATCCGTCCGTCCGCCTCCTCGAGTACCACCGTCTTCTCGTTCGAGGCCTGCAAGATCCCGACCAGACGGTCTGCCGAGAGCAAGACAGCGCCCGCCTGGACTCCCGAGGCTTTTTCGGGGTTCAGTCGGTAGCGCAGCATCCGGTTCAAGTCGGTTGCGGCGATCTCGAGCAGGTCCTCCTCGGCACGCAGCAGAATATTGGCCAGGACCGGATTGGTCTTCTCGTTGCCGCAAAACCGCTGTCCGAGTCGCGCGGCGTGCAGCAGTTCGCTGCGGTCTATCTCCAGGCGCATACTTCCCCCTGGGGCTGTGCAGCCCCTAATTCTCTCCGGTCTTCTTGACGTCGAACGGCAGACCACTACCGACGGATTGCTTCTTCTTTGCCGGTTGCGGCGTGATGACTGCCGGCTGACTCTTCTTCGCGATCGGTGGATTGGCTCGCTTCTGGATCGGCTTCTGGATCGGCTTCTGGGTCGAAACAGGCTCGGGCTTCTTGCGGACGGTGGTGGTCTTTTTCGGAGTTGCCTTCGGGAAGACCGTCGGGATCCGTCGCCCACTGACGTCGGGCTCCCGTTTTGCCCGCAAACCGACCATTGGCTGCCCGCCCCCTTCGCTCGAGAGTTTCTCGAGCAACCCGATCCTTCGATCGAGATCCATCTGCGTCGTATCGGCGCCCATGATCTTGGCGGACAGACCATCGAGCATCTTGCTGACGGGCAGGTATCGATCGTCCTGCCGATGATTGGTGTATGCGGCGCTGAGCAGCAGGACCGCGCTGGCCCACTTGAGACCCTCGACCAGCTGCCAGTTGCGGTCTCGCCAGAACATCGACTGCCGGAAATCCTCCGAGAGGTAGTACTCCATCCGGACCATTCGACAGTTCAGCATGTACAGCAGGCCGACCACCACCACCGCATGGATTCCAAAGGATGAGTAGAGCATGAAGATCGCGACGATCGCCACCGCAAGCAGTACCGGCAAGAGCTCGGACACCAGGGCTCGGATCATGACGTTATCCATATAAGAGTAATTAAGAACTTAACCTTCATCATCATCGTCAGGGCGATTCAGTTGACAATTGACGAGGTAAGCACCTAAAGCAAGTGTCGGTCAGTCTTTTCGCAAGTGAGCGGCTGTTTGAAAAACGGTGAAATCTGTCTGCAAACACCAACCGTTTCAACGCTATTGAAGGGCTGGCTGCGATAACCTGTCGGGGCCTGTTGAAAGTGCGGCAGAAACCCACAATGAACCAACACGTTTTCCAGCAGTACTCCAGGGCAGAATGACCGCGGAAAGTATACCACGAGTGGCAAAAATGGTGGCAGATTTCTAGCCTGGAATCGGGCGTTAGAGTATCGATTGGAGCCTGAAAACCAACAGCAGGCCCTGCGTGTCGCGAGGGCCAGAGCAATGCTATCGGCGCATCTTTCCGGAACGGTTGACCAGGCCCTCGAGACGGCCCACCAGCAGCCGCGTATCCTCGTCCTTGACCATGCGCTGACGGACGCTCTTGACCGCATACACGACGGTGCTGTGGTCCCGTCCGCCAAAGTGACGACCGATCTCCTCGAGCGAGTGATTTGTCATCTTCTGCGCCAGGTACATGCAGAGGTGGCGCGGGAAGGAGATCATCTTGGTCCGCTTGCGTGACTGGAGATCCACCTGCTTGAGGTTCATCTCGCGGGTGACGACATCGATGATGTCACCGACCGAGACCAGCTGCGTGACATCCAGCAAATCTCGCAGGCACTCATGGGCGAAGCCCAGCGTCACTTCCTTGACCTGCTTGAGGCTGGCCAGCGCCATCACGCGATTGATCGCGCCCTCCAGCTCGCGGATGTTGCTGTCGATGTGCTCGGCGATGTAGGCCGCGACATCTGACGGCAGGTTGAAGCCCTTCAGCTTGGCCTTCTGATTGAGGATCGCCACGCGGGTCTCGAAGGCAGGCGTATCGAAACGGGTCACCAGCCCCCACTTGAAGCGGGAGACCAGGCGGTCCTCGAGCATCGGGATCTCCTTGGGCGAGCTATCGCTGGAGAGCACGATCTGCTTCTTGGCGTTGTAGAGCGTATTGAAGGTGTGAAAGAACTCCTCCTGCGTGCGCTCTTTGAAGGCCAGATAATGGATATCGTCGATCAGCAGCAGGTCGACGTTGCGGTAGCGGTTGCGGAAGTTGTCCAGGTCCCGTCGTTCGATGGCCGAGATGAACTGGTTGACGAACGTTTCGCAGGAAACGTAGTGAATACAAAGACTTGGGTTCTTCTTCAGGGACGCGTGACAGATCGCTTGCAGCAGGTGGGTCTTGCCCAGGCCGACGTTTCCGTGCACGAATAACGGGTTGTAGGTCACCGCGGGCGCATCGGCGACGGCCAACCCCGCCGCGTGGGCCAGGCTGTTGCAAGGGCCGACGATGAAGTGCTCGAACTTGTAGGTATCATTGAGCTGGATCTGGTCCTCCTCATAGAGGAAGACTCGATCGGTCCCGCGTCTTTCGGGGTGCACCGACGGGGGCTTCGGGTCCAGCAGACCGCTGCGGCGATACTCGAGTTCGATCTTCGGCCTGGCGCCAGTGACCTCGTGGCAGGCCGAGGAGATGACCTTCATGAAGTGACGCGCGATCCAGTCCATCGTGTAGCGGCTGGAGGCCACCAGGGTCAGCTGATCATCGCGCCAATCCCGGACCTTCAATCCCTTGAACCAGGTCTGATACTGTGACGGCGAAACCTGCTTCTTGAGTGCACCCTGGACCTTCGGCCAAAAATCAATCGACATCCGTACCCCCGTTAGGACAATCCCGTGCGTGAAGCTGCAAGGATAGCGATCTGTCGCTCGCGGTCAAAACGTCCTACCCAGATCGCGGGTATTTCGCGATGCGCAACCGCCAAAGGTCCAGCGTGCGTCGGAGCTTATCGGTCATTTAAAATTCATCGAAAAATGACAATTGGACTGCGCACAAAAACGAACGATTTAGCACGGATTTCCGTTGCCTCTCCTAAGCCCACGACGTGTCGAGGATTAGGACCGGCACCCGTCCGAAACCCCATGAAATGAGGGGTTCCAGAGGATCGATTGCCTGAACCGACAGGCTCATCGGGACTGGCGCCCAGCGCTTGCTAAACCCCGAAAACATCGGGGTTCGAAGCGATCGACAAACACAACTCCTGACCACGGATGAATAAAAGACAGTCCGGTACTGAGCACAATTTTGGCGACCGAAGCGGCTGAAAATCTGCCGCTTGCCGTCAGGCGGCGATAGCCCCGAGGATCCGGCGCTGCTAGAATGTTTTTTTCACCGGTCGGACAAGGCCAGATCTCTCGCGGAGTACCTGCGCATGCTGCTGGGGCGCGTCATTGGAACAGTCTGGGCGACACGGAAGGATGAGAAGCTCGAGGGGCTGCGCTTCTTGATCGTTCAGGAAGTGGATCTCGAGTTGGCTCCGCAGGGTGGCTTCGTGGTGGCGGTCGACAGTGTTCAATCGGGTGTCGGCGAGATCGTGCTGGTCGCCCGGGGAAGCTCCGCGCGCCAGACGCGTTTGACCGAGAACACGCCGGTCGATGCGGTGATCATGGCCAGCGTCGACAATCTCGAGTTCAGCGACCCGGAGGTGCTGGAGGCCGAATACCAGCGGCGCCAGGCGGAGATCCAGTCCCAGCTGGCCGGGTATCAAGAGAGCTAGCGCGTGACGCTGGAAGAGATCGAGCGTATCGTCCGCGAGAAGCTGGCCCGCGAGCTGGGCCCTATTGGTGCCGGACCGACGCGGTCTCCCACGCCGGGCGCCCCGAGAGCGGCCAGCACCGTGGCCGCTGCTGCACCTGTCGAGCCGCAAAGTCAGGGGCAGGATCTGGTCAACCAGGACGTCGTGCTCGCGGCCCGCGACAGCGGCAAGGTCTACCTCAAACCCGGTGCGATCGTGACCCCGCTGGCGCGCGAAGAGGCCGAGCGGCTGAACGTCGAGCTGATCGCCACGAGCCGCAGTCCGCGCTCGATCGCCGTGGGACGCGCGCCGGCCAACCCGCGTCGGATCGCCGTTGGCTGCGACCACGGCGGATTTGTCATGAAGACACAGCTCATCGACCACCTGCGTTCACTGGGCTGCGAGGTGCTCGACCTGGGCACCGACTCGAACGAGGCGGTCGACTATCCGGACTTCGCCCACAAGGTGGCGCAGGCCGTCGCGACCGGTGAGGCTGGGCGCGGGTTGATCATCGACGGCGTCGGCATCGGTTCGGCAATCGTGGCCAACAAGGTGCCGGGCATCCGCGCGGCGCACTGTCACAACCTGTTCGAGGTGCGCAACAGCCGCGAGCATAACGACGCCAACATCCTCACCCTCGGTGGCCGCGTGATCGGTGACGCGCTGGCCAAGGCGATGCTGACCGAGTGGCTCGAGACCAGCTTCGGCGGCGGGCGGCACGCCAAGCGGGTGGACAAGATCAAGCAGATCGAAACGGAATACGTGCGCTGATGCCCGAGATGGCGCGCGTGATCGGACGGCTCTGGGCCACCTCGAAGTATCCGGACCTGGAATCTGCCACGATGCAGATCATCGAGCCGCTGACCTGCGAGCAGCAGCCAGCCGGCCGGCCGTTCATCGCCGTCGACACCGTCGGCGCCGGTCCGGGCGAGCTGGTCTTCTATGTCACGGCCTACGAGGCGGTGATTCCGTTTCACAAGGACCTGGTCCCGATCGACGCCGCGATCGTCGGCATCGTCGACGAGGTGGCGCTGACCCACCCACTCGAACCGGCCGCCGAGCCGAAGTCGAAGAAGTCGAAGAAGAAGAGCCGGAAGAAAAAACGATGATACTCTGCCGGATCACCGGAGTCGTCTGGAGCACACGCAAGAACGAACAGCTCGAAGGCAACCGTCTGCTGATCTGTCAGCCGGTGGAGCTGGACGGCAAGACGCCTCTGGGCAGCTCGTTTCTGGCGCTCGATCGGGTCGACGCCGGCGAGGGCGAGCTGGTACTGGTCAATGCCGAGGGCGGCGGCGCGCGGATCACACTGGGCAATGACCAGATCCCGCTGCGCTACTTGATCGTCGCGGTGGTGGACGAGCTGGAGCTGGTGAAATGAGTGACTTGGATCGTCTGGCAAAAAAGATCGCGCAGGAGGTCTACGCGCAACTGGCCGGTGGCAACGGCCAATGCGACGGCTGCGCCTCGGGCGACGGCTGTTGCTGTGTCTCGGACCGTCCCGAAGCGGTGGCGGAACTGGTCGCCGCGGGGGCCGGCCGCATCGGCGGCACGATCGGCGTGGGCCACGTCCGGCCCGACCTGGCAGACCTGATCGATCATACGCTGCTCAAGCAGGACACGACCTACGAGCAGATCGGCGAGCTCTGCACCGAGGCCAAGCAGTACGGCTTCTGCTCGGTCTGCGTCAATCCCTGCTGGGTCTCGCATTGCGCCGAGCTGCTGGCGGGCTCTTCGGTCAAGGTCTGCACGGTGATCGGCTTCCCGCTGGGCGCCAATACCAGCGACATCAAGGCGCTCGAGGCGCGCAAGGCGCAGGAGGACGGCGCCACCGAGCTGGACATGGTGGTCAACATCGGCGCGCTCAAGACCGGCGACTTCGACTATGTCGAGCGCGACATCCGCGCGGTCGTCTCGCAGGCGCGTGCCGGCGTGCTGGTCAAGGTGATCATCGAGGCCGCGATGCTGACCGACGAGGAAAAAGTCGCCGCCTGCGAGGCCGCGGTGCGCGCAGGCGCGCACTTCGTCAAGACCTCGACCGGCTTCGGCCCGGGCGGTGCGACCGCCGCCGACATCGCGCTGATGCGCCGGGTCGTCGGTCCGGACCTGGGCGTCAAGGCCTCCGGCGGTGTGGGTGACTGCGAACGGGCCGACCTGATGGTGCGCGCCGGCGCGACCCGCATCGGCGCGAGCGCCGGCGTGATGATCGTCAGCCAGTGCGGCGTGCCGGGCGGCGCGGGCGGAGGCTATTGATGGCGGAGGGTTTTCACTCGGCCGAGATCGTCAAGGATGCCGAGGGCCGGCAGTATCACATCGGCGTCGCTCCCGGAGAGCTGGCGCCCTACATCCTGCTCTGCGGTGATCCGGCCAGAGCCGAGCGCGTGGCCGCGCTGTTCGACTCGGTGCGCCTGGAGCGTCGCAATCGCGAGTACGTCACCTTCACCGGCAGCTGGCAGGGCGGCGAGATCTCGGTGATGGCCACCGGCATCGGCTGCGACAATACCGAGATCGCGGTGATCGAGCTGGCGCAATGCGCCGACCGGCCGACCCTGCTGCGCATCGGCTCCTGCGGCGGACTGCAGGACGACTGCGCGGTCGGCGAGCTGGTCGTCTCGACCGGCGCGGTACGACTCGAAAACACCTCCACCTTCTTCGTCACAGAAGGCCACCCGGCCGTCGCGCATCACGAGGTGGTGCTGGCGATGATCGAGGCCTGCGCGCGCAAGGGTTTCAGCTACCACGTGGGCCTGACCGCCACCGGCAGTGGGTTCTACGGCGCCCAGGGCCGCGAGGTGCCGGGCTTCATGCCACGCTTCAAGAACATCGACGAGGAGCTCGGCGCCGTCGGCGTGAAAAACCTCGAGATGGAAAGCTCGACGCTGTTCACGCTGGCCGGTCTGGGCGGCATGCGCGCCGGCACGGTCTGCGCGATCTACGCCAACCGCAAGCGCGACGAGTTCATCACGCCGGACGAGAAGCAGGCAGCGGAAGGCCGCTGTATCGAAACGGGGCTGGAGGCGATCAAGGTGCTGCGGGCGATGGATGCCGCGCGCGGCACAGACGCGTTCTGGCGGCCCGGCCCGGTTGACTGAGCGGTCGACCGAAGACGACTGCGCCCATTGCGGCTGGAAGATCCTCAACGAGCGTTATACGCGCTGCCCGCAATGCATGACCTGGATCGACGGCCCGGCCCCCGATCCCCCGCCTCCCTATCTGCGAGCGGGTGACCTCGGGCTGCTAAGCTGGTTGCGCTTCCTGCTCACACTGACCCTGCTGATCGACTGTCTGATGCTCGGCAGCTGGTGGTCCACTCCGGAGCCTGTCGGTCCTCTAGTGGGGCTATTGTTCATCACCTTGATGACCTGGCTCTGGCTGAACTTCAGCCTCATGACCTGGACGCAGCAAGCACAATCCAACCTGCCCGCGCTCGGGCGAACCGATTGCTGGTGGTCGCCCGCACGGAGCTGGTGCGGTTTTCTGATTCCCGGGGTCAACCTGATCCTGCCCTGTGTGGTGATGAGCGAGCTGGCGCGCGCCAGCGGGGGCGCGGACTGGAAATCGGAGCCGATGCCCGGCGCGGTGCTGCACTGGTGGGCGCTGACGCTGGTCTCAGGCTGGTTGTACCTGCGGCTGTTCTTGCCGTGGCACGAGAACTACCTCCAGGTGATCCTGCTGCGCCTGGCCATCGATGTCGCCTGGTACCTGCTCACGATGCGCTTGATCAAGATGATCGCCGCGAAACAGGAAGAAACGTTCTATAATCCCTAGAGATCATGTTACCCAAGAACGTATCTCGTGAAGATGGACTGATCCAGCTGGAACATGCCGGCGGACTGCGCGAAGGCGTCGTCGGTCAGGTGCACAAGCAGACCGGCGTGCCGGAGGCGGATCTCTACGGGGTCGCCACCTTCTATCACCTGCTGGCCAACCCGGACACGGGTGTCTGGGTCTGTCAGGGACTGAGCTGCAAGCTGGCGGGTTGTGACCAGCTCAAGGCCGAGATCGAGGCGCAGGGCAAGACCGCCAGCTTCTCGCCCTGCCTGGGACGCTGCGACATCGCACCCGCGAGCTGGGACCGCGAGGCCGAGAGCGCGACGCCGATTCCGGGCCTGACCCCCAGCGATCCCGAGCTGGTGATCGACCTGGCGGGCCAGGACAGCGCCGACTACGCGGCCCTGCGCCTGGCGCAAGAAAAGGGCGCGGACTGGGTCTGCGAGCAACTGGAGATCTCTGGGCTGCAAGGACGCGGCGGCGCCGGTTTTCCGGCCTACTTCAAGTGGAACGCGGTGCGCGGACAGGCGGTCACCGAACGCTACATCGTGCTCAACGCCGACGAGGGCGAGCCCGGCACCTTCAAGGACCGCGAGGTGATGTTGCGCCGGCCGCACCTGGTGATCGAGGGGCTGGCGATCGCCGCCGCGATGCTCGGCGCGGACGACATTTACGTCTACGTGCGTGGCGAGTTCGGCCGGTCCAAGACGGCGTTGATGGATGCGCTGAAGCAGGCCGACCTGGGCAGCGCGCCGGCCTGGCATTTCGTCGACGGCCACGGCGCCTACATCTGTGGCGAGGAGACCGCGCTGCTCGAAGCACTCGAGGGCAAGCGCGGCATGCCGCGGATGAAGCCGCCATTTCCGGTCGAGATCGGTTTTCGCGGCAAGCCGACGCTGATCCAGAACGTCGAGACGATCGCCTGCATACCGGCGATCCTGACCCGCGGTGCGGAGTGGTTCAAGGGCAAGGGCCGCACCGAACCGGGCACCAAGCTCTACTGTCTTTCGGGCCATGTTGTACGGCCGGGCGTCTACGAGGCGCCGCTGGGAATCACGATGCGCGAGCTGCTCGCGCTCGGCGGCGGCGCGGTGGGCACCCTCAAGGCTTTCTCGCCCGGTGGGGCGTCGAGCGGCTTCTTGCCGGCCGATCAGCAAGACGTGGCGCTCGACTTCAAGTCGCTGCAAAAAGTGGGCGCGATGCTCGGTTCGTCCGGCGTGGTTGTGCTTAACGACACCGTCGACATGGTCGAGGCCGCGCTCAACCAGGCGATCTTTTTCGAGGCCGAGTCCTGCGGGCAATGCTCGCCCTGCCGCATCGGCACGCAGATCTTGCGCCAGGCACTGGAGCGCTATCTCGAAAGCGGACGCGACCCTGAGGCGCTGGGGTTTGTCGACGAGGTGGCCTGGGGCATGGAAGAGGCGAGCATCTGTGGCCTGGGACAGGCGGCGGCCTGGCCGCTGACCAGTGCGCTGCGACATTTTCCGGCGGAGTTTGGCAGATGATCACGATCGACGGACGAGAGGTGGCCCACCAGCCAGGACAGACGGTGATGCAGGCGGCGCGTAGCCTGGGCATCGAGATCCCGACGCTGTGCCACGACGACCGGCTCGAACCGGTGGGGGCTTGCCGGATGTGCCTGGTCGAGATCGAGGGCTCGCGGCTGATGCAGCCGGCCTGCGCCTTCAAGACCGCGCCGGGCATGGTGATCCGGACCGACAACGAGCGCGTCGCGCGCAACCGGCGCTTCATTCTTTCGGTGCATCAGGCCGACACCGTCGACGACCGCGGCAAGGTCAATACGCTGGCCGAGCAGTATGGCACCGCCGGCGACTGGACGCCGGTCAGGCAGACCCGGGCGGGACGGCCCGACGACGTCAACAAGTTCATCGCCTTTCGCGAGGACCGCTGCATCCTCTGCGCGCAGTGTGTGCGTTACTGCGACGAGGTGGAGTCGGTCAGCGCGATCACGCTGGCGGCGCGCGGTCCGTTGACCACGATCGCGACAGCCGACAACCGCTCGCTGACCGATACCAGTTGCGAGCTCTGCGGCGGCTGCATCGACGTCTGCCCGACCGGCGCGCTGACCGAAAAGATGGCGCTCGGCCATCCGGGCAACGGCTCGCTGGAGAAGGTGCGCACCACCTGCAACTTCTGCGGCGTCGGCTGCCAGCTCGACCTGAACGTCGACCGCGCGACCAACCGGCTGGTCAAGACCACCAGCCCGCCGCCGGGCACGACGGTCAACGATGGCAACCTGTGCGTCAAGGGCCGCTTCGCCAACGACTTCATCAATCACCCCGACCGGCTGACCGTGCCGCTGATTCGCGACGCGTCGGGTCAGCTACAAGAAGCCAGCTGGGACGAGGCGCTGGAGCTGGTCGCCGCTGGCCTGGGCCGGGTGCGCGACAAGCACGGCGCGGACGCGCTGGCCTTCATCTCCTCCAGTCGGTGCACCGTCGAGGAGAACTATCTGATCCAGAAGATGGCGCGCGCGGCCTACGGGACCCACAACGTGCACTCGTGCGCTGCGACGTGACACGCGCCGACGGTTGCCGGTCTGGTGACCACTTACGGTGCGGGCGCGATGACCAACTCGATCCCGGAGATCCGGGATGCCGACTTCCTCTTCGTCACCGGCTCGAATACGACCGAGGCGCACCCGATCATCGCGATGGAGATGAAGCGCGCGGTCGCGAACGGCGCCAAGCTCGCCGTCTGCGATCCGCGCAAGATCTGGCTGACTGAAATTGCCGACTGGCACATGCAGATCGAGCCGGGCAGCGACGTCTGGTTGCTCAACGCGATGGCCCACACGATCATCGACGAGAACCTGCAGAGCGGCGACTGGATCGAACAGAATACCGAGGGCTACGAGGCGCTGGCCGAGACAGTCGCGCGCTACTCGCCCGAAGCAGCCGAAAAATTCACCGGCGTGCCGGCCGAGACGATTCGCGAGGTCGCGCGGGCCTACGCCACGACCCGCAAGGCCGGGATCTACTACACCCTCGGCATCACCGAGCACACCACCGGCACCGATAACGTCTATGCGCTGTCGAACCTGGTGCTGCTGACCGGCCACCTCGGGCTGCGTTCGGCCGGATTGAACCCGCTGCGCGGGCAGAACAACGTGCAGGGCGCCAACGACGCGGGCGCCACGCCGGTCTTTTATCCCGGCTACCAGTGGGCCAACGACCCGGCGGTGCGCGCCAAGTTCGGCGAGGCCTGGGGTGTCCCGCAGAGCGACACCGAGGGGCTGAACCTGAACGACATGATGAAGGCGATGGGTGACGGCCGCCTGCGCGGGCTGTACCTGATGGGCGAGGACATCGTGATCTCCGAGCCGAACGTCGGCCGCGTCGAGACCGCGATGAACGAGATGGAGTTCGTCGTCGTGCAGGACATCTTCTTCAACGAGAGCTGCCGCTTCGCCGACGTCGTGCTGCCGGCGGCCTGTTTTGCCGAGAAGGACGGCCTGTTCGCCAACTCCGACCGGCGCGTTCAGCTTGTGCGCAAGGCCGTCGACCCGCCGGGCCAGGCGCGCGCCGACTGGCAGATCCTCTGTGGGGTGATGCAGCGAGCGGGCCTGGAGCAGCCGGACTACCAGCATCCCCGCGAGGTGTACGCCGAGATGGCGTCGCTGTCTCCCAAGTTTGCCGGCATCTCGCACGAGCGAATCGAGCGGGAGGGCGGCCTGCAGTGGCCGGTCGAAACAGCAGACGCACCGAGCACCGAGTACCTGCACAAGGACGGCGTGCTGCGCGGCAAGGGCCTGTTCTGCGCCGTCGAGTACCGGCCGCCGTTCGAGTCGGCCGATGTGGAGTTCCCGCTGGTGCTCTCGACCGGCCGCACGCTGTATCACTACAACGTCGCGACCCAGACCCGGCGTAACGAGGGACTCGTGGCCAAACAACCCGCCGCCTTCGTCGAACTGCACAAGGGAAATGCCTACAAGCTGGGCATCTCTGACGGCGCGATCGTCGAGGTGATCACCCGCCGCGGCCGCGTGCGCTGCCGGGCGATGATCTCGCGCCAGGTTCGTCGCAACTGTATCTGGATGCCGTTTCACTTCCCGGAGACGCGCACCAACCTGCTGACGACCGACGCCGGCGACGCCGTCACCGGTACCGGCGAGTACAAGGTCTGCGCGGCACGCGTCGAGCTGGTGGAGCAGGCGGAACCGATTTTCCCCGGCGCCTACGCGTCGTCCGAAAGCTAGTACCTGCACCAATCAAAGGGAGGGCGAGGCTCCCGCCGAGCCGAGACCGAGCAGAGCTTTGTGCGGCGGCTCGGCGGGAGCCTCGCCCTCCCCTCAGGGCTTGAAACGGCGCAGTTCGACGAGCCAGCGCTTGAGTTGACGGATGTCCTCGGTGGCCGGCCGGTCGCCGCGATAACGAAACGCCGAATAACAGCGGACGAATTCTCCGACGGCGGGTAGTCCCGCGGACTCTGCGCGCAGCGCCAGCTCCAGGTGGGTCTCGCCGCCTTGCCGATCGAGGCCGTGGCGTCGCAGCACCTGTTCCAGCGAGAGCATGTAGTGCGACTGGGGCGAGAGCGCGCGCCGCGCGCGTCGGCGTTGCCTGCGCTGCCAGCGCCCTCGCAAGAGCCACAGACCAACCAGCCCGCCGAGGGCGCCGAACAGGCCAGCCATCGGCGGCGCCGCGTCAGGGCTGTCTGGAGCACCCAGCTCGGCGGGGATCAGTTTCAAATCGCGTAGCGCCCCGGTCGACTTTCGCTTGAGCTGAAAGTAGAGCGACTGCTGGTCGTAAAAGTCGTAGCTCACGACCTGGGTGATCCAGACCAGGCGGGCGTAATCGATCATCTCGCGCATGCGACTGGCCAGGCCCTCGGGCGGGGGCGGCGCGACGTCGGCCGGCGTGGGGTCGAACGGGACCCAACCCACACGCTGGAACAGCACCTCGACCCAGGCATGGGCATGCTTCTGCCGGACCAGGTAATACTGTCCGACCGGGTTGAACTCGGCGCCGAGGTAGCCGGTGACCACCCGACAGGCGATGCCCTGGGAGCGCAACAAGACGGCCATCGCGCCGGCGAAGTATTCGCAATGACCGGACTTGCGCACGAAGAGAAACTGCTCGATCGGCTCCTTGCCGCCCCCGCCGCGGTTCTCCAGCGAGTAACGGAATCCACCGATGCGGCGCAGGTAGTCGCGGACCGCGATCACGCGCTGGTGGTCGTTGCGCACGCTGGCGACGCGGTTGATCTGGAGCGCCAGTTTGCGGAACTTGGCCCGTGGGAAGTTGTCCGGTAGCTGGGTGTAGCGCCGGTGGCTGTGTGGCGAGAAGGCACGGGCCGAGACGCGATGTCGTGGATCGACGCGCGGCTGCTGGGATTCGACCTGATAAACGATCTGCTTGCCCCGATAGCCCAGGGCCTCCAGGGTCTGCTCCGGGCCGCGGATCAGCACCGGATTCGAGAGGCCGGTCAAGACGCGCAGCTGATGCGGCTTCTGCACGAAGAACAGCATCCTGGAGGCGCTGGGCTGGAGGTAGTAGGTCTGGATCAGCGGCAGGCTCTCGTGGCGCGGACGTGACAGCACGAACAGGTTGTTGCGGTCGGGATTCAGTCTGCGCGGTGGGCCCTTCCGTGGTGGCGATGCGGTCCAGCGGTTGTTCTCGTAGCGATCGAGCACCTTGCCGCGGAACAACATCGACCCCGGTGCGCCCGGGCCCTCGATCTTGACGCGCATCACCACCTGCTGACTCTCGAAGATCTCTCCACGGAGGTTGAAGTCGATCGCGTCGCCGAGTCCGGTGACCGGCCGATTGGCCAGCGACGGATAACGCAGGTAGCCGTTGCCGAAGCGCGGGATCACGGCGAAGACCGCGCCGGTGCCGATCAGCACGACGACGGAGAGCAGGATGCCGACCAGTCCGATGCGCAGGCTGACCGGCGGCGGCTGGAACAGCGGGTCGGTCTTCTTGCAGTTTTCGTACTCGCTGTTGATATGGAACAGCACCAGTCCCCAGGAGCCGAGCACGCAGTAACAGAAGAACAGCAGCATGAAGTCGAGCTGGAAGACCATCAGCGAGGTCAGGCCGAGCTGCACCAGGCAGATCACGTAGAGCAGGACATAGTCGCGGTGGAACTTGTGCGAGTAGAGCTTGATCACCTGCATCAGCATCAGGAAATGGGCCAGCGAGCGCAGCGCGTTGCTCTGGAAGAGCCAGTAATCCGCGGCCAGGAACAGCATCGCGGCCAGCGACATCAGACTGGCGGCGTTGCGCGAGAGCAGCGAGGGGCGTCCCGCGACATCGCGTTTCCAGGAGATGAAGATCAATGCGCCGAGAAACAGCAGGTAAACGTAGGCCTGTTCGGCCAGCGTGACCCCGACGATACCGATCAGCACCAGCGAGCAGGTAACGCCGTGGAACAGCACTGGAAAAGGCATGGGGCGCTAGCTCGCCTCTCGCAAGGCCGGAGTGCTCGGCATCGCCAGCGGCTGGGGCTCGCCGGGGATCAGCGCCTGGCTGGTATCCAGCAGCAGGGTTTCCTGGTCGGCGAAGATCGGCTCGGCGCGCCGCCGCCGCGGGATGCTGCCGATCGCGCGCACGGCGCTCTGCGGACCGGGCAGGATCGGGATGATATAGCCGCGTGGGAGGCGATGTTGCTGCAGATGCTCGCCGAGGGTGATCTGCTGGTTCTGCTCGCGGGCCAGGCGCTCGAGCAGCCGGTCGAACCGCTCCGAGCCGATGCGCTGGTGGCAGACCAGCGGCGGCTGCCCCGGCAGGATCAAGGTCAGGTGAAAGCCCTTCAGGTAAAACTGGTAGCCCAGGCTCGCCGCGATGCGGCAGCAGGCATCGAGCGCCTGCCGCGCGTCGTCGTCCGCCTCCGCCGGTAGATAGCTGTCGAGCAACAGCACGACCTGCCGGCCATCCGGCGGCAGAAACTCGCGGACCATCATCTTTTGCAGTCGGGCGGTCACGCGCCAGTGGATGTTCTTCGGGTTGTCGCCGGGGCGGTACTCGCGCAGGCCGAGATACTCCTCGCCGCTGTCGCGAGCCAGCGGCACATTCGGCGCCGTCTCCATCTCGGATCCCCAACCGGCCTGCCACTCGCGAGTCAGCGGGCTGATGCGCGGGTAGACCAGCAGGCTGTCGCGGGTCTTGAGCGTGCGGTCTTTCTCGAAGAAGCCGAAGGGAAAGCGGCTCGACAGGCGCAGGCTGGTCAGTTCGAGCAGGCCCCTGCGCTCCGGCGTCAGCGGGTAGGTCTGCAGCCGCGCGCTGCGAGCGGGAATCGAGAGGAAAAAGGCGCGCCCTCGCTCGCCGGCGGCCTGGTCTTCCACGACGATGCTCATCGATGGGGCCAGCAGCTTGCGGTTGGTCAGCTCCAGCGCCACCTCGCCCGCGACTCCTTCGAAATACAGGCCACGCGGGATGCGCCGCGCTGCCAGTCGCGAGAGTCCCAGCTCGGCGAGCAGTCCCGAGGCCAGGATCAAGGACAGCAGCACCGACAGCAGCAGGTGCAGCAGGTTGTCGCCGGTATTGATCGCCGCCGCGCCGAAGACCAGCGTCAGGATCAGGAAGTAGACCCCTTCGCGGGTCAGGCGGGTCGGGCGCAGGTAGCGTCGCAGCAACGGCAGCCGCGCGAGCTGGCGGTAAAGCGTCAAGACCAGCAGGCCGACCAGATAACCGCAGAAGAGGAAGGCCGACATCGGGTGTGCCGTCACCCGGTGCACGATGCCGAGCGCCGCGCCAAAGGCGAGGTAGACCATCATCCGGCTGACCGAAAGTCGCCAGATCGCAGGAGTCTTGTCGCTACTCGAATCGCCCATCATCTTCCCTGATTATGGACAGTTTTGATTTGCCCGTCAAATGCACACCTGGATCCGATGCCGTTTGACTCTGCAGTGGGCGTTCCATACACTAGAGCGCCCTCCGACCTCAAAAAACGCTCAAGGGAAACAATCCAATGGAATCTGCTTATCAGCTCAGCGCTGCCGATGCATCGGCTGACGCGAGAGCCGAATTTCTGGCCAAGACCTACGCGCACCTCGCAGGCGCGGTCTTCGCCTTCGTCGCGCTGGAGGCGGTACTGGTCAACACCGGCTTCGGCATTAGCCTGGCCATCAGCATGTCCCAGTCCTGGTTCATCGTGCTGGGCTTGTTCATCTTCGCCGGCTGGATCGCCAACAAGTGGGCCCACAGCGGCCAGTCGACCACAATGCAGTACGCAGGCCTGGGACTCTATGTCGTCGCTGAGGCGCTGATCTTCTTGCCGCTGATGGCTTATGCCAGCATGTTCAGGCCGGACGCGATCGCCCCGGCCGCCGTGCTGACCTTGATGGTCTTCGGTGGCCTGACGGCTTATGTCTTCATTACCAAGGCCAACTTCAACTGGCTCGGTGGCGGCCTGGCGATTTTCGGCTGCGTCGCAATGGGCCTGATTGTCTGCGCGATGCTGTTCAAGGGCCTCACCCTGGGCACCTGGTTTGCCGCCCTGCTGGTACTATTTGCAGGAGCTTGCATCCTCTTCAGCACCTCGAAAATAATGCGGGAGTACCCGGTGGGCGGCCATGTCGGCGCCTCGCTGTCGCTGTTCGCGTCGCTCGCGCTGATGTTCTACTACATCATGTGGATCTTCATGGCCGGCGACGACTGAGTCGAAGTCCGAAACACACATAAGTCCAATAGAGGGCGGAGCTTGAGGGAGCTTCGCCCTCTTT
>CAZMLI010000018.1:20003-23652 GCA_964566865.1 uncultured Planctomycetota bacterium
CAACGGGAGGGCGAGGCTCCCGCCGAGCCGAGACCGCAATCAGCTAGCCTAGCGTACCCGCTACCAACTCGGCGAGCGGCTCAGGCCACTGATCCGCCGGCAGCGACACGTCGAACAGCATCGCCCGGCTACCAATCTCCTCCAGCAGCGTCTCGGCTTCCGCAGTCATCCCCAGGAAGCCAGCCTCGTAGGGGTTGATCAGCACCAGATCAGCCGCTGCGAGCAACTGCTCGGTATCGTCCTTCCAGCGCTCGCGGGTGGTCGGGTTGATGACGAAGATCAGCCGCCGGTCCGGCAGATAGCGGGTGATCACCCCACCCTCGGTCAGCAGCGGGCGTTCGGGCGCCAGAAACTGCTCGCTCAGATGCCGCCAGAGGGCTCCGTGGGCGCCAGGACGCGCCAGACCCCAGAGAACGGGCTTTCCGCCGGCCTGGACCATCAGGCCGGTATCGGTCTCCGGCTGGCTCAACACCTGGTCATCGCTGATGACCCTGTAGTCGTCCTTATGTAACTGCGTGCAGGCGCAGGCTTTGCTCTGTGCGTTACGCGGGCAATTGCCATCCCGGTAGATCGTCGAGACCTTCAGCACCTGCAGCTGGTCTTTGAAGCGGTCGAGGATCCGGCAGGAAAGCAGGGTCTTACCTGAATTGTTGGACGGTCCGGCGATCGAGAGGATGCGCATTGCACTTGAGCATACCAGATTTTGAACACTGGATATAGCGTGCTATAGTCCCCCAGACACCTTCTGCTGTGTCGGGCACGCTGGAAGTCCTGAAACGTGCCTTGCAGAAGCCGGGCCTTCTGCGCCCTGGTTTTCTCCAGCTAGCCCTGCTCTCCCCGCCCTGACCCTGCCTGAAACACGCTCCGAGGCCGTCCAGGGCCGTTTTGGCCTGCAAAGCCACAACTTCTGACCAAATCTGGGGTTACGTGGCTGTATTTTGTGAAAAGGCCCTTTTAAGGGTGAAAAAGAGGGGTAATTACAGGACAGGAGAAGGGAGCTGCCAGGGTCATTACATGGAAAATACCCCACTACGCAGTGTGATGTACTGCTATAAAATCAGGCAACAAGGCCCACTCTTTGGGGCCTGAATCCGGGGAAGACCTGATCCAGCCGGCCGTTACCCAGCACCTTGCCGAGGATCTCCGAGAGCACCGATCGGTAGTCGATATTAACTTTTAATCCACCGGGTCCGGCTTCTTCGGATTCGGCCAGTCCGGGCCAGGCTCCGTGGACCTGGCCCCCGGCGATGCCGTTGCCCATCGCCATCATGGCGAATCCGCGGCCGTGGTCGGTGCCGAAGGAGGCATTCTCGTAGACTCGCCGGCCGAACTCGGTCAGCACCAGTGTGGTGACGCGATGGCGCACGGATGTGGTGTCGGCGTCGAAGGCGGCCAGTCCCTGGGCCAGTTTGTTGATCAACAGCGGCTGCAAACCGGTCGTGGCGCCCTGAATGAAGTGGGTGTCCCAGCCATCCAGGTCGATGCAGGCCACCTTGAGCCCCACATCCGCCTTGATCAGCAGCGAAATCTCACGCAGGCCGCGCGAGAACTCGTCTTCGCCGTAGCGGGCCCCGTTCTCCGGCAGGTATTTCTGTGTGCGCAGCGATTGCACCCGTTTGAGCAGGTCCAAGGTCTCGCCGCCACGTTTGCCGAGCATGTCGGTCTGGGAGCCGTAAAGCTTGGCGAGAGCTTGTGATACGACTCTGGCGTCGGCTCCTGGGATGCGGATCTGCAGCTCCTCCAGCGAGCGCATCGCGTTGACCGCTGGGGCCCCGCGCAGGGACTCCGGAATCGCGGAGCCGATCGCCACGGCCGAGAGCGCGCTCAGACCGCTCGTCGGGTGGCTGCGCAGATGACGGCCCAGCCAGCCGCCCGCCAGCGGGCTGCCGACGCCCTCGCCGTGTTCCATCTGGTCCTGGGCCTCGAAGTGCGAGCCGGTCTTGTTATCCGAGCCGACCGCCGTGACGATGCCCAGCCGCCCTTCGCGGTAAATCGGCAGCAGCGAGCGCATACCCGGGTGCAGCGCGTAGAAGTCATCCAGCCGGACTGCGCCCCTGGCTCCCTTGGGATGCGCGATCGAGAGCGTCGGGCGCAGCCGGTAATAGTCGTCGTCACCGTAGGGCACGATCATGTTCAGCGTGTCCGCGCCGCCGCGTAAAAAGACGCAGACCAGCGTCTGGGTCACTCCGGGGCCGGCGGGACGTCGAGCGCCCAGGGCCACCTTGTTCTTGCGCTTCTGCTTGCGGTCGGACATCTCTTAGCACCTCTGAAATGCGGGGGAGGCGAGAATCAGGCCAATCAGACCGGCCTGGCCACGCGTCGACGCCGCGGAGAGTTGTTTGGCGAACAGGCCGAGTGTGCGACCCTCGGCCTCGCTGGCGGTGCGGCCTATCAGATGGGCCACCAGGTCCTGTGGCGTCAGCTCCGCGGCGTTCTTGCGGCCGAGGCCCCGGGCCAGCTTGCCGCGCGGCAGTTTCACCCCGCCGATCCGGCCGCCCGCCAGCTCGAAGCCGAAGTTCCAGCGCCAGAGCAGCGTGCCCAGCCAGGCGTCGCCCTCGTCGGGGTAGCCGTCCGGGGTCGGATAGCCGAAAGGCTGCTGCCCCAGACGGTCCAGATAGTCGGCCAGCGAGCGCCTGGCGTGGGTATCGGCCGCCAGCGCGCGCAGCCCGCTGACGATGAAGCGGAAGGGGCGCTTGATCTTGATCCCACGGGCTCCGGCGAACTCCTGCGAGGTCAGGATCATCCGTACCAGCGGCTTGATCTGGCCCTTCGTGCGCGAAAATTCGGCCGCGACACGATCGATCAGGCTGGCCGGCGGACTCTCGGAAACAAAGCGCCGGACCAGCTTGCTGGCGATGAAGCGGGCGGTCGCGGGGTGTGCACAGACGATCTCGACCACGCGGTCGACATCCTTGATCCCGCCGCCCGCCGGCACGATCTTGCCCAGCAGCTGTTTGCGTCCGTTGTCATGCCGCTGCGGGTCGAAGTAAACCGTGCCCCGACGCCACTTCTTGCGGATGCGCCAGCCGGTCAGGCAGCGGGCCACCTCGAGCACGTCCTGCTGCGTGTAGCCACCATGCACACCCAGGGTGTGCAACTCCATCAGCTCACGGGCGTAGTTCTCGTTGGGAATGTCCTCGGGTTTGCCCTTCTTGTTGGCGATCCCGTCCAGGTAGACCAGCATCGCCGGCGAGGTGGCCGAAGCCCGGATCAGCTCGGTAAAGCTGCCAAGGGCATGTTTGCGGATCACCTCGCGGTCGTCCCAGGGCTTGAAGTAGATGCAGTCGCTCTTGTCCAGGTCGATGTTCAGATGGTCGGTCCAGAAGCCGACCATCACCTCGAACAGCTGTCGTTTGCTATAGACCGCTCGCAGCAACGTATGCCGCGTGAGCTCCTCCCGCAACACCGGCCGCTTGTATTCGAAGCAGGTGCCCGGGGCGTGGTGCAGGGTCTCGAAGCGCCGCGCCCGCAGCGTGCAGGCCAGATCGCCGATCTTCTCCGGCGCCAGTTGCTCGTCGATCCAGGCCTCGGCGCCCATCTTGCGCACCCGGTCCAGATCCCCGGGAATCGGACCGTAGGCTGCCCGCGAAAGCAGGTGAAAGACCGGGTCGATGTCCTCGCTGGTGGCCACGCTGAAGCTGTCGGGCAC
>CAZMLI010000019.1:0-23478 GCA_964566865.1 uncultured Planctomycetota bacterium
CCCGAAGAAGTAGCCAAGCGCTACACCTTCTGATCGGCCACGGCCACGGTCACGGCCACGGTCACGGTCACGAAGCACGGTCCACGGCCACACGGTCACGGTCACGGCCCACGAAAACCCAGGCTCTATTTCTGAGCCACGCATCCACCCTCGACGTACGTGAGTCAGTGAAGCTGACCACCAACGGAGGGAAGTCAATGATCCGCATAGCCCCGATCCTGGCCGCGCTGTTGCTGGCAGGCTGTGCCGCGAAACAAGCGGCCCGCCCGGTCGCAGCGCCGAAGCCCGCCCCAAGGCTGCCCAGCAGGGTTTCGACCATCGCACCAACAGTGCTCCCTCGCCCAAGACCGCTGCCCAGTCCCGCAAAGCCGACGAAACTCCGCGAGCTTCCTTATCCCGGCGAAGCTGCCTCACCATACCCGGCCGAGCAGTACCAGAAGCTGGCCGAAGAACTGATCGAGCTGGATCCAAGCACGCAACGAGCGCTGTCGCGGAAATTCGTGCAGATGGGCCACTGGGGGATTCCCGTGCTGCTCAACGTGTTTGCCCGCCTGGACCTGGCCGATGAAGAGGGGAAGATCATCGGCAACTACATCGCTAGCCTGCTGATGCAGGTCAGCATGCGGGAAGATGCGCCGATTTACAACGTGATGGCGAGGTCGGCTTCTGGTCGCAATCAGTGCCGCAAGCAGTGGTTCGTCTGGTGGAAAGCCCGCCAACAGAAGTAATGGGAGCGCCCCCGGCCGTCCTGCGTATCAGCAGTATGAGCAAAGCAATCAAGGATCGGTTGTTGCCCCTGTCCCTGATAACCGCCGGCCTGGCGCTCGGCTACCTGCTCGGCCAGGCACAGGCGCCGCCACCCAGCACGAGCGACCTGGCCGCGACTCGCACCGTGCGCGCTGCGCCGCTGATCATCGAGCGCTTCTTGCCTGCGCCCGCCCGCGTCGAGCGTCCGCGGCCGCAGGCGCCCGCAAAGCCCGTCGGAAGGCAGTCCTGGGACGATCGTCGGATCGCCGCTCTGGAGCGGCAGAACCGCCTGTTGCAGCGCGTCAACGGCAAACTCGAACGGCAACTCGGCAGCAAGCTAGCCGATCAGCTGGCGGCCGAGGCGGGTGAAACGAAATGCATAATCGTCCCCAAGCTGGGCCAGACTGGTGCCAGCATCGTGCCCACGTCCGGGTTCTTCATTCAGTCGCCGCTTGCAGGGCTGGAAAATGTCTCCAAAGAAGATGCGCGGCTGATCCGACAGCTGGAGCGGGAGATCAAGCAAGATCGCGAGCTTCGTCTGCGAGCGCTGCTGGGTGACCGGGGGTACGACAAGTACGTGCAACCCCGCGTGGGCCGGCCCGTAAGTGGTTTCTGGTCAATCAGTTCCGGCTCTGAGATTGAAGGGCAGGACGACTTCCTGACCAGCATTGGCGTGGTGCTGAAGCAGGCCCCGAGCAAGCCCGCCAAGTAGCCAATTCCCCTCTCGAAGGATCGTGGTCTAGCCTCGTCCCTAGCAGGAATTGGGCCGAAAAGAAATATCGACAAACAAACCTTGAAGTTCCTTTGAGCGTGCTGTAAAAAAGCGCCTTCCCAGGCCCACCTGCGTACTGTGCATACGTTAATGCAGTCGCCGATTTGGGGCCTGAATGTTTTTGGTACGGAATCGATGCAAGAGAAGGATAAGATCAAGATCCGGATGGAAGCGTACGACCACGAGGTCCTCGATAAGTCGGCCCGTGAGATCGTCGAGACCGTCGAACGGACGGGCGCCAAGGTCTCCGGACCGGTGCCGCTTCCGACTCGGATCGAGAAATACTCGGTGCTGCGCAGCCCGCACGTGAACAAGAAGTCGCGGGAGCAGTTCGAGATCAGAACGCACAAGCGGCTGATCTACATCACCGAGCCGACCGCGAAAACGGTCGACGCGCTGACCCGGCTGCCAATGCCTGCCGGCGTCGACATCCGTATCAAGGCCTAGACACAACAGACTAACAAACCCGGGGCGAGGTCGAGCATGATCGGCCAGCAAGCTGAACGCTTGCTCTGAGTTGCGGGTGGCAGAACCCTGAATCAAGGCTGACGCGAGCATGCTGCTCGTTGGGCAGCTCTGAGGGCAATCATGAGCGAAACAACAACTGTTGCGCACGAGTCCGTCGAGGGCTTGCTGGGCAAGAAGCTGGCGATGTCTCAAATCTTCACCGAGGATGGTCGGGCGATTCCGGTCACCGTCATCGAGTGTGGACCGTGCGTCGTCCTGCAAGTCAAGACCGAGAGCAGCGATGGTTATCGCGCGCTCCAGCTGGGCTTTGGCGCCAAACGCGACAAGCGGGTGAAGAAGCCGCAGCTCGGCCACTTCAAGAAGGTCGGCGCCGAGAGCAAAGCTTTCATTCGCGAGGTCGAATATCGGGGTGAGGAGCCGCCCGCCGAACCCGGCGCGCAGCTGACACTCGAGATGTTCGAGGCCGGCGTGAAGGTCGATGTGGTCGGCACCAGCAAGGGCCGAGGCTTCGCCGGCACGATCAAGCGGCATGGTTTTGCGCGCGGTCCGATGACCCACGGTTCTCACAACAAGCGGCGCCCCGGTTCGATTGGCTGCGCAGCGGATCCCGCACGTGTCTTCAAGGGCACTCGCGGCCCCGGTCGTTACGGTGGCAAGCAGATCACGGTGCAGAACCTGGAGGTCGTGGTGGTGGATGCCGAACGCAACCTGTTGATGGTTCGCGGGGCGATTCCTGGACCCGCAGGTGGCTATGTCGTCATCCGCAAAGCCCGATGGAGCAATAGCTAGCCATGGGAGACACGGCGGGGGAGAAGGCGAAGGAGAAGGCGAAGGAGAAGGCGAAGGAGAAGGCGAAGGAGCAGGCGATGCCGATTTCAATCTTGTACTATGGTAGCGACGGCACGGCGAAGGAGCCGATCGTATTCGATCCGGCCACGCTGGGCGGCCTGGTTCGCAAGCGGTTGATCAAGGAGGCCATCCTGGTCTTCGAGGCCAATCAGCGCGTCGGCACGCACAAGGTCAAGACGCGCTCCGAGGTTGCGGGCACCAACGCCAAGCCTTGGCGCCAGAAGGGCACCGGTCGGGCGCGCGCCGGCACCGTTCGCTCGCCGCTCTGGCGGGGCGGCGGTGTGACGCATGGTCCGCACCCGCGCAGCTACCGGCAGGACATGCCGAAGAAGAAGAAGCAGGTCGCGCTGCAGTCGGCACTGCTGGCCAAGATCAAGGACAATGAGCTGATCTGTATCGAGGACTTCAGCCAGAACGTGCACAAGACGCGCGAGGCCGCCGCTCTGCTGCAGACGCTGGGCATCGAGGGCAAGTGCCTGATCGGTCTGGGCGAGTACGACCTGGAGCTCTATCGCAGCTTTCGCAACATCCCGCTGGTGAAGGTGGAGGAGGTGCGGAATTTCAATCCGCACCAGTTGATTGGCGGCGGGACGATCCTGGTCACCCGCGCGGCGTTCGACGCACTGCTGGCCAAGCTGGGTGAGGAGAGTTCGTAATGAAGGATCCATGGCAGATCATTCGGCGTCCGATTCTGTCGGACAAGGGCTATCGCCTGATGGAGACCCGCAACCAGTACCTGTTCGAGGTTGCCAAGAGCGCGACCAAGATCGAGATCAAGCAGGCGATCGAGCTGATCTACGAAAAGAAGAAGATCGAGGTCGACAAGGTCAGGACGATGAACGTGAAGGGCAAGATGCGGCGAATCCGCCACAAATCAGGCCAGCGCCGTAGCTGGAAGAAGGCGATTGTCACCCTCCGCGAGGGCGACAACATCGAGCTGCTGTAGCCAGAGACCAGAACCATGCCGATCATCAAATACAAACCCACGAGCCCCGGACGCCGGGGCGCCTCCGTGCTGGACTACTCGGAGCTGAGCAAGAAGGCACCCGAGAAGTCGCTGCTGCGCAAGCTCAGCAAGACCGGCGGTCGCAACCACCATGGTCACATCACCAGTCGCCGCCGGGGTGGCGGTCACAAGCGGATGTACCGGGTGATCGACTTCAAGCGCAACAAGCTGGACATTCCGGCCAGGGTTGCCGCGCTCGAGTACGACCCGAACCGCTCGGCCCACATCGCTCTGCTGCACTACGCCGATGGCGAGAAGCGCTACATCCTCGCACCGCGCGGCCTGGTAGTCGGTGATACGGTCCTTTCCGGTGAGATGATCGAGCCGGCAGTCGGCAACGCGATGCCGCTGGAGAACATTCCGCCGGGTTTCAGCGTTCACAACATCGAGATGGTGCCGGGCGGCGGTGGCAAGCTGGTCCGCAGCGCCGGGGTCGATGCCAAGCTGATGGCGATCGAAGGCAAGTGGGCGCACATCTCGCTGCCCTCCGGTGAAATCCGCAAGGTCAATGTCCGCTGTCGCGCGACGATCGGGACCGTCGGCAACAAGGATCATCAACTGGTCAAGATCGGCAAGGCCGGTCGCAATCGGCACAAGGGACGTCGTCCCAAGGTGCGCGGCGTGGCGATGAACCCCGTGGCCCACCCGATGGGCGGCGGCGAGGGCCGGTCGGCCGGCGGTCGCCACCCCTGCAGTCCCTGGGGCAAGCCGTCCAAGGGCGGCAAGACGCGCAACAAGAAGAAGCCGTCCAACAAACAGATCGTCCGTAAGCGGAAGAAAAAGAGGAGGCGGTAAGCTGTGAGTCGCTCCACTAAAAAAGGTCCGCACGTGGACCCGAAGCTGATGAAGAAGGTTGAAAAGCAGAACGAGAGCGGCTCGTCTGATCCGATTCAGACCTGGTCGCGTTCCTGCACCATCGTGCCGGAGTTCATCGGGCACGTCTTCATGGTCCACAACGGCAAGAAGTTCATCAAGGTCCAGGTGCGCGACGATATGGTCGGGCACAAACTGGGCGAGTTCTCCCCGACCCGCACCTTCTGGGGCCATGCGGCCAAGAAGAAGGACAAGAGGCGCTAGGCGATGGGATCCAGAAAAAAACACAAGAAGGTCGAAGGCGAGTACCGCGTGATTCAGCGGTACGCCAAGATCGCGCCGCGCAAGTGCCGCTATGTCGCGGATCTGGTGCGCGGGCAGTCGGTCAACGCCAGCCTCGAGATGCTGCAGTACAACCACCGCAAGGGCGCCCGGCTGATCGAGAAGTTGATCAACGCCAGCGTCGCCAACGCGTCGTACGCCGGCGCGGTGGACGTGGCCTCGCTGTACATCAAGGAAATTCGCATCGACGAAGGGCCGGTCCACAAGCGCTGGCGCGCGCGCGCCAGAGGGCGGGCCTGCCAGATTCTCAAGCGCATGAGTCACATCCAGGTGATCGTGGCCGGGCGAGAAGAGCCCGAACCCACCGAACCAGCAGAAGAAGGCGAGTAAGCATGGGTCAAAAGGTCAATCCGATCGGATTCCGGCTGGGGATCAACGAAGACTGGCGCTCTTGCTGGTACGCCCGCAAGGCGGACTACAGCAAATACCTGCTGGAAGACTTCAAGATCCGCAGGTTCATCAAGAGCCGTTACCTGTTCGCGATGATTCCGCGAATCGAGATCCGGCGCAAGGCGAAGGAACTCAAGGTCATCGTGCACACGGCGCGGCCCGGCATCATCATCGGCAAGAAGGGCGCCGAGGTGGACAAGCTGCGTGACATGCTGCAGGAGCAGCTCGAGAAGGGCACCGAGCTGAACCTCGACGTGCAGGAAGTGGCCGAGGCGGATCTCGAGGCTCAGCTGGTTGCCGAGAACGTGGCGGACCAGTTGCGTCGGCGGATCTCCTTTCGGCGCGCGATCAAGCGTTCGGCCGAGATGGTGATGCAGAAGGGCGCGCTGGGGGTCAAGATCATGATCTCCGGTCGTCTGGGCGGTTCGGACATGGCGCGTACCGAGTCCACCCTGCAGGGCTCGATCCCGCTGCAGAAGCTGGATGCGAAGATCGACTACGGATTTGCCGAGGGCCATACGACCTACGGCAACATCGGGGTCAAGTGCTGGATTTACAAGGGCGACTACACGTTGCCGGACGCGTCCAAGGGCGCGAAGCGACGCTAGAGGAGCTGGCCTGATGTCACTCATGCCAAAGCGGGTCAAATACCGCAAGACACAACGAGGCAAGATGAAGGGCAACGCCACCCGCGGGCACACCGTGGAGTTTGGCGAGTTCGGCCTGCAGGCGCTCGAGTCGCACTGGATCTCGGCGCGACAGATCGAGGCCGGCCGCGTGGCGGCTGCGCACTTCCTGCGTGGGCGAGGCAAGCTCTACATCCGGGTTTTCCCGCACAAGTCGGTCACCGCGACGGCGGCCGAGACCCGCATGGGTAAGGGTAAGGGCGAGGTCGACTTCTGGGCGGCCTGCGTCAAGCCTGGCACGATCCTGTTCGAGATCTCCGGCGTCTCCCCGGATGATGCCAAGGAAGTGATGAACCGGATCTGTCACAAGATGCCGATCAAGTGCAAGCTCGCCGAGCGGGCGCACAGGTACTAAGAAGAACAATCAAATGGCAAAGATACAAATCGACTTACCGCTCAAGCCAAACGAGATCAGAGATATTGCGGACGCGGATCTCGGGAAGCAGATCGAGACGGCCCGCGAGAAGCTCTACCACCTGCGTTACAAGATGCATGTCGAAGAGGTAGAGAACCCGAACATCAAGAGTGTGCTTCGCCGCAACATCGCGCGGATGATGACGATCCAGCACGAGCGCAAGGCGGATGAGGCGAAAACGGAGACTGCATCGTGAGTGATCGGAACAAGCGCAAGGTCGTCAGTGGAGTCGTCAAGAGCGCCAAGATGGACAAGACGCTCGTCGTGACCGTCGAGCGGCTGACGAAGCACCCGCAGTACGGCAAGTTCATCAAGCGTCATAGCACCTGTTATGTGCATGACGAGGAGAACCAGGCCGGCGTGGGCGATCACGTCGAGTTCATGGAGACCAAGCCACAGTCCAAGCTGAAGCGTTGGCGGCTGGTGCAGGTCACCCGGAAGGCAGTCACCACATGATCCAGATGCAGACTTACCTGGACGTTGCGGATAACTCCGGGGCGAAGGAAGCGATGTGTATCAAGGTGCTCGGTGCGTCCAAGCGGCGTTATGCGGGCATCGGCGACATCATCGTGGCAACCGTCAAGAAGGCGATGCCGGGCGCGGAGCTCGCGCCGGGCACGATCGTCAAGGGCGTGATCGTTCGGACGAAGCATCGCGTGCGTCGGCATGATGGCTCGTACGTTCAATTCGACAAGAACGCGATGGTGATCATCGGCGAGGACGGCAACCCCAAGGGGACCCGCATCTTCGGCGCCGTCGCCCGCGAGTTGCGCCAGAAGAACTTCCTCAAGATCATCTCGCTGGCGTCGGAGGTGGTATAGCGTCATGAAAATTCAAAAAGGTGACACGGTGGAGTTGCTGAAGGACTTCGCCAGTGGTGACCGAGGCTGGAAGCGAGGCCGTCGGGGCAAGGTCCTGATGGTTTACAAGCGCAAGGACATGGTGCTCGTCGAGGGCGTCCGGTTCATCTTCCGCCACCTGCGCAAGAGTCAGCAGCATCCGCGAGGTGCGCGCGTGGAGAAGGAAGCCCCGGTGCACGTCTCGAACGTCGCCCTAGTATGCCCGAGTTGCCTCGAACGGACCAAGGTCGGTCGCCGATTCCTGAAGGACGGCAGCAAGGTTCGTTTTTGCAAGAAGTGCAACGAGAACATCGATCAGGAGTAGTCTGGTGGCTCGTCTCAAAGAAACCTACGATTCAAAGATCTCGCCCTTGCTGGTCGAGAAGTTCAATTACACCAACCCGATGGCCATACCGAGGATCGAGAAGATCGTGCTCAATATGGGCGTCGGCCGGGCCAAGGAAAACAGCAAGATTCTGGACGGCGCGATCCGAGATATGACCTCGATCGCCGGCCAGAAGCCTGCCTGGACCGTTGCGCGCAAGTCGATCGCGAACTTCAAGCTGCGCGCGGGCTACAAGATCGGCTGCAAGGCCACCTTGCGCCGGGAGCGGATGTACGAGTTTCTGGATCGGCTGATCGCCATCGTGATCCCCCGTATTCGAGACTTCCGCGGCCTGCCGCGCAAGGCGTTCGATGGCCGGGGTAACTTCTCGATGGGACTCACCGAGCAGAACGTCTTTCCCGAGGTGAACCTGGACAAGATGGACTGGACGCAGGGCCTGAACGTGACGATCGTCACCACGGCCCGAACCAATGAAGAGGCACTGGCGCTGCTCGAGGCGTTTGGTATGCCCTTCAAGAAAGAATAGGGACGCTCACGTGGCAAAGAAGTGCTTGAGGGAAAAGCAAAAGCGCAAACCGAAGTTCAAGGTGCGCGGCTACAACCGTTGTCAGCTCTGCGGACGTCCGCGGGCTTATTACCGCAAGTTCGGCGTCTGCCGGATCTGCTTTCGCAACCTGGCGTCCTGGGGTGAGATCCCCGGGGTGCGCAAGTCCAGCTGGTAAGGGGGCGAGTGCAATGATGACCGATCCGATCGCGGACATGTTGACGCGAATTCGCAATGGTTTGGCGATCCACAAGGCACACGTGGATATTCCCAAGAGCAAGTTGAAGCTACGCATGGCCAAGCTGCTCAAGGCGCAAGGCTATGTCACGGACTTCAAGGAGCTCGAGGTCGGCGTGCAGGGAATCCTGCGCGTCTATCTGAAGTACGGACCCGACGGCGAGCAGGTGATCCAGAGCATCAAGCGGGTCAGCAAGCCGGGGTGCCGAGTCTACAAGCAGGTCAAGGAGATCTCTCCGGTGCTCAACGGTCTGGGGACCGGGGTCTACAGCACTTCGACAGGTCTGATGACTGACAAGCAGTGCCGCGAACAGCGCGTTGGCGGCGAGCTACTCTGCGAGATCTGGTAGGGGAGAGGAAGACACATGTCACGCATTGGCAAGGCCCCGATCCCGATCCCAGCAGGGGTAGAGGTTGCGATGCAACCCGGCCTGGCAAAGGTCAAGGGTCCGAAGGGCAAGCTGGATCAAGTGCTGCCACGAGAGATCAGCGTGGAGCAGAAGGATGGGGTATTGCACCTCACCCGTGACAAGGACGGCAAGCGTCACCGCGCGATGCACGGCCTGGCGCGGAGCCTGCTGGCCAACGCCGTACACGGCTGCTCCAGTGGCTTCGAGAAGGTGCTGATGATCGTGGGCGTTGGCTATCGGGCGCAATTGCAAGGGCGCACGTTGAACTTGCAGATTGGTTTTTGCCACCCGGTGCAGATGGAGATTCCGCAGGGGATCGAGCTCGAAGTTCCGAGTCAGACGCGCATCGAGATCCGCGGCGCGGACAAGCAGCAAGTCGGGCAGTTCGCCGCCGAGGTGCGAAGAGTAAGGCCGCCCGAGCCCTACAAGGGCAAGGGTATCCGCTACGAAATGGAAAAGGTCAAGCTCAAGGCCGGCAAGAAGTTCGCCGGCGGCGAGTAGGATTATCGAATGAAACCAACACAGCTCAAACTACACCGGCGCTGGCGGCGTCATCGCCACCTACGGCACAAGCTCAGCGGCACGACGCTGCGCCCGCGGCTGGCGGTCTACCGCAGCTCCAAGCACATCTACGCGCAGTTGATCGACGACGAGTCGGGCCACACGCTGGCCAGCAGCTGCACGCTGGTGGAGCCGGTCAAGGGGCAGTTGCCCTACGGCGGTAACATCGCCGCGGCCAAGGCGGTCGGTAGCGATATCGCCAAGAAGGCCGGCGAGCTGGGCATCAAGAAGGTCGCGTTCGATCGCGGCGGGTTCAAGTATCACGGCAGGGTCAAGGCCCTGGCTGACGCCGCCCGAGAGGGCGGACTGGAGTTCTAAGCGATGGCCCCTCCTCCGCACAAGGGTAAGATGCGCCAGCGTCGCGACGACCTGGCCGAGACCGTGGTCAAGATCAATCGATGCGCCACGGTGGTCAAGGGTGGTCGACGTTTCTCGTTCAGCGCGCTGGTCGTGGTGGGCGACAAACGGGGACGCGTCGGCATTGGCTACGGCAAGGCCAACGACGTGCCCTCGGCCATCGAAAAAGGCTTCAAGAAGGCGCGCGAGGCGATGGTGACCGTCACGCTCGAAGGCCAGACCATTCCGCACGTGGTGATCGGTCGCTTCGGCGCCGCCAAGGTCTACATGCAGCCGGCCAGCGCCGGAACCGGTGTGGTCGCCAGCAACTCCGTTCGCTCGATTATCGAGTCGGTCGGCATCCACGACATCCTGACCAAATCTCAGGGGTCGAACAATCCGATCAACCTGCTCAAGGCGACCCTCGAAGGGCTGCTCCGGCTGCGTTCGCGCGCTCAGGTGGCCCAGCTGCGAGGCGTTGAGCTATGAATCTTGATGACGTCTACCGCATTCCGCTGCCGCGCAAGAAGAAGAAGCGCATCGGCCGTGGAACCGGCTCGACCGGCAAGACCAGTGGCCGCGGTCACAAGGGCGCGAGCTCGCGCTCTGGCTGGGGCGGACTGACCTTCTACGAAGGTGGTCAGATGCCGCTGTTCCGTCGCCTCCCGCGACGTGGTTTCACCAATGCCCGCTTCAAGACGGTCTATCAGGTGGTGAACATTCATCAGCTCAATCGGTTCGAAGATGGTCAGACAGTCGATCGTGAGGCTCTGGTGGACGCGGGCTTGATCAACGCGCAGGATGGCGAGATCAAGATCCTCGCCAACGGCGAACTGGAGAAGAAGCTGGTCGTCGAGGCGCAGAAGTTCAGCCAGACGGCGAAGGAAAAGATCGAAGCCAAGGGCGGCGAGGCCAAGACAGTCGAGAATAAGAAGTAATGTTCGCAGGTCACTTTCGCAACATCTTCAGCATCCCCGAATTGCGCCGCAAGCTGCTGGCGACATTTGGTTTGCTCATCGTTTACCGGATCGGTTTTCACATTCCGATTCCCGGGATTGAGCTGGAGAAGCTGGCGCAGTTCAAGAAGGGCACGGGCGCCTATCAGGGCATCCTGGTCTTCCTCTCGACGATCTCGGGCGGCGGGCTGGACTCGCTGTCGATCTTCTCGCTGGGGATCATGCCCTACATCTCGGCCTCGATCATCTTCAGCCTGCTGGTCAAGGTGATCCCGACCCTCGAGGAGATCTCGAAGGAGGGGCCGTCGGGTCAGCAGAAGATCAACCAATGGACGCGCATGTCCGCGGTGCCGCTGTGCATCGTGCAGTCGTTCTTCATCATCGGCCTGCTGCGCGCGCCGTTACAGGGTCCGAACAACGAGCAGATCTTCCTGATCGCGCAGAACGCCGGCATGATGTTCTACATCTCGTCGGTGATCGCCTTCACCGTCGGCGGCATCTTCCTGATGTGGGTCGGCGAGCTGATCACCGAATACGGGGTCAGTAACGGTATCTCACTGCTGATCATGGCCGGCATTGTGGCGCGAGCTCCGTCGATAATTTCCGGCATGCTCAACCCGCTGGTCGGCGATCCGATGACCGGCCAGCTGGTCGCCTTCGGCTTCCTGTTCGTGCTGATCGTGCTCGGGGTCACGCTGGTTCACGAGGGCCAGCGACGAATACCGGTCCAACAAGCCAAACATACGCGTGGCCGACGGGTCTATGGCGGCCAGAAGTCGCACATGCCGATCCGCGTCAACCAGGCCGGCGTGATGCCCGTCATCTTCGCCAGCAGCTTGATGGTCTTTCCGAGCGTGATCCTGGGCAAGATCCTCAGTCCCGGAAACGCGTTCCTCGGACTGCTCGCGCCCACATCGTTCACCTACATCATCCTCTACATCGGGATGATCTACTTCTTCAGCTACTTCTGGAACAGCCTGATGTTCCAGCCGACCGAGATGGCCAAGCAGATGAAGGAGTACGGCAGCTTCATCCCAGGCATCCGACCGGGCCGCTGGACGGCGGAGTTCCTGGAAAAGGTGATGAACCGCGTGACCTATGTCGGCGCGGCGTTTCTGGCCTTCATCGCGCTGATCCCGAACTTGCTGATGGTCTCGATGGGGCTGCAGAAGCGCGTCGAGTTCACGGCGGCCTACTTCCTCGGCGGCACGGGCATCCTGATCGTCGTGGCGGTGGTGCTGGAGTTCATCCAGAAGGTCGAGAGTCACCTGATGATGCGGCACTACGAGGGCTTCATCAAGAAGGGCGGCCGCGGGAGGACGCGGCGGTGAACCTGATCTTCCTCGGAGCGCCGAGCTCGGGCAAGGGTACGCAGGCCAAGCGTTTGGCAGGGGAGCTGAAGCTCTCTCACCTGGCGACTGGAGACCTGCTGCGTGAGGCCGCGAGCAATGGCACCGATAGCGGGAAGCTGGCCAAGCCGATCATGGACCGCGGTGAACTGGTTCCGGACGAACTGGTCATCGCGATCGTCAGAGAGGCACTCGGCGAGATCGAAGGCGGAATCGTCTTTGACGGCTTTCCCAGGACCAATACGCAGGCGGTCGTGCTGGATGAAATGCTGTCCAGTCTCGGGCGCCCGGTGGATCAGGTGATTTACTTCGACGTGCCGGAGGAGATGCTGGTCAAGCGTGCCGCCAAGCGCTGGCTCTGCTCGAATCGTTCCTGCCAGCAGCCGTTCGCTGCCCCGGGCGTTTGCACCGTCTGCGACAGCTCGCTGTATCAGCGCGAGGACGACGAAGAAGCGACGATGCGCAACCGGCTGAAGGCCTACCACCGGAGCACCATCGGTCTGCTGGATTATTATGCCGGCAAGGACCTGCTGGTGCGGATCGATGCGGTCGGAAAGCCGGTTGAGGTGTCACAGCGAATTCTGGACAGCCTGAAGGGGAGCGCGGTCTGATGGTTCGCCGCAAGAGCCCCCACGAGATCGCGATCATGCGCGAGGCCGGCCGTCTGGTTGGCGAGGCGCACCAGAAAGTGCGCGAGATGATCGCGCCCGGCGTGACGACGATGGACATCGACCGGCTGGTCGAGCAGTTCGTCAAGTCGCGCGGTGGCGAACTGGTATTCAAGGACTACAAGGGCTTTCCGGGCCACGTCTGCGCGTCGATCAACGAAGAGATCGTGCATGGCGTGCCGGGTCCCAGAGTGCTGGAAGAGGGTGACATCGCCTCGATCGACATCGGTGTCCGATACAAGCGCTACATCGGCGACTCGGCCTGGAGCTATCCGGTCGGCCAGGTCAGCGAGGAAGCGCAGCGACTGCTCGAGATCGGCGAGGAAGCGCTTCGCCTGGGGATTGCGGCTGCCCGACCGGGCAATCGGGTCTCCTCGATCGGCCGAGCGGTCCAGGAATATGTGGAAGGCGAGGGGTATTCCGTGGTTCGCGAGTACACTGGCCACGGTGTCGGGATGGAGATGCACGAGGAACCACAGGTTCCGAACTTCGTCGATGTCCGGACGCGCATGATGGGTTATGACCTGAAGCTGAAGCCCGGGCTCGTGATCGCGATCGAGCCGATGGTCAACCAGGGGACCTATGAGACGGATGTAGTCCGGGTCCAGGGCTGGGAAGTGGTGATCACCAAGGATCACAAGCTGTCCGTGCATTTCGAGCACACCGTGGCGGTCTCCACGGACGACCCAGAGATACTGACCCTGCCGTGAGGGAAAGAAGATGAAAGTCAAAGCAAGCCTGAAGCGGATCTGCGAGAACTGCAAGATCATCCGTCGTAAGGGTGTCCTGCGAGTTATCTGCACGAATCCACGTCATAAGCAAAGGCAGGGTAAGTAATGCCAAGAATCGTTGGTGTCGATGTTCCCCCCAACAAGCCGGTCTGGATTGCCCTGACCTATATCTACGGTGTCGGGCGGACCCGGTCGGCCCTGATCCTCAAGGACACGGGCATCGATGGTACGATCCGCTCGAAGGACTTGAGCGAGGACGAGGTCGTCCGGATCGCCAACTTCATTCAGAACAACTTCCGCGTCGAAGGCGAGCTGCGCCGCGAAGTGCAGGCCAACATCAAACGCCTGAAGGATATTGGCTGCTATCGCGGCCTGCGTCATCGCAAGGGATTGCCGGTGCGCGGGCAGTGTACTCAGTCAAATGCGCGTACGCGCAAGGGGCCGCGCAAGACCGTTGCGGGCAAAAAATCGATCAAGTCGATGCACTAAGCGAGAGAGAACATGGCCAAGATCAAGAAGAAGGTCAGGAAGAAGAAGAAGATTCGCAAGAATGTGGCCAAGGCCGTGGCCCACATCAAGGCGACCTTCAACAATACCATCATCACCATCACCGACCAGAACGGCGACACCCTCTGCTGGGAGAGCGCAGGCTCAGTCGGCAACAAGGGCTCACGCAAGAGCACGCCGTTCGCTGCCCAGAAGGCAGCCGAAGCGGCCGCTTCGAAGGCGATCAAGTTCGGGGTGAAGGAGATCGAGGTGAGCGTCAAGGGACCGGGTGCCGGCAGAGAATCGGCGATCCGGGCACTTCAGGCCGCTGGCCTGGAGGTCAAGGCGATCGAAGATACAACGCCGCTGCCGCATAATGGCTGCCGGCCACGCAAGAAGCGGAGAGTCTAGATGGCGCGTTACACCGGACCGAAGTGCAAGCTGTGCCGCCGAGAAGGACAGAAGTTGTTCCTCAAGGGCACGCGCTGCGAGACCAAGAAGTGCAGCCTGACCAAGCGTGAGAAGCCGCCGGGGATGCATACCTGGCGCCGCGGTAAGCCGTCGGCCTACTCGATCCAGCTGCGTGAGAAGCAGAAGGTCAAGCGGCTCTACGGCATCCTCGAGGCCCAGTTCCGGATCTACTACACCAAGGCTGGCCAGAGCACCGGTAATACGGGCGCCAACCTGCTGGAACTGATGGAACGTCGGCTGGACAACGTGCTGTTCAAGACTGGGTTCGCGCTCTCGCGTAACCAGGCTCGCCAGTACATCGTGCACGGCCACGTCACGGTCAACGGCCGGAAGGTCGACCGCCCGAGTTTTCTCGTCAAGGCGGAGGACCAGATCGGTTCGAAGGACAAGGACAAGACCAAGAACATGTTCAAGGATAACTACGAGATTGCCCGCGGGCGCAACGTACCCAGTTGGCTGGAGGTGGAGGAAACCTCCCAGACAGCCCGGGTCACCGCATTGCCGCGCCGGGATGAGATCGAGGATCCGATTAACGAACAGCTGATCATCGAGTTCTGCTCGAAGTAGACATAGAGGCCACAGCGACCATGAGCATCGTCATCGCACCACCCAATGCCCTTCGCCCCAAGTCTTCGATTCGTATCCGCTGGCGCGGGCTGGAGCTTCCGACCCGGATCGAATTCGACGCGGAAACCCTGACCGGGAGTTTCGGCTCCGTCATCGCCGAACCATTCGAAAGAGGCTATGGCGCCACCGTGGGCAACAGCCTGCGGCGCGTGCTGATCTCCTCGCTCGAGGGATCCGCCGTGACCCACGTCCGGATCAAGGGCGTGTCTCACGAGTTCACCACGATCGAAGGGCTCTACGAGGATGTCAGCTCGATCATCCTCAATATCAAGAAGGTCCTGCTGAAGATCGACTCTGACGATCCGGTGACGCTGAAGCTCAAGCAAACCAAGCCGGGGACCGTCACCGCGGGTGACATCGAGTGTGACGCCAATACCAAGGTGGTCAACCCGGGCGAGTACATCTGCGAGATCACCGACACCTGCGATCTCGACATCGAGATGACGGCCTCCCGTGGTCGCGGATATTGCGCTGCCACCGAGCAGGACGGCGAAGCCGAACAGGTGCTGGGCGTGATCCCGATCGATTCGGTCTTCTCGCCGGTCACGCGTGTGCGCTATCGTGTCGAAGATACCCGCGTGGGTCAGGTGACCAACTACGACAAGCTGATCATGGACATCTGGACCGACGGCACGATCGGACCCGAGATGGCGCTGGTCGAGGCTGGCAAGATCTTGCGCAAGCACCTCAACCCGTTCGTGCAGTACTTCACCCTCGGTGAAGAACTGCAGAAGGGCGTGGCCAGCGAGGCGCCGGTGGTCGCTGAAGAAGAGGGCGGTGGTGGCACGGCCGATGCAGCGGCCCAGGAGTTGCTCGACAAGCTGAACATGCCGATCGTCGCGCTGGACCTGTCAGTGCGGGCGTCGAACTGCATCGAAGCCGAGAGCGTTCAGACCATCGGTGATCTGGTACGTCGCAGCGAGGAGGAGATGCTCGAAGTGCGGAACTTCGGCAAGACCTCGCTGAAAGAGATCAAGAAGAAGCTGAAGGATATCGGCCTGTCCCTCGGGATGGACCTGAGCCATCTGCCTAGCTAGTAGGGAACGGACCCATGCGACACCGTAGAAAAGCAACCAAGCTCGGCCGTAATACTTCGCACCGCAAGGCGCTGCGAAAGAACATGGCCCTCGCTCTGTTCGAACACGAGCGGATCGTGACGACCAAAGAGAAGGCCAAGTTCGTCCGGCCGTTCGTCGAGAAGCTGATCACGCTGGCCAAGAACAAGACCGATCACAATCAGCGGCTGGCCTTCTCCCGCCTGCAGGGTGCGCAGCGCGTCAAGCGCCCCGTGCCTGGCCGGCAAAAGGAGAAGACCGAGCGCTGGGATCGGCGCATGGTCAAGAAGCTGTTCGCCGAGATAGGTCCGATGTTCGCCGATCGCCCGGGGGGCTACACGCGCATCACCCAGTTGCCGCACAAGCGGCTGGGCGACTGTGCATCCCGCGTGGTATTCGAGCTGGTGACCAAGACAGCCGACGTCGTGCACAGCGATGACGACGAGAGCGCGAAGACGAGCAAGGACGAACCGACGGAAGACGAGTAGCCTCGATGGACCACTGGAAGGCGCTCGTCGGACTCAGCCTTCAGGTGGCGGTCTTGCTGTTGTTCGTACTGATCGCCTGGCGCTCCATCAAGGGGCGTCAGTAGGGCGGGGGCTTGTCCCCCGCCGCTCCGGCCGTACTCTTCCGGCGGGGGACAGCCCCCGCCCTACGGGGCCCGCGCTTGGCGCAAGGGCATCACGGCACCAAAAATTGACGCAATGCCGCTAACGCCGCGGGAGAGCTACTTCTTCTGGGCCAGCGTATTGCGCAGCCCGCTGCCGACGTCCTCCGGCAGTTCGCCGAACTGCACGCCAACCTTGAAAGCGGTCAGCCCGCTCTTCAACTGGACCTTTTCGCAACGCACGACCTTCCCGCGAATCTTCGGGGGCTCCATGAACGCCGGCGTCTCCAGGTAGATCGAGATCTTCGTATTGACCTCGATCATCTCCGAGGCGAAGAAGGACAGGCCACTCTCCGAAAGATCCACCACGCGCGTCTTGAGCTTGTTCTGCGACGACTGCAGCCGGTAGAGCAGGAAGGCGTTGCTGACCCGCAGACGGATATGCTCGCGTCGATTGTCCGAGACCTCGGATGCGCGCTTGTCTCTGCCGGTGCGCATCACCGCCTTCAGTCTCTTGCTCGCCACGCTGAGGCGCTTCACCCGCTGGGTATTGGCCGGCTGCGCCTCCCTTGACATCTCGAAGAACTCCGCGCCGGGCAGCTTCTGCAGCACCTTCTGCTGGCTCCGCGTGACGCGCAGCTCGATCTCCTTGTTCATCTCGCGCGCCTGGATCGCGGCCAGCACGAGAGACTTGCAAAAGCGCTGGGAGAGATGCGGCATGCTGCGCAGGTCGATCTGCACCCGCGGGCACTCCACCAGCATCAGCTCGAAATTCTCCTGGAACTGCCGGAGCAGCTCGGTCTCGTCCGGCGCGCGCGAGATCAGCCAGTCATCCATCAACTCGAACGACGAGTGTTGCTCCTCGAGCGGCACGTCCAGAACCTCCGCGTCGATGATCTCGTGCGGAATCGTCTCCGATTTGCCGCGCTTCTCGATCAGCTCGGCAAATTCTTGCGTGACGAAGAACCAGAGACGTGCCCCGGCGCCTTCGGTGGCCATCACCGCCGCCTCGAGCGCCTCCAGATAGGGCTTGGGCAGCGAGACGATGCCGGCCAGGTTGACCGGGATGTCCATCTCGCCGGCGTTGAGGCGCTCGTCCACGTGGGACAGAAACGACCCCATGAACGCCTCTTCATCCGCATAATCCAGTTCCAGCCCGCCCGACTTGGTTTCCTCGGCAATCAACGAAGCGCCCCCTCGTGGTTGTATCTGCAGTGTTCGTATAGGATAGCGATTTCCAACCCAGGGTCCACCTGATATGCTGCCAAAATGCGATCCCGCAAGCTATACATCGAGACATTTGGCTGCCAGATGAACAAGCTCGACAGCGAACTGGTGGCCGGCGAACTGTCGGCCGACGGTTTCGAGCAGACCGAGGATCGCAGCGAGGCCGACCTGATCCTCTACAATACCTGCAGCGTGCGGCAAAAGGCGGAGGATCGGGTCAAGTCGCACCTGGGCTACCTGAAGAAGATCAAGCGCGAGAAGCCATCGCTGGTGATCGGCGTGATGGGCTGCATGGCTCAGCGGGAATCCGAGCAGATTCTCGACCGCTTTCCGCATGTCGATCTGGTCGTCGGCAGCATGCAGATCCATAACATGCGGACCTTCGTGCGCGAAGTCTATGATTCCGGCCGTCGGATCGCCGCGATCGAGCTGGATCAGGTGCAGTTCCATCGCGACGTGGCCAGCCGACCCAACCCGTTCCAGGCGTTTGTCTCGGTGATGCGCGGCTGCGACGTGATGTGCACCTTTTGCGTGGTGCCGTTCACCCGTGGCAAGGAGCGCAGCCGGCCCAAGCAGACGATTATCGACGAGGTCAAGCGGCTGGCCGACGACGGCTGCCTGGAGATCACCTTCCTCGGCCAGACCGTCAACTCCTATGGCAAGCGCCTCGACGAGCCGGCCAGTTTTGCCGAGCTGCTCTCGGAAGCCGCCGCGGTCTCCGGCATCCGGCGCGTGCGGTTCATCACCAGCCATCCGAACTTCATGACCCCCGATCTGATCGAGGTCATGGCGCAGGAACCCAAGGTCTGTCCCTACCTCCACCTGCCCGCGCAGCATGGCGACAACGGGATGCTCGAGCGGATGCGGCGCGGCTACACCGTCGAGAAGTACAACGAGGTGACCGACGCCACGCGCGAGGCGATTCCCGAGCTGGCGCTGGCCAGCGATTTCATCGTCGGTTTCCCCGGTGAAACAGACGCCGAGTTCGACAAGACGCTCGAGCTGCTGAAGGAGCGCAAGTTCCAGAACTCGTTCATCTTCAAGTACAGCCCCCGACCGCAGACCGTGGCCGCTCGCAAGATGGCCGACGACGTGCCGATGGCGGTCAAGCGAGAGCGCAATCAGCTATTGCTCAAGGCGCAGGAGCAGGTCGGACGGGCCCGCTTGCAAGACCGCCTGGGCCAGCGGGTCGAGGTGCTGGTCGAGGGACCGAGCAAGCGGGACGCGAGCAAGCTCGTCGGTCGCACGCCGCAGTTCGAAATCGTCGTCTTTGATCTCGCCTCGCGCGCAGGCTCCCCTGACCTGGTCGGTAGCCTGGTGCAGGTCGAGCTGACCGACGCCACCCCGCTGACGTTGTTCGGGACCCTGGTGACAGAGCCGTGTCCGGAGACCGCGACTTCCTGATTCGCGCCCTCGAGCTTGCTCGCAGCGGCTTCGGCGCAGTGGCCCCGAATCCGCCCGTGGGCGCGGTCGTGGTTGCCCAGGGGGAAATCGTCGGCGAGGGGTACCACGCCCGCTGCGGCGGTCCGCATGCCGAGGTGGTCGCGCTCGACGCCGCCGGTGAACGAGCCCGCGGCGCCACCCTGTATGTCTCACTCGAGCCCTGTGCGCATCAGGGTAAGACAGGGCCCTGCACCGAGCGCATCATCCACGCAGGCGTGACGCGCGTGGTGCACGCCATCGACGACCCCAACCCGCAGGTCGCCGGCAAGGGCCTGAAGCTGCTGGCGGCGGCGGGCGTGGCGGTGGGGCAGGCGCAGCAGCCCGAAGCGGGACAGGCCTTGATCGCGCCGTTTCACGCGGTGCACACCCGCGGCCGGCCCTACACGGTGCTCAAGTGGGCCACCAGTCTGGATGGCAAGATCGCCACCCACACCGGAGAGTCCCAGTGGATCTCGGGTGAGGTCTCGCGCCGGACGGTGCACCGGCTGCGCGGCCTGTGCCAGGTCGTCGCCGTCGGCAGCGGTACGGCTGCCGCTGATGATCCCCGACTGACCGTGCGGGATGCCCCGGGCCGCCAGCCGGCTCGCCTGGTGGTCGACAGCCAGGCGCGGCTCTCCCGCGACAGTCAACTGGCCCGGACGGCCAGCGAACACCCCACCCTGATCGCACACCTGGCCGGGCACGAGGCGCCTGCGCTCGAGGCCCTTGGCTGCGAGCTGCTCGGCGTCGGCCCGGATGCTGAGGGACGGGTGGATCTGCCGGCGCTCTGGCGTCGACTGGCTGATCGAAATCTGCAGTCGGTGCTGGTCGAGGGTGGCGGTCAGCTGTCCGGCGCGCTGGTCGAGGCCGGTCTGGTGGACGCGGTGCTGATCTTCGTCGCGCCGCGTTTGATCGGCGGCGACGAGGCGCTCGGTCCGCTGGGCGGAAGGGGCGTCGCCCGGCTGGCGGACGCGCTGCAACTGCGTATCGATCGGGCGGTGCCCTCGGGCGACGACTGGATGCTGCTCGCCGCCGGTGGACGTCCGTGGGAGGTCCTGCGCAGTCTGTGTGCTGCGTCCCTTTGACTTCATCTGGGGCCGTTCTATAATGCTCGGAGTCCCGCCAGCCCGGACATCATGACCACATTCAGATCACGACCCAAGCTGATCGACACCCGGTCAGGCCAGGAGCATCGGATTCTCAAGGACGATGTCGTCCTGGGCCGCCTGCGCGATGTCGATATCACCATCGCCGTGGTCGAGGTCTCTCGCCGGCATTGCCGGATCTACTACGAGGATGGCCTGTACTACGTCGAAGATCTGCGCACCGTCAACGGCACCTACGTCAACGAGGAAGCGATCTACCAGCCGACGGTCTTGCAGCACGGTTTCCACCTGAAGGTCGCCAAGTGCACCAAGTTCCCCAGCGGGGTGCGCAACTTCGTCTTCCGCGACCCCGAGCAGGCCAAGCGGATCAAGGAGGTGCGAGCCCAGCACGAGTCTTCGGTCGTTTCGCTGGCGGACAGCGTCGTGCCCGAGCCGGTCGAAAAGGTCGCCGTGGTGGAGAAGGAGAAGGTGGCGCTGCGCCACTGCCTGTTCAAGGTCAGGCGCAAGAGAGGCGACGCTCGCCAGGTGCCGTTGCTCAAGTTCTCGGCAGAGGAGGTGCGTTTTCTCAGCCTCTTTCCACTGACCAGAGATGAGCCGATGACCCTGGCGATCGAGCATGTGAGCTGGGCCGAGACGATCGAGATCGGCCTGAAGGTGCGGCGCGTCACCCGGATCAAGACCCGTCCGGTGTTTCAGGTCGAGGCCGACGTGGCGGGGTGGGGCAAGAAGCAGACCGAGCAGTGTGAACGGCTGCTCGGCGGCGGCGGGCTGCTGAAGTACTTCTCATGAGTTTCGACGCCACCGTCCAGCCCTACCACGTGCTCAACGAGCGTGAGCAGGAGGAGTTCTCGCCCAAGCAGGTCAAGGCGCGCCGGGCGATCATGGAGCAGTTCACTCAGAAGCTGACCCAGGTCGTGCGCGCCGAGACCGGCCGCCCGATCATCGGCGAGCTCGAGACCGGCGAGTGCGTCTCTCATATCCATATCGATCTGGTCAACTTTCTCGACCACCTCAAGGAGCAGGGCTGCAGCTACGAGGACACCGAGCTGGATCTGATCTTCAAGGACGAACAGCAGACACGCTTCAACCAGTTGATCCGCATCCCCCAGTCGGGCGTCTACATTCCGCACTACTTCTTCTTCCCGATCTGGGTCAAGATCGGCAAGCTGCGCAACCCGATCTGGGTCGGCAGCGCCCCTCGGCTGATGGAGGAGATCGGTCTGCTGACCGATTCGCTCGGTATGGATCCCCGGCTGGTCGACAGTATGCCGAAGTTCATGATGGCCACGCGCGAACAGGTCGAAGACTACGAGACAGAGCTCAGAGGCGATCTGTTCTTCGCCCAGATGTGCTACAACATCCTGCGCAGGCTCGCGACCGAATCGATCGAGAGCCAGTTTCCGATCCTGATCAACTTCGAAACGCTTCAGTAACATTTCCGCGGCCGGGAGTATGCAATGCCCGACGCCCCAGCAACGCCCGATCCTGACGCCACGGAGCTGACGCCGCGGCGCGCGGCCCACCAGGGAACGACCCTGCCGCATGATCGCGCCGCGAGCCTCACCGGCGAGGGCGGCGCCATCGGTCGCTACGACGTGACCGGCCGCCTCGGACAAGGCGGGATGGGGGAGGTGCTCGAGGCGTTCGACCCGTCGCTGCGTCGGCGTGTCGCCCTCAAGCGCAGCACCTGCGGCGGTCGCGAGCTGGTTGAGCGCTTCATCGAGGAGGCGCAAGTCACCGCGCAGCTCGACCATCCCAACATCGTGCCGGTTTACGAACTGTCGACCGACGCGCAGGGCCAGCCCTACTACACGATGAAGGAAGTGCGCGGCCGCACGCTCGGCGAGCTGATCGCCGACGGCGAAACCCCGTTGCCTCGGCTGTTGCGCATCTGCCTGCGGATCTGCGAGGCGGTGGCCTTCGCGCACGCCCGCGGGGTGCTGCACCGCGACCTCAAGCCGGCCAACGTGATGGTCGGCGAGTTTGGCGAGGTCTACGTGCTGGACTGGGGCCTCTCCGCGCAAGTGGGCGCCCCGAATCCGGACTTTGGCTCCGCCGGCGCCACGGGAGATTCGCGGCGCACCGAGGTGGGCATGGTGCTGGGGACGCCGGCCTACATGTCGCCGGAGCAAGCGATCGGCGCAATAGACCGCGTCGATCACCGCAGCGACGTTTACCTGCTGGGGGGGATTCTCTTCGAGTGCCTGACCGGAAGCGCGCCGGACGCCTCCGCCCGAGAGCACGCCATCGAACCCGCCTCCCAACGCGCGCCGGAGCGTAACGTGCCAGCCGAACTGGAAGCGATCGCCGCGCGCGCGCTGCAGCCGTCGCCCGACCAGCGCTATGCGAGCGCCAGCGAGCTTGCAGCCGACATCGAGGCCCACCTGGACGGCCGGCTGGTCAGCGCGGCGCGTTACAGCCCAGCCGCCGCAGCCTGGAAGTGGGTCCGGCGCCACCGCTATTTCGTGGCTGGGCTCGTCGCGGTGCTGGCCACCGCCGCCAGCGCCGGGGGCTTGTTCGCGCTGCGCCGCTCCCGCACACGCGCCGACGCCCGGCGGGCAGTCGTCGCACTCGATCCGATGCAACGTCTGGACCTGGCCCGCGAGATCGTGGCAAGCCTCCCGGCCGACCCCGCTCGGCGCCGCTCGCCAGATCCCGAGAGGAAGGCCAGATACGCCCAGACGCTCGGCCGACTGCAAGAACTGGCCGCGGCCCAGACCAACTGGCAGCGGACCGATCCGGACTCGTCAGAAGCCCGTGATGGTCTGTTCGCCACGCTGCTGGCCCTCGGCAGACTGGCGCTGGTCAGCGAGGACTACGCCCTGGCCGAGTTTGCCCTGGGCCAGGCAGCCAGCCTCGACCCCAGTAGCGCGAGGGCTCGGGAACTCAAGGCCAGCGTCGCGTCGGAGCGAAAGGTGGCCATCGCTCGCCACAAGCTGGCTGCCGACCGGGTGATTTCCCATGCCATCCGCACCGACCTCCGACGTGACGACGAGCAGGCCTATCGCCGCG
>CAZMLI010000020.1:0-5848 GCA_964566865.1 uncultured Planctomycetota bacterium
TGGATTCGCTTGCGCAGCGAGGTATTGCCCCGCCAACCGTTGATCTGAGCCCAACCGGTGATGCCGGCCTTCATCCTGTGGCGCAGCATGTACTTGGGGATCACCTTGCGAAAGCGCTCGATGAACATCGGGCGCTCCGGACGTGGGCCGACGATACTCATGTCGCCGCGCAGCACGTTGAAGAACTGCGGCACCTCGTCGAGGCTGCTCTTGCGCAGAAACGCGCCCAACCAGGTGCGACGCGAATCATCTTCGGCAGCCCAGACAGCGCCGGTTTCACGTTCGGCCCCCACGTGCATCGAGCGAAACTTGAGCATCTGAAACAGCCGCCCGTCGAGCCCCATCCGCTCCTGCCGGTAGAAGATCGGGCCGGCCGAGGTGAGCTTCAGCAGCAGGGTGATGACGGCCATCGGGATGGCGAAGACCAGCAGCGCAACAACCGAGAGCAGGATGTCTGCGGTCCGCTTGAGCAACAGGTTCCAGCCCACCAGCGGGGTCTCGCGCAGCGAAATCAGCGGCAGTCCGTCAAACTCGGACACGCCCGCGTTGAGCGTCATGAAGCCGCGCATGTCCGGCACGATCCGCACGTCGACCATGTCTTGACTGAGCTGCTTGACGATCTCCTCCATGTGCGACATGTGATGCCAGGGGATCGCCAGAAACACCTGGTCGACTCGCAACCTTGCCACCTGTTCCGCCACATCACCGTAGGTCCCGATCACCTGGCCATCGGCCACTGACTCGCCGAGCTTGCCGGGCTGGTCGGCCAGGTAGCCGACCACCTGGATGCCCGTCCAGGGATTTCGCAGGATCGTCTCCCCCACGGTCTGGCCCAGTTTTCCCGCGCCAACGACGAGCGCCCTGCGCTGGTTGTAGCCGGCCTCGCGCAGCCGTCGCACCAGGATCCGCATCGCCGCCCGGCCGAGCATGAGCCCCGTGCAGTTGACCAGCGGAAACAGGACCATCACACCGCGGGAGTAGAGCATCCGGTCGTAATAGTTGGAGAATGCGGTCAGGAAGAGGAACAGCACCACGTTGGCGGCAAAGATGTCCCACATCTCGACCAGCACGGCACCCTGGCGACGCGGACGGTAGAGGCCGGCGTAGCGGTAGGTCACCACGGCCAGAAACAGCACCACCGGCAACGCCATCGCGTAGATCCGGAATTCGGGCAGGCCGCGCGGGAGGTTATTCGAGAAGGGAGGGACGTGGAAACGCACGAAATAGCACACGACCCACGCACTGGCCGTGGCCAGCACGTCTAGCCCAAATAACGCTGAGAGCAGTAGTTGACTGTGCTTCTTGACCATCTAAAACCCGGCAACTCCCCGAAGACTAGCTTCAGATCCCCCGACTCCTGTGATCCCCCCGGAAAGGCAGAGAGGTTACCGACTTGTGAAAAGTATTGCAACTGCACCTTCAGCAGGCAAGAACAATATGTTGGGCGAGTCACAATATTTGGTGGAGTCGGTATTTATCCGCCACTATTCCTGGCACATATCGCGCTCGGCAAAACGCAGCATACCACATGTGGTACAGGAACTGTCCTTCACATGGCTACTTGGGCTTGATAAAAAGCAGAAGAGAAGTACGTTTTCAATTGACGGGCGATATACCCACAAGGCGTGCGGCCTGAATTTGTGCGTTATGGACGCAGTCCGGAACGGAGATTCCACCCCGAAACGCGCCCGCCAGGCCGAGACCAGGATGGGCGGCCTCCAGCGCGTCCAGATCCGCCTCCAGAGCCGCCTGTCCGGTTCTGTATTGAGGGATCGCCGCCTGGTAGCGGATCACGCGGGACAGAGACGGCGGGCCCGATAGGCCGAAGGGCTCGAACTCCTCCTCCAGGGTCATCGAAACCAGCTCCGCGTCCGACCGCAGCAGTAGCTCGGGTTGACGATCGCCGCCGATGAATGCGGTGGCCAGCAAGTGTCCCTCGGGAGCGCGGCCGGGAAAGCAATTTGAGGCACAAACCACGCCCAGCACCCGGTGCTTTTCCCGCCGCGGATTGAGAAAGCCAAACCCGTCAGGCGGCTGCTCGAACTGGCCCAGCGGAATCCCCAGATGCACCACCGCGACCCCGGCCGCTTCCATCCCGCCCAGCCGATCGGCCGCCTCGGGCGCCCAGCTGCGAATCATCTGCGCCGACTGGCGGGCGCCCACCGCCAGCAAGACCGAGGCGGTCGACCAGCTTTGCCCGCCCCCCTCGACGACCCAATGGTCGCCCTCGGGCCACACCGCATCCACCGCTCGATCGCAGCAGACCCGGTCACCAAGCCTGGCCGCAATCGCCAGGGGCAGCTCCGCCAATCCATCAGGAAAGGAGAACAGACCGCGAACAGCAGCGCCCTTCGCCTGCTTGCGCGCCCGCAGCCCCCCACGGATCAAGCTGCCGTGATCGGACTCCCAGGCCAGCAGCTGGCGAAAGGCGCTGCGCATCTCGAGCCGATCGGGATCTCCGGCAAAGCTCCCGCCGACGAACGGCTCGACCGCATAATCGAACAGTTCGCGACCGAGACGACGGACGAAGAAGTCCGTCACCGACTCCCCCTCCGGCGAGCGCCCCCCCCGCAGCGGCTCGGCCAGCAGCGACAGCTTGCCACGAAGGCTCCAGAGCCGACTGCGCAGCAGCTCCCCAGGACCACTCGGCAAGGCGTGCAGACGGCCATCGCGTCGCACATAGCGACGCTTCGACACGGCGCTGGCGCGAAGGATGCGGTCGCCCAGCCCCACCGCCTGGCAGAGATCGATCAGTGGCGCGGTGGCCCGCACGGTGTTCGGGCCGTGCTCCAGCAAATAGCCATCCTGCGACTCGCTACAAATCAAACCGCCGACCTGCGACGACGCCTCCAGCAGCAGCGGATCCTTGCCGGCCCGCATCAACTCGAAGGCCGCGGTCAGTCCGGAGATCCCGGCACCGATGACGATCGCGTCGTGGCGCACGCCTGCGATCAGAGCGCAGCCTGCGCGGCCGCCAGGCGCGCCAGCGGCAGCTTGCGCGGCGCGCAAGAGATATAGTCCAGGCCGATCTCGTGACAAAACGCAATGCTGCGCGCGTTGCTGGCCTGCTCGCCACATAGCCCCAGCGCCAGCTCCGGACGGGTCTCGCGGCCCTTCTCCAGCGCCATCCGGATCAACGCGCCGACGCCGTCGGTGTCGAGCTCGACGAACGGGTCGTGGTCGTAGATGCCACGCTCGAGATAGCCGGCGAGAATGTCGCCCGCGTCGTCGCGCGATAGCCCCAGCGTCATCTGCGTCAGGTCGTTGGTGCCGAAGCTAAAGAACGAGACCCGTTCGGCGAGCTGCTCGGCAACCAGCGCGGCGCGAGGCACCTCGATCATCACACCGACCTGGTAGGGCAGCGTGCGCCCCACCTCGTCGAAGCACGTCTCGGCGACGCGATGAATCAAATCGAGCTGGTGGGACAGCTCGCTGGCGTGGCCCACCATCGGCACGAGCAGCTCGGGGCAGGCGCCCTCGACCTGCAGGGCCGCCTCGAACACGGCCCGAACCTGCATCTCGGCGATCGCAGGATAGGCAATCCCGAGGCGGCAACCCCGCTGACCGAGCATCGGGTTGACCTCGCGCAAGGCCTCCACGCGGCTGGCCAGCAGCTCCGCCTCGATGCCGATCGTCGCGGCCAACCGCGGCAAGGCGGCTGCGCTCGGCAGGAATTCGTGCAGCGGCGGATCGAACAGCCGAATGGTCACCGGCTGACCGGCCATCTCGCCGAACATCCGGATGAACGCCTCGCGCTGCACGCGCAGCAGGCGGGCCAGCTGTCCCTTGCACGCATTCAGATCCTCGGCCAGGATCAACGCCTGGAATGCGGGCAGGCGGTCTTCCCCGACAAACATCTGCTCGGTCCGGCACAGCCCGACGCCCTGCGCACCCAGTTGGCGCGCCAGCCGGCAGGCCGCCGGATCGTCCGCGTTGGCGCGCACCCGGACCTTCGCCTGCGCGTCGCACCAGCCCATCAGCCGGTCGAACGCCTGGTACAGCGGCGCATCCTCGGCCGCCAGTCGCTGCTCGACCAGCACCTCGAGCACCTCGGAGGGACGCACGGGCAGATGGGCGGCGAACACCTCACCGCTGCTGCCGTCGATCGCCAGGTACTCGCCCTCCCGCACCACCCGGTCGCCGATCGTCAGCCGGCGCTCGCTCACATCGACCGTCAGCGCCGCGCAGCCAACGACACAGGGCTTGCCCATCGCCCGCGCCATGACCGCCGCATGGGAGGCGCTGTCGCCGCGGGCGGTGATCAGTCCTCGGGTCAGCATCACCCCGCCGACCTCCTCCGGCGTCAGCTGCTCACGCGCCAGCAGCAACGGTTCGCCCGCCTCGGCGCGCGCCTCCGCCGCCTGCGCCGAGAAGACGACCCGCCCGCTGACGGCGCCGCCAAACACCGGGGTCCCGCGGGTTAGCAGCGCACCGCCCGCCAGCGCCACGCCTCGCGCCTCGACATCGAATGCGGGCACCAGACAGGCCTCGAGCGCCTCCGTTGTCAGCTGCGCGATCGCCTCGGCCGGCGCCAGTTGACTGAGGCGGCGAACGAGATCCAGCCCGGACTCGCCCGTCACTTCCCGACGGACTGCAGCAGCGCCGGCAGCCAGAGCGAGATGACCGGCAGGTAGGTGATCAGCGCCAGGCAGATCAGCATCAGCGCGATCCAGGGCAACGAGGCCCAGTAGAGCTTCATCACCGGTTTGTCAAAGCGCAGGCTGGCGATGAACAGGTTCATCCCGACCGGCGGCGTGGAGTAGCCGATCTCCAGGTTGGTCAGAAAGATCACGCCCAGATGCACCGGGCTGACCCCGTACTGCACCGCCAGCGGAATGATCAGCGGAACCACCAGCAACAGCGCGGAGAAGATGTCGAGCAGGCAGCCGACGATCAGCAGGAAGATGTTGAGCAGCAACAAGAACATCAGCTTGTTGTCGCTGCCGATCAGCCCGGTCAACCAGGCGAGGATCTGCTTGGGCACCTCCAGCTGGACCAGCGCATTGTTGAAGCCGAAGGCGGCGATCAGGATGATCAGGATCGCGCCGACCATCTTCATCGACTTGAGCATGATCCCTGGCAATTGCTTGATGCTGATGTCCCGGTAAATCACCACCTCGACGATCAGCAGGTAGCCCGCAGTCAGCGGCGCGATCGCCTCCATCGTCACCTTGCCGGTTGCGATCGCACCGATGATCAGGAACGGAATGGCCACCTCGAAGAAGGCCCGGACCGAGGCCGAGATCAACTTGAGCGGCGAGAACTGCGTGCGCGGCGCGGCGCGCTTCTTGGCAATAAACGCACTGTACAACGACAGCACCAGCACCAGCAGCAGCCCTGGCAGCAGCCCCGCGATGAACAGCGTATTGATCTCGACGACGAAGTAACCGTCCGGGAATCCTTGCGGAATGTTGTCGATGCCCTGCAAGGAGGCCCCGGCGATCATCGCATAGATGATCAGCGGCAGGCTGGGCGGGAACAGCAGACCGAGGCTGCCGCTGGTGGTCAGCAGGCCCAGGCTGAAGTTCTCGTCATACCGCTCCTCGATCAAGGCCGGCATCAGGAAGCCACCGAGGGCGATGATCGTCACGCCGCTCGCGCCGGTGAAGGCGGTGAAGAACGCGCAGCAGCAGAGCGAGACCACCGCCAGGCCGCCTGGCAACCAGCCAAACAGCTCGCGCGACAGATTGACCAGCCGTTGGGGCGCCTTGCTTTCGGCCAGCAGGTAGCCGGCAAAGGTGAACAGCGGGATCGCGACGAAGTAGGGCTGTGCGCCCATCGTATTGAAGATCTTGGCGAACATGTTCGACGGCGACTTGCCCGCGACCACCATCATCAGGATCGAAAC